>DIVV01000224.1 GCA_002423385.1 bacterium UBP16_UBA6123
GGCAGACAAATAAGTAAAAAGCAAGTAAGCAATCAATCAAGAAAGAAAAAAAGAAAGAAACAAGTAAACGAATGAATGAATGAGCGAGCGAGCGAACGAACGACGACAGGCAAGAAAAGACTCAAAGGCAACCCGCTGACGCTATGCAAAGTACTCACGCAATTAAAGTTCTGACAGAAAAAGCTATCGATCAACTAACTATAAAGCGTCAGGCAATTTGCGGATTGAGGGTGGGTCAAAGGGAGGGAGAAAGGGTTGCTAACCTTTTCTCCCTCCCTTCAAAAATTAATTATTTTCAAAAAAAGTTTTTACTCGCGCGATTTAAGTAAGGGCCATATTTGGCAAGAGTCATATTTTTACTGTTAAATTTTTACTTGATTTTTAATTTTAAATGTTATATCATAAACTTGAATTATAATATATTCAGTACTACTAGAATATAAAAAAATAAAGAAATAAAGCGTGCTATATTATATAATCAGCCGTATTAAGGTAATATATGCAATTATTATCTTTAAATCAAAAAAATATGGTATGTAAATTGCTATTTAAAAAATAAAAATTATTTTTGGAGGTCCGTTATGAAAAAAACAGGAATCGTTAATCGAATCAGCAGCCGTGAATTATTAAACCCCTTTATCACATCGGCTTTTTTAATTCTTTCTTTTTTAATTTTAAGCCCCGTATATAATTATTCGCAT
The DNA here is from genome assembly GCA_002423385.1 of bacterium UBP16_UBA6123. GTDB lineage: Bacteria > Muiribacteriota > UBA9980 > UBA9980 > UBA9980 > UBA9980. The sequence goes on from DIVV01000224.1 coordinate 702, forward strand.
GCGGCGGATGTCGTTAAGCACGAAGTTAAACTTGAAGACCGCCAGATTTATTTTGAGGCTGTCGGGGTATTAACTCCGAAAACGGTTACCACTCTTTCTTCTAAAGTTATGGGAATGATAACCGGTTTTAATAAACGCGAAGGCGACGAAGTTTCTTCGGCCGAAGTTATAATAACTATCGACGACGCGGAAATTAACGCCGACATGGCCGCTTTAGAAGCTGGAGTAGCCGAAATAGCGAGCAACAGAATCGAGCTCGAAAAAAATCTCGCGCTTGCCGAAACCGGAAAATCATCCGCGGCGGCACAGCTCGACTTAGCTTCGTCAACTTATCAGAGAATTAAAACTTTATATCAGTCAAAAACTATAGCCGTTCAGGAATTCGATAAAGCAGAAGCTGCATATAAAATGGCTTCATCGAAGATGAGCGAGGCCAAAGCGCAGATAGAGGTAATAATATCCCGGCGCGCCCAGATCGACGCTAAAGAAAAGCAGTTGATGGCCAATATTCAAAAGATGAAAAGAATGAAAGAATATACCGTCGTTAATTCGCCTATAGACGGCAGGATAACGGCCCGTCAGACGGAAGTAGGCATGCTCGCTTCGCCCGGAATGCCTTTAGTTACGGTCGAAGATTATAAAAACATGCTTTTTTCGGCGGTAGTGCCTGAGCAGATAATTAATAATATTAAAATAAACGACCAGGTTAAAGTAATAGTTGATGTAATTCAGGACCAGGTTTTTATGGGCGAGGTATGTGAAATATCGCCGACCGGCGATGTAATGACTCATACTTTCACGGTCAAAATAGCGCTTCATCACGATCCGCGCTTAAAAAGCGGAATGTACGCGCGCGGTCTCTTTGACAAGCATACCGTAAAAAAAATATCTATTCCCTCCGATTTTATAGTAAAGCGCGGCCAGATATTTATGGTTTATACCTCTGAAAAAGATTTTAAATATATCAGGCCCGGCGCATCATACGGCAATTTGACGGAAGTGCTTTCCGGCTTGAATCCGGGCGAGGTAATAATTAAAAAGTAAATTTCGCTCAACGCCGTTTTATAAAATCAAAGGAAGTGATTTCGAATGAAAAACGATAAAATAAATAAAGAGGACGCCCTCGAAAATAAAAATGGTAAAGATAATTCCGCCGCTAACGGCAATAATGAAGCGCCGCACCAGGGCGATTACGAGCACAGCGGTTTCGCCGGCGGCCTGGCTAAAGGGTTTATCGACTCAAAACTGACGCCGCTGGTTATTTTACTGTCGCTATTGCTTGGCATATTCGCCATAATTATGACGCCGCGTGAAGAAGAGCCGCAGATAGTCGTTCCGATGATCGATGTATTCGTTCAGATGCCCGGCGCGTCTCCAGCTGAAATAGAAAAGCGTGTAATCAATCCCATGGAAAAGCTTTTATGGGAGATCCCGGGTGTCGAACATATATATTCGACCGCGCAGAACGAAGGCGCGATGACTATCGTGCGTTTTAAAGTAAGCGAAGACGCCGAAAAAAGTCTCGTTAAAATAATGGAGAAGATGGAACATCATAAAGATCGCATTCCGCCGGAAGTTTACGGTCCGTTCATAAAGAGCCGTTCGATAGACGACGTTCCCATACTCGCGCTCACGCTTCATTCCAAAAATCAGGACCATTATATGTTGAGACGGGCAGCCGCGCAGCTTACCAACGAGCTTAAATCGGTCAATGACGTTTCCGATGTAAATATAATAGGCGGTCAGCGCCGCGAGATACGCGTCGAGTTCGATCCTAACAAACTTGCGGCTTACGGCATATCGCCAATGGAAATCATTAATATGATTTCCGATTCCAACCGTCAGAGCCTCAATAATTCATTCAAAAACAATAATATTGAATATAAAGTGACTTTAGGCGGTTTCTTCAAATCGGTTGACGATATTAAAAAACTCGTCGTGCGTTCGGTGAATAAGCGCGCGATATATCTTGACGAGATAGCCGAAATAACCGACGACGTGTCGGAACCTGAAAATTACGTTTTATTCAAGCATGGCGCCGGTTCTAAAATCGCAGTGGCCGAAGATAAAAAGGCAGGAAGCGGTTTTGAAAACGCGGTCACGATAGCCGTTTCCAAACGCAAGGGCACTAATGCCATCGTTATAGCCGAAGAAGTTCTGGATAAGGTCGATAAAGTGAAGGGTTTTTTTATATCTAAAGATCTCGATATAACCGTAACGCGCAATTATGGCGAAACGGCGTCGGAGAAATCGAACGAGCTTTTATATCACATGGCGCTTGCCACAATATCGGTTACCATACTTATATGGATGTTTCTCGGCTTTAAAGCTTCGGTAGTAGTGGCTATCGCAATTCCGGTAACGCTCGCGCTCACGCTTTTAGTATTTTATTTATACGGTTATACACTTAATAGAATAACGCTGTTCGCGTTGATATTTTCGATAGGAATACTCGTAGATGACGCTATCGTCGTCGTTGAAAATATGGTGCGCCATTTTCACCTGCCGCGCAATAAAGGCCGCAATATGATAAAGGTGGCGGTCGAGTCGGTGGCCGAGGTCGGTAATCCGACAATACTGGCTACTATAGCAGTTATCGTGGCCATACTTCCGATGGCTTTCGTTTCAGGTCTTATGGGCCCTTATATGAGACCGATACCTGTGGGCGCTTCCGCCGCCATGATATTTTCGCTTATAGTGGCCTTTATGGTAACGCCCTGGGCGTCGATTAGAATACTCAACCTTAAAGATGTCGAAGCCGGCCATGGCGGCCATCATGAAGGGGCAAACGACGATTTTTTAACCAGGCTTTATCATAGGATAATGGAGCCGGTATTAAGCGTTAAAAAATATCGTTATATATTTCTTGGTTCGGTAATTGCGCTTTTGTTCATAACCGTTTTAATGGTGCCGGCGCGAATGGTTAAGGTCAAAATGCTTCCATTCGATAATAAATTGGAATTCCAGGTCATAATAGATATGCCTGAAGGCACCACTCTCGAACAGACAGCCGCCGTCACAAAGGAAATCGCGGGATATATTTCGACGATACCCGAAGTGAGCGATCTTATACTTTATCCGGGTACAGCGGCGCCTCATAATTTTAACGGTTTAGTGCGTCATTATTTCATGCGTAGCGGTCAGAACGTTTCCGACATTCAGGTAAATCTTTCCGCGAAGCACGATAGGAAGCGCAGTTCGCACGAAATAGCGGTGGCGGCCCGTCCTGAAATTCAAAAGATAGCCAAAAAATTCAACGCCAACGTTAAAGTGGCCGAAGTTCCGCCCGGCCCGCCCGTGCTGCAGACGCTCGTCGCCGAAATTTACGGTCCCGATTATGAAACCGTTAAATTCATAGCCTCCGATTTAGCGAAGAAATTCGCCGAAGTCGATGGAGTGGTAGATATCGATACTTATGTAGAAGACACCGCCGAGCGTTATTTATTTAATATAGACAGGCAGAAGGCCGCGCTTAACGGTTTAAGCCACGGCGAAGTAATGGCGGCGGCACGCCTCGGGCTTTCGGGCCAGAAAGTATCGCTGATGCACGATTCCGATGAAATGGAAGACGTTTATATCAACGTCACTCCGCCTGAAAAACAGAGGTCGTCGGTTGAAAGCATACTCAATATGCACGCTTTTTCGCGCATAAGCGGGCGCGCCACGCCGCTTTCGGAGATAATGACCGTCGAAAAAACTTACGATAACATTAATATTTATCACAAGAATTTAAAGACGGTATCCTATGTGGTGGCCGATGTCGCGGGTTCGGAAGAAAGTCCGGTATATCCTATATTAAAGCTGCGTGAAATATTGGCTTCTTATAATACTCCGACGGGGCCTATAAAACAATATACCTTTACGACTAAGACGCCTGAAAACACTTCGCTCGGTTATTTTTTAAAGTGGGACGGCGAGTGGCATATTACGGTAGAGGTGTTCCGCGATCTCGGCACTGCCTTTATTATAGCCATGATAATGATTTATATATTAGTCGTCGGCTGGTTCCAGTCGTTTAAGACTCCGCTTGTGATAATGGCGCCTATTCCTCTGACGCTTGTCGGCATACTGCCGGCCCATTATTTATTCGGCGCGTTTTTTACGGCCACCTCGATGATAGGTTTTATAGCGGGCGCCGGCATTATAGTCCGTAATTCGATAATTCTTGTTGATTTTATCAATCTGAAAATAGCCGAAGGCCTTCCTTTAAAAGAAGCCGTGGTAGAGGCCGGTTCTATAAGGTTCCGCCCGATGCTATTAACGGCGGCCGCGGTCGTCGTCGGATCGTTTGTAATGCTGTTTGATCCTATATTCCAGGGCCTCGCCATTTCGCTTATGGCCGGAGAAATCGCATCCACGCTGCTTTCACGCATGACCGTGCCGGTGCTTTATTATATGGCGGAAGCTAAAGACGGGGAATGATTGGTAAAAATAAACTTCGCAGAAATAAAAAAATAAAATAAAGAAAGCGGGAGAAAATAAATATAATAAAAATATTTAAATAAAGCAAAACAAAATAAAAAAGGCTGTTTTAAAAGTAATATTTGAAACAGCCTTTTTTATTAGTAAGAATTTTATCGCGCGTTTTACCTGGTTTGTTTTGGATTTGAATTTGCATTGGAAATTAAATTTGAATCCGGTTTTAAATTTAATCTGCGGGTGCGTAAGGCGGCAAAGCGTCTGGTTAAGGTTTTATAGTAGTAGCGGGCGATTCTGAACCGTAAGATTATCTGTTTTATTTTTATTGACAGAGCGATAAGTAAATATATTATTATTTGCCACAGTATGATTGATTCAGAACTCGGAAAATCGTAAATGTATGAAAAACTGAGGCCTATGATACTTGCCGCGGCCGCTGAAATAAAGCTGATAATTTGTATGGCGAAGAGTTTTCGGGCAATTAAAAGCCCGCTCATTGCCGGAAATACCAGGCAGGAAAAAACGTAAAAAGTTCCGACCGCCTGAAGAGCGACCGATATTATCAAGCCGAGGCTTATATAAAATAAAATTTCCCATTTTTTCACATTAACGCCGGAAATTCTGGCAAATTCATCGTCGGCGCAAATAAAAACAAAAGAACGGTGCCCCGCGAAATGGATAATCATTAAAAATATCCATGCCGCCCCGAGCGCCATTATTTCTTCCCATGTGACCGAAAGCAGGTTTCCGGATGTAAGGTGTCTGATTTCCTCCAGTCCTTGAGTGCTTTTAGCCAGCAGCAGCAGCGAAACGGCATGACAGAAAATAAAACACATGCCCAGAGTCGCGTCTGCCGGAGTTTTATTTTTAAGTTGAAATAACGCCATATATAAAACTCCGATAAGCGTGAAGCCGAAAGCCGTAAAAATTCTGGACATTTCAGATAAATCTAAAAATATGGCGGCCGAAAATCCGAGAACCGCAAGCTGCGCCAGAACGAGGCTTACAAATACTATTTGCCTGACTATTATGAAAACGCCGGCGACCGAGCAGGCGCTGCCCACCAATAATGAAGCAGCCAGGCCTTTTTGCATATAAGCGAGAGCGTAAAAAGATAAAGATGTCACAATTTAGCTCCTATTCTTAAAGAAAAACAGTTTTCAATCATATCAACATTTATCGAACGCCTGTAAAGGTTTTGAAGGGCGTTTCCGTCGATTAGTTTTTCATGTGTTTCGATCCGTATTTTATTTCCGGCGAATATAGCGAAATGTTCGGCCTCGTTAAGAAGGTTGGCCAGAAAATGAGTTACGAATATTATGGTATAACCTTCATTTTTATTTAACCTTCGTATCAACTCGATTATTTCTTTTTCACTGGCGATATCCATGCCGTTTGTAGGCTCGTCGAAAAGAAGCACCGGGCTGTTCATCATAAGGGCGCGGCAGATGAGGCTTTTTTGTTTTTCACCCCCGCTTATTTCAGACACTTGTTTTTTTATCAGGTGCTTGATTCCGAGTTTTGCGGTGTAATTATTGAATCTGTCGATAGCTTCGCCCGACACTTTTTTAAACGGCAGCCATGATTTTACCGGCATTAAGATTAATTCTTCGACGGAAACGGGCAGGTTCGTTTTAAGAGTGGTCTGCTGAGGAACGTAGGCTATGCGGCAGGGCGCCGGAAGGTTTCTTTCGACGCGTCCGGCGAGGGGCGGGATTAAACCGAGAATTGTTTTGAACAGCGTGGTTTTTCCGGCCCCGTTAGGCCCTATAATGCCCCAGTATTGACCGCTTTCAACCTTTAAATTAATCGATTTGACGATCGGATACGAATAGCCGATTGTCACATCGGTTAAAATTATTTCGCCGCCGTCATAAGTTTTTATTTTATCGGTTTTCCTTTTCATTTAGTCTCCTTGCGTTTAATGCCTTCTAAGAATACTATTATAGCTTCAAAAACGTCTTTCATTTTTTTTAACTTTCCGCCTGGAGTTTGTTGTACGGTTAGAAAAGGCACTTTTAATTCATTTGCAACCATTTTGATATCTTTTTGCGGAAAAAAAGGTTCCGCCATCATGCAGTCAACTTTTTTTTCTTTTCCTTTCGATATCACTCCGCTAAGATGAGCGCCGGAAGGTTTGATTCCGGGCTTAGGCTCGATGGTGCAGATATGTTCGATTTTAAACCGCTCGTAAAAATAAGACCACGAAACGTGATAATCTATTATTTTAACGGGACTGACGGCTTCTAATCGTTTAGCCCAATCTAAAGTCAGTTTTTTCCATTCGGTTGAAAAAGCCGCGAAATTATTTTCGTAATCCGCTTTGTTGGCGGGATCCAGTTCGCAGAATTTATTTTTGATATTAGAGCCGATGATAATAATATTAACCGGGTCGAGCCAGAAATGAGGATTTCCGGCGGGATGCACGTCGCCCATTTCTCTTGAAACGCTTGCAGGTTTTTCCAGGATTTTTATTCCTATCGAAGCGTCGCAGTCGCCGGTATTGCCCGGCATTAATTTGTGGTTGCCGGCCGATTCGAGCAGAGCGGGCAGCCAGGGTTCGCCCATTAATCCGGTATGTACAATTACGTCGGCATTTATAAGCATATTAATATGTGACGGCTTGATTAAAACGAAATGCAGGTCCTGATCGTGCGGACCTAAATTTGATATTTTAATATGGCTGCCGCCTATTTCAGAGGCGACTTCTTCAAAAAGGCTCATAGAAGTAACTACATTCAATTTAGCGGCGGCCTGCGCGAAGGGTAGATGAGCGGATGAGAGATTAATTAGTAATGACATGGTTATAAATAATAAAAAAAATTTTATTGATTTCATAATATTTTTCCTTTCATGTTTTATTTTAATCAGATTTTATTTTAATTTATGGCGGTGATATCCTGTATTAAATATTAATTGCATGGTCAGGCGGTTGTCTTTTTCGAATCCCGCCATTTCGCGTTGTTCGTATTGAAGAAGATATCTGGTGAATTCCGTCTGAGGATGCGCGATATAAACTATTTTTGAATCGCACTTTCCTGAATTTATCCGCGCCGGATCGTCGAAATTGCTATAAACCGCGCCTGCTTTCCATACGGGGTCCCATTGATATTCCAAATTAAGCATATAGCCCTGCGGTGAAAAAGAATTCAGGCCGGCGGCGGCGCGTTTGAGGTTGTAGGATTTGTCGTCGCGTTTTAAAAATTCACCTATAAAAGAAAGGCCCTGATAACTTTGCGGGCGGTATCTGTACTGAAAATCCGCGCCGAGAACTTTAAGATCGCCATGATCCGAATCAAGATAAGAAAGGCCGAGAGTAAAGTCTTTTTTTTCGTTTATGTCGAAATGATTGCGAAGCCTTATAAGATTGCGCCTGTCACGCGCGAAACTTTTATCTAAATGCATTGCCAGCTTGTTAGGCGTTCCTGTCGCGGCGGTTTTATCGTATTCGTGGCCTGAACCGAGTTCGTAAGAAAGCGTTGGGGTCCATCTTCCTTTAGAAGAAAAAGTTTTTTTAAGTTCTAATCCGGTGGTTACCAGGCCTTCTTCGCCCAGAAAAGAGTTTAAAAATACATGCTCGCCCGCCCATGGAAGTTCGTCAACGTGATGCTGGTTGATAAAGCCTATCGATGATCTGAATTTTCCGAGGCGGCCCGCTAATTTTAAAGGCAGATCGAATTTGGTGAGATATGCTTCTTCCACGCCGACTTCGTCTTCGTGAAACCCGAGAACCAGATCATATTTGTGAAACGGATCGACGTAACCTGCGATATTGAGCTCGGCTTCGTCGAATTGAAAGGTGTTTGCGGCCGGAGTGCCGCCCTGGTCTTCATATTTTTTAGCCGCGGTGTATGAAATAATGCCTACCGCGCCCATATCGGGATTCGTGGCGCCGGCCATGCCGAGAGAATTCTGGGCCGTGGTTTTAGCGCCTTTTTGGATATCGCCGCTGGCGGCTGAATTTAATTCTTTTTCCAGATCGCTTAAAGCGTTGGATGCCGCGCCTGAAGGCGTTTTTGATTCATGGTCGCGGCGGGAATAATCGGCCATGTTTTTTTTGATTTCAGCCTGTTCTTTTTTAATAGTTTCGAGTTCGGTTTTTAAGTTTTCGTTGTTTTTTCTTAATTCTTTGATTTCAGATATAAGTTCTTTGACCGTATTATCGGATATTACGTCCGCAGCGGCCGTTGTTGAAGCCGTGAAGTGAATGACGAAAAACATGAGTAATATTTTAATTAATTGTATTTTTAATGTATTGTTTTGCATAATATTATCCTTTCTTTAAATTACGAAAAGTATAGCGCGCAATCATCTGCGCACAGATTGTTACCGCCGCTTAAATACATCGGCGATATAGCGAAGCAACTACGCTGAAATAATTGTTGTTATAACAGCTAAGATGGCAAAGCATTAATTCGAACGGGAATTAATCGATATTTTATGAAATTGTTAATAATTGAACAATGAAGCGGATATTTAAAGAATTAGGTTATGATTTGTATAAAGGAGGAGCGCGGCTCTTTTTATGATTGGAATAGGAATTAGATATAAAACAAAAGAAGTTATTGATTTCTGCGCGGGAAATTTGAAAGCAATTCAACGAATTGGCGAATAAAGAAAAATAAGAACTTTCTACGGAAAACAAAAATCTATCGAACTGGCAGCTTTTATTCGCTGCGTTAACCGCCGGTTCGACATGGCAGCCGACGTTTATTAAATGTTTAGAATGCCGGATGTAGGCTTCGACGTTTTCAGTAAATACTTCGTGAAAGAAATGATGAAAATAGGCTTCCATCGAAATCGATGAAAACACAAAAATCATTAAAAATATTATTAAATTAAAAGATTTATTGTGGCGTTTCACTACTTCTCCACAGCGCTTATTAATGCTATATAGGGAGTTTATCATTTTTTGTGGCATATGTCAATTACTTTAAAAGATAAATTTTATATTGCGGTATGATAAGGCCCGTTATTGAAAGTATGCATTTGTTTTTCAATCATTTTAGTAAATATTCCGTTTTGCTTTATCAGAATATCGGGAGTTCCACATTCTGATACTTTTCCGTTTTCGACTACGATAATTTTATCAGCATTTGCTACAGTTCGCATACGATGAGCAATAATTAAAACTGTTTTATTTTTTACCAAAGCTGAAATACCCGCTTGTATTTTGGTTTCATTTTCCACATCGAGAGAGGCGGTCGCTTCGTCAAGTAATATAATTGGAGCGTCTTTTAATAAGGCGCGAGCGATGGATATGCGCTGGCGTTCGCCGCCTGAAAGAGTTTCACCGTTTTCGCCAATGATGGTTTGGTAACCGCATGGCATTTCGCTGACGAATTCATCGCATTGCGCGAGTTTTGCGGCTCTTATTACTTCCTCATCGGTCGCTTTGTGCTTTCCGATTCTGATGTTTTCCATTACAGAAGTGTTAAATAAAACAACATCCTGGAAAACGACTGAATAGTATTTTAGAAGGGTTTCCGGCTCTATTTCACTGATGTCATGATTTCCCAATGAAATTTTTCCTTTACTTATATCCCAGAATCGGGCGGCGAGTTTGGCCGAGGTGCTTTTTCCGCCTCCCGACGGTCCTACTAAAGCTGTAATTTCACCTTGTTTTGCGGTAAATGAAACATTTTGTAAAATTTGCCGTCCATCTTCATATGAAAAGCAGACTTTGTCGAAAATAATATCATAATTATCGGGTTTAAATTCTGTTTTTCCTCTTTGAATGGGCAGCGCCTCCATTTCATTCATTCGTTTAATGCGAATATCCAGATAAAATAAAGCAGCTAAATTACTAAATACTTCATTTATTGGAGCATATATTCGAGAGGCGGTCAGTAAAAAAATTAGATATACGAATAAATCAATACTGCCCGCTGATATAAGATTCGCTCCTGTAACGACAACGCTGATGAGTCCTAATTTTAAAAAACTTTGAGCTATATTTACAAGTCCTCCCGCTAATAATTCGCCCCGTATGAGTTGCTTTTCGTAAATATCAATTTTAGCGTTTAGTTCGGATATGTAATTATGTTCCTGACAATAAGATTTAATTTCTTGTATAGTTTCAAGGCCTTCGTGTATTTTTTCGCTTACATTTCGTTTTTTATTATAAAGTGAAAAGTTTTCTTTATGCTGAATTTTTTTCGATAGAACGATAATTGCCGCTGCCGCCGGAACTACCCAGAATAAAGCCAGTGAGAGCCGCCAGTTATATAAAAATAATCCGATGGCAATTAACGTAATGCTGATAATGGATGCAAATAGTTGAGGAACGGCGTGAGAAAATGTATGTTCTAATTCAGTACTATCCTCCATTATAGTCGAAGTAAGATCCGAGAGATTTTTTTCGCCAAAAAAAGCTAATGGAAGTTTACGAAGTTTTTCGGCTAAAAAAATTCTGCGATTGGCGCTTTCTTCATAAACCGTGGTAAAGGTGCTTTTGTATTGAAGTATTGCGGTTATATACATTAGCGCCATGAAACATATTCCCAGTAAAATATAATACCATAATTCTTTGGAATTTGTGGGTGATATATTGAATGTGTTTTGTAAATAATCATCGAGGAATAAAAACATAAATACAGCGGGAAGCATAAGGGTAATATCGAGCAAAGTCGTAAAGAAAACACCTTTCATAAAATCTTTTGCGCCTTTGCGTGTCAGAGCGAATCGGTTTTGTATTGTTTTAAGCATAATGCAACTCCTTTTTAATTGTCCAATTGACAGACTGCTGATATTCATTCCACATATTCGTATAAATCCCGTTTTTTTCCAGGAGTTCTCGATGAGTGCCCTGTTCGAATATTTTCCCTTTATTAATTACCAGAATATTATCTGCTTCGATTACGCTGGTTAAGCGATGGGCGACCATCAGCACAGTTTTGCCTTTGGTGAGTTTTTTAAGAGTTTGTTGAATCAGATGTTCGTTTTCGGGATCGGTAAAAGCGGTTGCCTCATCCAGAACGATTATAGGGGCATTTTTTAGAATGGCTCGCGCAAGGACTATTCGTTGCTGCTCGCCTCCTGAAAGATAAATTCCTTCAGTTCCTATTTTTGTGTTTAAACCATCGGGTAATTTATTTATTATTTCGCGGCATTGCGCTAAATCGACGGCGCGTTCGATTTCTTCGATTGATGCTGATTGGTTGCCGAATTTGATGTTGTCAAGTAATGTGGTTTTGAAAAGACGGGTATTTTGAAAGACGAATGAAATATTATTCATAAGTTCTTTTGGATCTATATCTTTTACATTTGTTCCGCCAATAAGGATTTTGCCTTCGCCGGCATCCCAGAAACGAGGCACCAGTCTTGCGATGGTTGTTTTTCCGCTGCCTGAAGCTCCGACTAAAGCAATTGTTTTTCCAGTTGGAATATAAAAACTTATTTCATCGACCGCTTTGTGTTTAGCGCCGGGATAACTAAACGATACATTGTTGAATGTAATATCGTGATTGATAATGTGTTCTGGACTTGCGGAGATCGGCGGCAATTCAACGAAAGTGAGGTTTTCGATGCGGTCGATAGCTTCGCTTGCCTGTCCAAAAGCCTGATTTAAATGCATACTCCGCATGATGCTATGTGAAAAAACAGGTGTTATCAGTACATATAAAATAAGATCGAGAATTATTAGCGTATAATTTTCATTGTTATTGATAAGCAAAATAGCTGCCGGAGTCAAAAAAAACACGAAGCCATTAATGATAACGGTATATGCCGACATGGGTTTTTCCCACAATTTTGTATAATCAAACACCATTTTTTTATACTTTATAATGCTGTTATGAAAATTTTTAAAAGAAAATACAGTTTGCTGAAAAACTTTTACAACGGGAATGCCTCTCACATATTCAACGGCTTCTGTACTCATTTCTTCGAGAGAGGTCATATAGTTATTCATAAAATATCTTCCTTTTTTCCCCATCATAAAACTCATTATTAGCGTGGAAATAACGACGGGAATCAAACAGGCGAATCCAAGCCGCCAATCGAAAACAAAAATAAGAATTAAAACGGTTAAGGGCATTAATATTGTCGCTGCGAGATCGGGCATCTGGTGAGCCAAAAAAACATGAGTGATACCGGCGTTATCATCGATAATTTTACGAATTCGTCCGATTGTGTTATTGTCGAAAAAGCCGAGAGGCATTCTTAAAATTTTTTGCATGGCGAGCTTTCGTATATTCGCTTCTACTCTAAATGCGGCCAGATGTGAAAGCGATAAAGCCGCAAAATAAAGCGCGACGCTTGAAATGGCGGTGCCGGCCGTCCACCATGAATAGGTTATGATAACTTCGGTAGAAAAAAACTTTCCGGCGGTGAACAATTCGCGAATGATAAACCAGATAAGAATATATGGCACCATGCCAATAAGCGCGCTGATTGCTGACAATGTTAAAGCGGCGGGCAGAAGCGCTTTTCTGCCGGTCATGTAACTTTGAAGTTTTGATAGAGTATTCATAATAGTTCCTTTCTTTAAATATTACTTTTAATAATTAATTATTTTTTTAAAAAAACACGTTGTTATTATATTCCAGGCCAGCTTAATTTTCCTATTTGATAAACTGCAAAACAAACAATCCATCCGAGCGTTAACAGATAAATTGTGGTGAATCCAAGCCATTTCCAGCCGAGTTCGGCTTTGATTGTTGATAGGGCCGCCAGGCACGGCGGAACGATTAAAGTAAAAAGCATTAATACAAAAGCCACCAGCGGACTAAAACCGCCGTCATTTTTTAATGCTTCTCTTAAGCTGGCGCTTTCTTCATTCTCTTCATTTCCGACTTTGTAAAGGACGCCCAGCGTTGAAACTACGGCTTCTTTTGCGGCCAGACCGGTTATGGCGGCTATTCCCGTTTTCCAGTTAAATCCGAGCGGCTTTACGGCAGGCTCTATCAGCCTTCCGAGTTTTCCGGCTATGCTGTATGAAAGTTCTTTTTCAGCCTGAGCGACGTTATCGACGATCCGTATTTCCGTTTTGGAAATTTCATTTACGATATCCTCAGGTGGTTTCGGAAACGAAACCATGGCCCATATTAAAATAGAGGCGGCCAGCAGAATCGTTCCGGCTTTTTTTATATAGCATCCGGTTTTATCGGTTACATGCCATAATATTCCGCGTAAAGTCGGCATCCGGTATGGCGGCAGTTCCATAACAAACGGCGCGGGGTCTCCTTTCAGGATGGTCTTTCGTAATAATATCGCGGATAGCAGCGCCATCGTCACTCCGATAAGGTATATCAGCATAACCATATTTGCGGAATTTTGGGGAAAGAACGCTCCGGCGAGAAGAATATATACCGGCAGTTTCGCCCCGCAGCTCATAAAAGGAATCACTATTATCGTTATGATCCGGTCTATAGGATTTTTCAATGTTCTTGCGGCCATGATGGCCGGAACGGAACAGCCGAAGCCCACCATCATCGGCAGGAAAGATTGTCCGTGCAATCCGAATATGTGAAGAAATTTATCCATTATAAAAGCCGCCCGCGCCATATAGCCCGTGTCTTCTAAAATTGAAATACACAGAAAGAGGATTATAATTAATGGCACGAATGAAAACACTCCGCCTACTCCGCCTATGATTCCGTCAATTACAAATGATTTGAGTAATCCGTCCTGCAAATATCCGGATAAAAAAGAGGCTAGCGTCGTAAAAAATGATTCTAACCATCCCATAGGATATTCTCCGAGTTTAAAAGTTAAATTAAAAATGCTCCACAGTATAAATAAGAAAATCGGCAGGCCTATAATACGGTTTAAAAGAATTATATCGGCCCGTTCGCTTAAATTTATATTTCCGCCTGTGTTTTTTCTAACCGATTCCGCGGCCGCCCCGTGAATATAAGCATAGCGCTGCTCCGAAACTACTACTTCGGAGTCCGCGCCGAAATGGCTTTCGATGAAATCGATGCTTTCGCGAGTCTGTTTTATAATGGCGCAGTTTTCTTTGTGCGCCGATATTTTTTGATTCGCGTTGATATCTTTTTCAAGAAGTTTTATAGCAAGCCATCTTGGAGGATATTTTTTGCTGAATATCTGATCCGATTCTATTACCGATATTAGTTTTGAAACTTCCGTTTCCATTTCGTTTCCATAAAAAATAGAGCGCCGTGGAGTTTTTCGTGAATCTACGATTTGTATTACGGCGTCTAAAAGCTTTTCTATACCGCTTCCGTTGGCGCCGACTGTTTTGATCATCGGAATTCCCAGAAGTCCGGAAAGCCTGTTTTCGTCGATATATATTCCCATTTTTTCTGCCTGATCGGTAATGTTAAGCGCTCCTATAACCGGGATGCCGAGTTCCTGAAATTGCAGGCAAAGATAAAGATTTCTTTCAGGATTAGTTGAATCTAAAGTATCGATGATAACGTCGGGTTTGTCTTCAAGAATAAAGTCGCGAGTCACGATTTCATCCATTGAATAAGCCGTCAGGCTATAAGTTCCGGGAAGATCATAAACGATGAATTCGACTCCTGAATATATGCGGCGGCCTTCTTTTTTTTCGACCGTAACTCCCGGGTAATTTCCGGTTTTCTGGTGCAACCCTGTAATGGCATTGAATAAAGTAGTTTTTCCGGTATTCGGGTTTCCGGCTAGTCCTATGCTGATAGTTCGCTTCGTGCTCATATATCCTCCCCGCGAGGCGGATTTTTTTCTTCGGGTGGTATTTCTACAATGATTCCGGCGGCTTCGCTTTTTCTAATGGAAATATTATAGCCGAGAATTTTTATTTGTATAGGGTCGCCTAACAGGGCCGAGCGGACTATCACCCCTTCCGTTCCGCTGGTAAACCCCATATCGGCAAGTCTCTTTCCCGTTTCCCGTGGCAGGGTTACCCGCTTCACTTTAAAACTGGCGCCCCTGTTTAAATTTAAAATATTCATAAACACACTCCTTATATAACGCTTGAAATATTGTTAATTTAATTTGATATTGTTAAACATGCCTAACTTTATATGTAAAAAAACACGATATATCTTAATTGTTTTATTACAGAGGCTTTTGAAATATTTATCATTTCTATAAACGTTAAATAACATTATTAACTGTTAGTAATAATGTTAGTAGTATCTAACTTATATATAAAAAAAACGCCGTTAATTTATTATTTTTTAATTTTTTTATTCCAGAGATTTTCGAAATGTTTATCTTTTTTTAATCTTCCGATAAATTCTATAAGGCATTTCCGCGTTTCGGATGAAAGGTTATGCTCGAGGAGGCAGGCGTCGTGTTCGGCCGTTTTCGGAGAAACTTTTAAAATTCGGGTAAGAAAATCAGAAAGTAAAAGATGTGTTTCGTATATTTTTTCGCCGATATCTTCGCCTTCCGGCGTTAATTCGATATAGCCATAGTGATCGTGTTTGAGCAACCCTTTTTTTTCAAGGTTTTTTAACGCCGCGCTTACGGACGGCATACTGATTTTCAGCGCTTCGGCAACGTCTTTGACGCGGGCTACTTTTTGACTGCGCGTAATTACGAACAGCGATTCCAGATAATCTTCCTGACTTGCGGTAAGAACCATTTTAATCACCTTGAATATTGTTAGTCATCCCTAATATTATCAAAGATTTTTAAGTTTGTCAAAGATTATTTAATTTTTTTAGAATTTTTTACAATATACAATATACAATATACAATATAAAATTATAAAAATTTTATCTTTTTTTTATTATTGACACTGTTTGTTATCTGTGTTAGACTGAAAAATATATTTTAATTATGCTGCATTGAAATTGTTTGTAGGATGTATTAAGATATTAAATTTGAATGTTTTAAAAGAACGGTTATGAAAGGGAAAGTAACGTGAATAAATACCGGTTATTTACGATAGGTAAAATTATTAGTTTAAACGATGGAATTTATTTATCGATTTATGATGATTACAAACCGGCGCTGCTTCATATCGATAAATTCAGTCATATTATATTATTTTATATGGAATCGGCGGAAGAATTTCGCGATAATTCAAACCATCAATATAAACAGGTTGTCGAAAACATTCAACGATACGCATTAACTCGACTTAAACTCGTCGTTGCAAGGATTCTTGCGTCAAATAGTAATCATGGCCTATTGCGAATTGAAAGCGATATATATCGCGGCGGTGATATTATCGATATCAAACCATATTTTCCTATTGAAGATAGAATCAAAGAATGCACGGTTGATAAAAATCTATCTTCTTTGCCCTCTTTTATACCCGAAAATATTATCAATAATTCAGATTGCCAGGTTTTTCCGAATGAACTTTCGTTTTTGACGACGAACCATAAATCACACGAGATTGCACCTGGCGGTATTATTAAAAAGATTGACGGACGTTGTTTTATCGAGTTAATGAATTCTGAGAAGAACACTATCGATTATCTCGCGCAATTTTCCCATATTCAAATAATCTGGTGGTTTAGCCGTTTTGAAAAGGAAATCTATCGAAAAATTACCGAATGTGATCCGCCTTATGAAAATGCTCCGAAAACTGGCGTATTTGCATCGCGCTCACCCGTCAGGCCGAATCCTATAGGTTTGACTGCGGCAAGGATAATTAAAATCAATCCAGAAAAGCGAATTATTGAGATATCCGCCGTGGACGCGTTTGATAAAACGCCTGTACTGGATATCAAACCATATATTCCGTTTTTGCACAGGGTGAAAAAGTATTTTGTGCCTTCGTGGGTCGATCACTGGAGCGAGTGGTGCATAGAACAGTCGTCTTCGATGGCAAACGGTAATAAGGTTACTCTATCCGAATCGGATTTTAAAAAATTACATGAATTGACTGGCGCTATCGAAACGGCGGGACCGGTTGTTAATAATCGTTCCATTAATGTGAAAAGAAATGATAATACGGGTGAAGATTTTATTTTTATAGCCGGGGCTAAAGAAAACAATCTTAAAAACATCTCCTTAAAAATACCAAAAAATAAAATAACGGTGATTACCGGGCTTAGTGGAAGCGGGAAATCTTCTTTAGCATTCGATACAATTTTTGCGGAAAGCCGGCGGCGATTTATGGACAGCATTTCCACGACCGGCAGGCAATTTTTTAAGCAATTTGAACGTCCCGATGTAGAGCGGATATCAAATTTGCCGCCCGCGGTTGCGATCGAACAAAAATCTATTAACAGAAACATTCGTTCTACGGTCGGAACTCTGTCGGATATAAACGATTACTTGCGCCTCCTTTATGCGCGGATCGGAATTCGTCACTGTCCGGAATGCGGCAGAGCTATCGATGTAAAAACAATAAATGAGATAACGAATCTTTTGATAAATTTATCAAAAATCACAGACTTTAATATTGTTTCTCTGAAAAATAATACTTCAATTTTTTCAAATATTCATTCACGGCCGTTTGCCGATAATTTCATCGCCGAACTTAAAAATGCGGTTAAACATCTTCTTGATACTGAAAGCGGGGCGTTCAAAGTCGAAGTTTCCAGAGACGACGGTTTTATTTTGCACACGCGAAATTATTGTTATTATTGCAAACATTTATTTTTTGAATTAACTCCTGCATTTTTTAGTAACAACAATCCAGACAGCATGTGTTCCGGCTGCGACGGGCTCGGCACTAAAATGTCCGTTTCTTCCGAATTAATCGTCGAATATCCGGAAAAATCAATTCTTGACGGCGCATCCGCCTGGTGGGGAGATTTGCGTAAATACGTAGAAAAACCAAGCGGAAACTGGATGAAAGGCGAAGTTATCGCCCTCGCGCAAAGCATGAAAATCGACCTCGAAAAGCCATGGAATAAATTACCGGATGATTTCAGGCATAAAGCTATATTCGGCACGGACGGCGCAAACGTTCAATTAAGATACAAAGGTTCAAAAGGCCGCTCCGGCGATATTGAAAGGCCGGCCGAAGGCGCTCTAAATCACATTAAAAGACTTTTTCGAGGATCACAGGGAAAAAATTCACACGAATTTTACATGCAATTTATGGTAGAAAGCGAGTGCCCCGTTTGCCGCGGAGAACAGCTTAACGCGGAGGCGCGATTCGTTACCGTCGCGGATATGCGGTTTCCCGAAATATCGTCGATGACGATTTCGGCATTACATGACTGGATACAAAAATTGCCGGCCAAACTTACCGATAATCAAATTAATATTTCAGGCGAAATAATCGCTTCGATAACGCATAAACTCGACGCTCTAATTAATGTCGGGCTGGATTATTTATCGTTAAAACGCTCGCTGCCTTCTTTATCCGGCGGGGAGTCGCAGCGCTTAAGATTATCGGCTCAATTAGGAAACGGATTAACAAACTTATTGTACATTCTCGATGAACCTTCCATCGGCTTGCACTCATCCGATCAAAATAAACTTATCGATACTTTGAAGCATTTGCGGGATTGCGGAAATACTCTTGTCATTGTAGAGCATGACAGGGCGACGATGCTCGAAGCCGATCATTTGATCGATATAGGGCCCGGCGCCGGGGTTAATGGCGGCCATCTGGTTGCCTGCGGCACTCCTCGGGAAGTAATGGCTAACGATATTTCAATTACCGGAAAATATCTATCACAAAAATTATTCATCGGAGCGAATCGAAAAAAAAATAAACGCGTGCCATACGGGTTTTTAAATATACATGGAGCCAATAAAAACAATTTGAAAGATATAACTGTTTCCATACCTTTAGGCGTGTTTACGTGTGTTACGGGCAGGAGCGGTTCCGGTAAGAGCAGTTTAATTACAAAAACTCTTTCTCCCGTTTTAACTTATTATTATAATCACCGGGTATTGCTTAAAGGCGATTATGAAAGAATTGAAGGGTTGGATTTGATAGATAACGTTATTACGATCACGCAGGAAGCGATCGGACGAACTCCGCGTTCTAATCCGGCCACATATACGGGAGTTTTTGATGAGATTAGAAATGTTTTTGCTTCGATATCACTGGCGAAAGAAAAAGGCTATTCGGCGAACAGATTTAGTTTCAATAATAAGGATGGCAGGTGCGATTCGTGCGAAGGCGAGGGCCGGAAAAAAATTGAAATGAACTTTATGCCCGATGTCTGGATTACCTGCCCCGAGTGCATGGGCGGACGTTTTAATAAAGAAACACTTCAGGTTACATATCAAAACAAAAATATCGCCGATGTGCTGGAAATGGATATCGATGAGTCCTGCGCCATGTTTTCGGATAATAGCAAGATTTTTCAAATATTAAATACTCTCAAAGACGTCGGGCTCGGTTATTTAAAATTAGGCCAGAGCGCGTTAACACTATCGGGCGGAGAAGCGCAGCGGATAAAACTATCAAAAGAATTAAGCGGTATCAAAAAAGGAAAAACGTTATATATACTCGATGAACCGACAACCGGATTGCATTTTTCGGATATCGATCATTTATTGACCCTTATTCATAAGATCGTAGATGAAGGTAATTCAGTGATAATTATAGAGCACAATATCGATATCGTAAAAAATTCGGATTGGGTAATCGAAGTTGGACCGCAGGGCGGAGAAAAAGGCGGTTATATTGTTTATGAAGGCTCGCCTTCAGATTGCGTGAAATAATTTCGTTTATAATTTCAAATAAACTATGAGTAATTTAATACCGCATTTTATAGCCGGTGAATATGGTAAAAACAAGCTGAGCGGAAATTTTGAAGCGGCTTCGATTTTTCTGGATATATCGGGTTTTACAGCCATGAGCGAAACTCTTTCGAAAAACGGGATCGAAGGCAATGAAATTTTATGCTCGGTTATAAACCGGATTTTCGCTACGGCCATTGATTTGATTTATGAATATGGCGGCTTCGTTTCGTCTTTTGCGGGAGACGCTATGACCGCTATTTTTATAAATGAAAAAAAAGGCCGCGCCGAAATTTGCGCGCGGAATTCAGTCGCATGCGCCCTTAAAATAAAAAAAATTTTTGATCGATTGGCGGTGCAGAAAACTAAATTTGGCGTTTTCAGATTGAGCATGAAAATTGGAATGTCATACGGCAAAGTTTTCTGGCACATAATTGAAAACCACGTCCAGAATATATATTTTTTTAAAGGTCCCGCCGTTACCGGCAGCGCGGAGTGCGAACGCCATTGCGCCGCGGGCGAAATTATCCTCGATAAACATTTATCCGCCCAACTTCCGGCGGGAGCCGTTTTGAACGAAGTAAACAAAGGATGTTATAACCTCGATTGTAATTTTAATTTTTCCGATAAAAGAAAAATATCGAAAACCGATATTGATATTCCGGCTGTAGTGGCCGCAAAATTTTCGCCGGCCTCTGTTATCGAACTTAAAATTTCCGGTGAATTTCGCAATATCGTTTCATGTTTTATTTCTTTCAAGCCTGAAGAAAAAATTAACGAAAGTATCAATAAATTAATTAATTTATCGCATGAATACGGAGGTTATTTCAGCGGAGCGGATTTTGCGGATAAGGGCGGCAGCGCTCTTATCGTATTCGGCGCGCCCGTCGGAAATGAAAAATTGTTTGAAAGGGCCCTGGGGTTCGCGTTTGACGCCGTTGAATCGATGAAGAGGTTTGAAATTTTTCCTCTGGCGATCGGATTAACTTTTTCTAAAGCCTTCGCCGGTTTTTTAGGAAGTGAAAAGCGCCGCGCCTATACTGTTTTGGGACCCGCAGTCAATTTATCCGCGCGCATGGCCGCATCTGCGACGCCAGGCGAAATATTAATGAATACGGATGTTTATGTAAATATCAGGCCGTATTATGAAATATCTCCAGCGCATGATATGAAATTTAAAGGATTCGAAGAAAAAATTCCCGTATATAAATTATTAAGTAAAAAAGAGAATAAAATAAAGAAAAATTGTAATGATAAGCTGATTGGCAGGCGTGATGAATTAGATAAAATATCAAAGTGCCTTGAAGCTGTTAAAAAAAATAAAAACGGTGGAATCGTTTATGTGGACGGCGCGGCCGGCTCTGGAAAAACGCGTTTCGTCAATGAATTACGGCTGATGCTCGGTTCTGAATATAACTGGTTTTATATGCCGTGCGATCCGATATTGAAAAAAAGTTTCAATCCTTTTATTTCTTTTTTTAAAAATTATTTTAATCAGCCAGCGCAGCCTGACAGAGAGTCTTTTGAAAAAAAGATGGATGAACTGGCTGAAAAATTAAAAAGCGATGATATAAAAAAAGATTTGCGGAGCGCTTCGTCTTATCTGGGAGCGCTTATCGGTTTGTACCGGAAAAATTCGCCGTACGAACTTTCCGATGCCAGAGCTCGTTACGCCAACACTCTCGAGGCCGTTAAAATTTTTCTGAACGCTGAAAGCTCTATTATGCCGACTGTTATCGAAATAGAAGACGGTCATTGCATAGATGGAGATTCGGTTAAAGCCGTAGATTTTATAATGCGCGGCGCGGCCGGGTCGGCTTTCGTAATATTGTCTGAATGCCGTTATAACGATGACGGTTCAGCGTTTTTGCTCACCGCTCGTAAAGGTTTCAGTGAAACTCGGATCCAGATGAATTCATTTGACGCTTCCGCGGCGGAATCATTCGTTAAATCCATCTTCGCCGTCGGCGATGATTTGCAAATACCGCTAAATACCATAGATTTTATTTATGAAAGAAGCGACGGAAACCCTTTTTATATCGAACAGATCGCGACTTATTTAATGGAAAGCGCTCTTATCGATAATAATTTCAATCTTTCCAAAAAACATTTTGAAATACCTTCGGCGATTAGTTCGATTATAGTCGCGCGTCTTGACAGGCTGGCCTCACAGTTGAAGGAAATCGCTCAAATCGCTTCGGTTATCGGTCAGATATTTCCGCTAAATATTCTGAACTGGATTTTTGGTAGAATGAATTCGCAGGACGCCGCTTTTATCGAAGCGCGTCTGAGTGAAGGCGAAAATCAGCTTCTGTGGAATGTTTTGAGCGAAATTAAATATATTTTCAAACATTCGCTTATAAGGGAAAGCATATACGGCATGCAGTTGAAAGAGCGGTTGAGGAAGCTTCATCGTTTGGCCGGCGAAGCGATGGAAGTTTTACATATAAAAGATATAAAAGATTATTACGCGGAGCTGGCCGTGCATTTTGAAAACGCCGGCGACTATTTGAAAGCCGTTTATTATCTTGAAAAGGCGGCGAAACAGGCGCGCGAAAAATTTCAAAATGAATCCGCGGCGGCCTATTACGACAGGGTTTTAAATATATTATCGCGGGAATTGTGGCCTGCTGATAATCGCGGCAGGCGGGCGTCTATAAAAAAATATGAAAAAATGGAAGAAATTTTATGTGAAAAAGGTAAAATATTAGAGTTGACGGGCGGTTGGCAAGAAGCCGGCCGGGTTTTTAAAAAGGCGCTATCGCTTTCATTGAAATTAAAAGATGAGAAGCGTATCGCAAACGCCCTTCTTTATAGCGGAATTATATATTCGAGCCTTGGAAATTATAAAAAGGCGTTGAAGTATCTTTTTAAATCTTTAAAGCTGTACGAAGATATTTCAGATATTTATGGAGTTTCAAAAGTATCAGGTTTTATTGGATTCGTATATTTGAGTATAGGTGAATTAGAGCGTTCCATAGAATGTTTTGAAAAGAAATTAAAAATATGCCGTCGCCGCAAAGATTTGCTCGGCATTTCACATGCGGTAGGAAATCTGGGTATAATACATTTCAGGCTTGGAAAAAACGATAAGGCCCTCAGTTGTTATAAAAAGCAGTTGATTATTTCCGGGAAAATGCGTGATCAAAGAACTATTTCGGCGGCTATAGGCAATATAGGAACCATATATTTGATCAGAGGCAATTACGCTGAGGCTATGAAATGCTACCGTCGGCAGTTAAAATTATCAGGCCAGCTTGGCAATAAAGTAAGCGCGGGCGTAGCTACGGGCAATATGGGAGCCATATATTTTATGACGGGAAGTTTCAAAAAATCGCTCCGCTGTTTTGAAGATCATCTGAAAATAGCTACGGAAATAGGCGATAAAAATGGAATGGCTATTTCGATGGGGAATATTGGAGATCTTCAGCGGTTATTAAAAAATTATGAAACCAGCGAAAAATATTTGAATGAAGCCATAGCTCTTAAAAGGGAGCTTAACTTAAAATATTACCTGTGTAACGGACTTTTTGCAAGGGCGGAATTATACTTTGAACAAAAAAGATTGCGCGAGTCTTTGAAAAATTGCGAGGAAGCGTTAAATATAGCCGGGGCAGTTAAAAATGAAGAGCAGGTATTTAAAGCCAGATTATTAACGGCAAAAATTAAATTTGCGCAAAGCACCGATCCGGCATCTAAGGAGGCTGCTTTTGAAGATGTAAGCGCCATTTTGAAAAATGAAAAAAATATGGAACGCGCGGCGGGCCTGAATTATGAATTATATAAAATGGCCCAAAAAATTTGCGCGAAAACAGTCGAGACGAGCTATCGGGCAAAGTCACTGACATTGTATAAAAAATTGTATAAAAACATCGCTAATTATGAATATAAGCAGAGAATAAAAGAACTCGAACGGGCTTTATAGCTTGTGCTTTCTTTGATGCCGGCCCGATTCGTTACAGAAACGTTCAGATATTAACGCGGCCCGTTTTATTTATATTTTTATGATTGATAAATAAGGTTTTAATTGATAGAACTTTAATTTTCGTTAGCGTCGATATTGTATTTGCTTATTTTTTCGTACAGAGTTGTACGGTCGATTTTTAATATGCGCGCCGTTTTGGATTTATTGTTTTTAGTGGCCTTGAGAACGAATTCTATATATTTGCCTTCGAGATAATCGAGCGGCAGAAGTTTTTCGGGATCGAGCCTGGCTAAGCCGTCCGAGGACTGCGATATTAAAAAATTGATTAAAGAGTCGGCCATATTTAAATTTTTATTGGCTTCAGCCGATTGGAGGGCTTCTTCGGTTACCTGAAATGGAAGATGTTCGACGAAAATCTTTTCGGTTTCAGGGTTCATTAAAAGCATGGTGCGTTTCATGACGTTTCTGAGTTCGCGGATATTGCCGGGCCATGTGTGATTTTGAAGAAGTCCGAGCGCGGCGATAGTTACCGAAGCTATTTTTTTATTGAATTCCTTATTGTATTCTTCAATCAATTCCATTAAAATCAGGTGAAGATCGCTTTTTCTTTCACGCAGCGGCGGCAGTTTTATCATCACTTCGTTGATGCGAAAATAAAGATCGGAGCGGAACTCTTTAGCCGGAACGGCTTCTTCGAGATTTTTATTCGTCGCCGCTATGACGCGCACGTCTATTTTTATATTTTTACTGGAACCGATCGGCTGTATTTCATGGGTTTCGAGTGCGCGTAATATTTTAGCCTGCATTTTTAAGCTCATATCGCCTATTTCGTCGAGGAATAAGGTGCCGCCGTCGGCCTGTTTGAATTTGCCTTCCATATCGGCGGTAGCGCCGGTGAAAGAGCCTTTCGAGTGGCCGAATAAGTGCGATTCGATCAATTCGTCCGGCACCGCGGAACAGTTGACGGCGATGAAAGGTTTGGCGGCTCTTTTAGATCTTTCGCAGATGGCCTGAGCTATGAGTTCTTTGCCTGTGCCGGATTCGCCGAGAATTAATACCGTAGCGTCCGTCGGCGCGACGCAGTCGATTAATTGAAAAATTTTTTTCATTTCGGGTTCGGCCGATACGAGTTTTGAATATTTAATTATATCGTTGCCCGCGGCGTCAAAATTTATGCCTGCCAAATTTTACCCCTTGCCATTTTGTGTATTTTAATTTATAATAAGACGATTGGATTGATATATTCTATATCTTATCGTCGATATTGTCAATTTATTTTTTAGCGGGTGTTTAATTATGAAGTTTTTCGATATTTCAAAATTGAAATCAGTTGAATTAAATTAATATGATAAACTAACTAAATTAAATTAAACTAAACTAAATTAAACTAAACTAAGTATATTATAATTTTAGCATATTGTATTCAGGGGCGGTTTTTATTGATTATGAAAAATAATAAATTATATATTGTGTTTTTTTTCGGTGTTTTTTGTTTTGTGACGTCGGTGTTTTCTTTATTTCCGTCAGTGCATGCGGGCTTTACAACTGGCATAATGCGGCCCGGATATGCTTTTGCCGCCGGCAATATTTTATTTCCTCTTAAAACTAACGATAGCGTTTCGGCTACTTTCGGCGAGTACAGGTCCAATCATCTTCATGCCGGCGCGGATTTTCGCACGCAAAGAAGAAACGGAATTCCCGTTATAGCGCCTTCACCCGGAAAAATAGTTAATTTATACGGCGACGAAAACGGCTACGGCTTGATGCTTACTTTTGAAGCCGATAACGGATTTATATATAAATTCGCGCATCTGTCGGCGTTTGAAAATGATAAATTCAGACTTGATGGTTATGTAAAAAAAGCCAGGGCCGCCAATAACAGCCGTTTTAATTTCGACATTGATTTAAGCGCGGAAAATACCCGCGTCGGCGCGGGCGAAATTATCGCCTATTCAGGCGATAGCGGAGCCGGTCCGCCTCATCTTCATTTTGAAATTAACGCCGGCAAAAGAAATGATGGGGTAAATAGCGCAATCGCGGCAACGCTTAATCCTTTTAATTATATGTCCGCGGCTGAACTTAAAGACGAAACGCCGGTCAATATAGCCTCCGCGATGTTGATACCCGACGATCAAAATTCTTTAGTGGAAGCTAAACCGGTTGGAGCGCTTTTTAATTTTAAACGGGAAGGCGCTTTCGATTTATCGGTAAACGCGCTCGGAAGAATAAAAATATTAATCAAAGCATTTGATGAAAATAAATTATTTAAAGATAACGAATCGAAAATGGGCGTTTATAAAATAGAATTAAAAGAAATCACGCTTTTTTCAGACGGCCGGCCGGCGTCAAAAGATGGCGCTGTGATATACTCCCTTGCTTTTGATTCGATAGGCGATAAATATTCCAGAGCGCCGGAAATTGTTTATGACATGTATTATTCTAAAATTTTCGGCGGCAATTTTTATTATAATATGTTTTATTCGGGCGCGCCGGATGAGCGTCCGCAGTATATAACAGCCGCGTATAACGGCGGTATAATAGAAATAAAAACCGGCGAAAGGCGTTATTTTGAAATCAGCGCCTGTGATTATTTTAATAATATTTCTAAAAGAGTGATCGAAATAAATGGCGGCGGTTCGAGCACTGCTAAACTTTTGCAGGCGGGAAAAGCGGATGTCGATGAAGCTGGCGCGTCAGGAGAAGATATTTCAGGCGCGTTGCCAAAAAAACTTGAACCGGTAAATAATATGAAAGCAAAGGCGGCGGCGAAAAAAATAAATAAAACGCATGTCGAAAAAAATAAAAAAGCGCAAAATTTAAAACAAAAAAAATCTAAAAACGCTAAAGGCGTTAAAGTTAATAATGATAACGCGCAGGGCGATGATAAGATTATCGTAGAATATTCAGAAAATGTAATATTATTTAAAATAAAGCGGGCCGCGGGAAAGAGCCGGCCGGTTATTACTCATAACGTCTCAGAAATGAAGATGTTTGAAGCCGGCGGTTATTATTGTTATTATAAAGGCTATGACGAGTTCGCGGCGATGCCGGAAATAACGGTGAAATATCCCGTGGTAAAGGGTAGTACAGTTGCCTTCGATGAAAATAAGGCAGCGGAAGACCGAATCGGCCCGGGCGGTCGGGGTAATTCGGGCGGCGGCGAAAAAAAATATGGATTGAGGATTTATAAAATGCAGCCGGGCGAAATTGTTAAACTGGGTGCCGACGGGCGTTACATGATTAAACTGACGGCTTTGAGCGATCCGGTTAAACCTTTTTATGCGGGCGAAATGAATTTAACTTCCGCAGGTGAAGATTCCGGCATGTCCACTCACCCGGCCGGAGGCGCGGGCGGTTCGGTAGGCGCCGGAAATTCTTCTGTGGATATAGGTTTTTCGCGTCCGGGG
The DNA here is from genome assembly GCA_002423385.1 of bacterium UBP16_UBA6123. GTDB lineage: Bacteria > Muiribacteriota > UBA9980 > UBA9980 > UBA9980 > UBA9980. The sequence goes on from DIVV01000224.1 coordinate 28,011, forward strand.
TATGGGGCTAAAATTTATTATAAGCCGACGGATGAAAATAAAATTTTGCCCGACGCCGGATTGTATCAGATATATTCGAAAACCAGAATATTTATGGGAAACGCCGTTGAAGCCATCTATGGCGGCAGATATTTAAGCGCACCGTTCAAAAATACGAAGCGGCTTAGTTGCGCGGTGTTTAAAGATGAAAAGCTGCCAGTTTTAAAAATTTATAAAAAATCGGGCGCAAGGTTGGCCAAACCTTTAAAATTATCAGCTAAGGCTGAAAATAACTTTTTAAGTTTTAATCTGCGCGATGCTGAAAGCGGCGTTAATCGCGCGAACATAAAGTATTATATCGATGGTGCTGAAAGCGGCAATTATGAATATTTTTCAGGCGCGCTATTAAATTGTTATATATATGACATAAAGACGGGATTGAATTTAAGTCCAGGTGTTCATAAAATTAAAATTATAGCGGTCGATAATTCCGGTAACAAGGCTGTTTACGAAAAAGAATTCAAGATAATAAAGTAGTTAATGTATGAGTCCGCTCCAGAAAGTCAAAAAACGGCCAAATTGTGTCTGAAAATCATTGAAAATTTGTCGTCAAAATTCGAAAAATCGATTATTTTGGAATGGACTCATGTATTTAATAAAATTTTTCAAAAAATAAAATAAAAAAAGCTTGACACAGAAAACAAGCTGTGTTATAATAGCTTCACAACAGAAAACAAGCGAACATTTAGTAAAAGAAAAAAGTTAAAAATTATTTTAAAAAGTTCTTGACATGCTAAAAAAACTGTGCTATAATAAAATGATTTAAACTTTGAGCTGAGTTTTGTTGTCTTTAAAAACTAAAAACTGGAAGAAGCGGGAAGCCGAATGGCGGCCCAAATCTGAAGAGCGAAAAGTTTAATTAAAGAAGAAAAATTGTGATGTTTAAAAATTGAATAACAAGTTTAT
>DIVV01000106.1:0-15247 GCA_002423385.1 bacterium UBP16_UBA6123
TTTTTGGACAGGACTCATATATACTTTAAAGGAGTGAAGTCCGTGCAAAAGAATAAATTAACAGCGTCAGTAATTGTTATATCGATCATTGTAGTCGGATGCATGATATTTTTCGGAATGACACATCGTGACAAACTTTCGAAAATAATCGGGCAAACCGATAAAAAAAACGAAGCGGAGTTTTTGCGGCCTATATATAAAGTGCGCACTCATACCATTGATTATGAAACTAACGATTCGAGTTATACATATTCGGGCGAGGTTCGTGGACGTTATGAAACACACGCGGGATTCCAGGTAGGCGGTAAAATTATTAAACGCAATGTCGAACTTGGAAGCGTCGTGAAAAAGGGTGATGTTTTGATGACGATCGACGAAAAGGATCTTGTGCAGGGAGTTAAAAGTAGCGATGCGCAAGTGTTTGCGGCACAATCGCAACTGAGGCTTGCCGAAATTAACTTGAACCGTTATCGCGGATTACTTAAACAGGGAGCGATCTGCCGGGCGGATTTCGATCAGGCGCAGACGGCTTTCGATGCGGCCAATGCCGCCATTCGCCAGGCTCGGGCTCAACAAACGCAGTATTCGAATTTGCTGGAATACAGTAAATTAGTAGCGGAGCACGACGGAATAATATCGGGTGTCTTCGTGGAAGTCGGTCAGATCGTAGGGCCTGGACAGATAGTTTTGACGCTGGTTCGTGACAGCGAAAAGGAAATTGAAATAAATATACCTGAAAATAGACTTGATGTATTGCAGTCCGCCAATACAATAATCGTTAAATTTTGGGCATTGCCAGATATTACTATTCAAGGGAAGGTCAGAGAAATATCGCCTGTAGCCGATTTTGTTTCACGCACATATAAAGCGCGAATAAGTATATTAAACACGACGCCGGAGATAAAATTTGGAATGACTTCTTCCGTCGTTGTGGTAAACGAAAAAAGTAGTAAAATAATTAAAATACCGATCAGTGCAGTTTATCAGACAGGAAGCGCCCCTTCCGTGTGGGTTGTGTCCAATAACACGGTTGATTTAAGACACATAAAAATTAATTCTTTTCAAAGCGATGATGTCGCAATTTCTGAAGGCCTGGCGCCTGGTGATGTTATTGTAACCGCCGGAATTCATAAACTCTGGAAAGGGCAGGCGGTAAGAGCGGAGGGTGAAAAAAAATGAACAGAATCAACCTGTCGGATTTAACGCTTAAGCATCAGCAACTGGCTTTCTTTTTTATTACACTGGTTTTTATAGCCGGGATATTTTCCTATAATAACCTTGGCAGGCTCGAAGATCCTGATTTTACGATACGGCAGATGATAATTACGGTTGTGTGGCCTGGCGCCACGGCCCGGCAGGTCGAAGAGCAAGTTATGGATAAAATCGAAAGAAAACTTCAGGACGTAATCGGGCTCGATTATGTTAAAAGCGAATCGCAACCAGGTTGGGCAATAATTTTCGTTGTGTTGAAAGACGATGCCGTTGAAGAAAAAGACATAAGGCCGACCTGGCTCGAGGTAAGGAATATGGTTAATGACGTAAAGCACACTTTGCCAGCGGGGGTAATCGGGCCTTTTTTTAACGACAGATTCGACGACGTGTTCGGCTCTCTTTATGCCATCACCGGTACCGAATTTTCTTATGAAGAATTACGCGAAAAAAGTGAAAAAATAAGACGTACTTTACTCGGAATATCAGGCGTAAAAAAAATCGATCTTATAGGTGTAAAAATCGAAAAAATTCATATTGAAATGGAGAATGAAAAACTCGCCCAACTGGGAATTCCGCCCGGTATGATTTTAAATACGGTTCAGGCACAAAACGCCATGGTTCCTTCGGGAATGATAGAAACAAAGACCGATAACATGAATATTCGCGTGAGTGGAATGTTTGAAAATATCGATGCCATACGCGAACTTCCGATCAGGGCGAATGGAAAAACCTTTCGCCTTGGCGATATCGCAAAAGTTTCGAGAGGCTATGCTGAGCCTTCCGACCCTAAAATGTACTTTAATGGTCAACCCGCAATCGCCCTTGCGGTTTCGATGGAAAAAGGCGGCAATATACTTACGCTTGGCAAAAACCTTACAGACGCTATCGAACAAATACGAAAGGAGATGCCTCTCGGCCTTGAAATAACGCCTATAGCAAACCAGTCAGAAGTCGTGAAAAATGCCATTAACGAATTCGTGAAAACTTTCATCGAAGCGGTTGTCATTGTTATTGTAATCAGCTTTATAAGCCTGGGAGTTCGTTCGGGGCTGGTTGTCGCGCTATGTATCCCGCTCGTAGTTTGCGCGACATTCATAGTCATGTATGTTCTTGGCATCTCGCTGCACAAGATATCGTTGGGGGCGCTTATCATAGCTCTAGGATTACTTGTTGACGACGCCATAATCGTCGTGGAAATGATGGCAGTTAAACTCGAACAGGGTTGGGATCGTACGCGAGCCGCCTGTTTTTCTTATACAGCCACGGCGATGCCGAGACTTACAGGTGCGCTCATTACATGCGCCGGATTTATTCCCGTTGGATTTTCTGACGGAGCGGCCGCGGAATTCGTGGGAAGCATTTTTTCAGTAGTAACTATCGCATTGCTCATTTCATGGTTTGCCGCTGCTACAGTGGCGCCATTGCTGGCTTATTACCTCGTAAAGATAAAATCCGGCCGCACGTCAGAAGAACATGAAGAGCATCACGAAAATTATAACACGGCATTTTACAATGCATTAAAAAACGTTCTGAAAATTTTTATGAATTACAGAAAAACAGTTTTAGCTGTTACTCTTTGTGCTTATTTAATTTCCGTTTATTTTATGCAATACATAAAAGCAGATTTTTTTCCGGCATCGATAAGGCCTGAATTAATAGTTAATCTAACGCTGGCTGAAGGCTCGTCGCTGCTTGCTACCGAGGCGGCCGTCAATAAAATTTCTAAATATTTGAAAAAAGAGAAAAATATCATTAATTTCGCTTCTTATGTGGGACAGGGAGCGCCGCGTTTTGTTCTTACGCACGAACCGGTTCCGCCAAGGCCTAATTTCGCGCAGTTGATCATTTTGACGAAGGATGTTAATTCGCGTAACGAATTGCAGGAAAATTTATTAAAGTTATTTAACGAAGAAGAACAACTGTCCAATATTCAAGCTAACATAAAACTTATCCAAACCGGTCCCAGCAGCACATATCCCGTTATGATAAGAATATCGGGCGGCGATCACGATAAAGTAAAAGAAATAGCCGGCAGAGCGCGTGAGATTATGCTCAAAGACCCCAGGTTTTTCAATGTAAATTTCAGTTGGTACGAAAAAAGTAAAACCATACGCCTCGACATCGATCAGGATAAGGCGCGAATGCAGGGCGTCGATACTAAAGATCTGGCTCTCTTTTTACAGTCAATGCTCTCCGGCGCTCCTATAGCCGAATTCAGAGAAAAAGACAAGACCGTAAGTATTTTATTTCGCTTGAAATCAAACGTTAAAAACGACCTGTCTGATTTAAAGAATTTGAATATTATTCAAAGCAGCGGAAAATTTGTGCCGCTCGATCAGATCGCACATATAAAATTCGAAGCCGAAGACGGATATATAATTCGCCGTAATTTAAACCCGACGATTATGCTCCAGTGCAACGTCCAGAAGGGCGTGCTCGGAAATACGGCAGCAAAAGAATTATATAATTGCGATGAAATGAAGAAATTAAGAAACTCGTTGCCCCCAGGCTATCGCATCGAAGAAGACGGAACGCTGGAAATGAGCGAAAATGCGTCGCGATGGCTGACAAAACCTGTGCCGGCAATGATAATCGCCATTCTTGTGCTGCTGATGTTTCAACAGCAAAGCGTATCGAAAATGCTTTTGACTATATTTACAGCTCCAATGGGAATAATCGGCGTAAGCGCAAGTTTGTTGATTTTTTGCAAGCCCATGGGATTCGTGGCCCAACTTGGTATTCTGGCGTTAGCGGGAATAATCATTCGAAATTCAGTTATTTTAATGGACCAGATCGACTCTCAGAAGGCCGCGGGAGAATCGCCATGGGACGCTGTTATTAACGCAACCATTCTAAGGTTCCGACCTATCGTGCTTACCGCTATGGCTGCGATGCTTGGCATGGTACCGATCGCAGGAAGCGTATTCTGGGGACCGATGGCGGTGGCGATCGCGGGCGGGCTTTTCGTGGCGACGATCCTGACTATACTTGTATTGCCGGTAATGTATGCCGCATGGTACAGGATATACGAAAGCTAATCATTTATACGAATAAAAACGCTGAACTGATGTACAAATGCAAGAGCAATCGATTAGATTATTGGAAAGGAGGCCTGTATGAATCAGATGATTGAAACGAATACTATAGAGAAACTAGAAGTTTTGGTTAAAAATATTCCTGTCGGCGCGGCATATGTGGTTAATGAAATGGTTTGCTTCAATAAGGAAGTGGAAAACATTACGGGATATTCTAACAATGAAATTAAAACGGTAAAGCAATGGTTTGGTATGTTGGTTCCTGATGATTGTGAAAATAAATATGCCGAGTATAAGGCCGACAGGGAAAAAGGTTTTCTTTCCAGAATCTTGCGAATAAAAACGCGGCGCGGCGATATACGCCAGTTAGAAATGGCCGGATACATGTCGCAGGACGTGGAAATATGGTTGATATACGATGCCCTTGCCAGACGAGCTTCGGAGAATTCACTCTGGCTGAATTACGAACGATTTAGAACGGTTGCGGATTACTCGCTGGATTGGGAATACTGGTGCATGCCGGACGGAAAGTACGCTTACGTGTCACCGGTCTTTCAGGAAATAACTGGTTACAGCGTGTCAGAATTGCTCGAAGATGCGGATTTTATTTTCAAAATAGCCCTTCACGAAGATAAACACTTAATATTACATCATTGGAATAATAGAATGAACAGTGATAGCTGCATGTTCGAATTCAGGATTATATCGAAATCAGGAGCGATAAAACATATAGAGCACAGGTGCAGGAAGGTTTATAGCCCGGATGGTTCATGGCTTGGAATTAAGGGAAGCAATAAAGATATAACCGATCGTAAGAGAATAGAAAAGGAGCTCGAAGCCGAACGTGACAGAGCCGCGGCCGCCAATGCGGCTAAAAGCCTTTTTCTTGCGAAAATGAGCCATGAAATAAGGACTCCGATGAATGCCGTGGTAGGCTTTGCGAGTATTCTTCAAAAAACTATGCTGGATGAAGAGCAGCTCGATTACCTGAATAATATTTTATCATCATCGCAGAAACTTCTTTCAGTCGTAAACGAAATACTCGATATTTCCAGGATCGAGGCCGGCAAATTCGAGATTAATAACGCTCCTTTTAACTTCGCGGAAATGGTTTCGGAATGCGTCGAATCTTTAAATGTTATGAGCTTATCCAGAGGCTTGTATATCGAGCAGGAAATCGACGAACGGTTGAATCGCGCGATGATTGGCGATGAAATAAGGATCAGGCAAATAATTATAAATCTTGTGAGTAATGCAATTAAATATACAATGATCGGCGGAGTCAAAATCACCATGAAGCTCGATAACGAAGTTGAGGGTAAATCGAAGATAACCATCGTAGTTGCCGATACCGGGATTGGAATACCGCCAGAAGACCTCGAGCGAATTTTTGAAAAATATGTCCAGTCTGATTCTGAAAAGCGTCTTAAAAGCTCAGGTGCCGGACTGGGTCTGGCGATAGTTAAAAATCTTCTCGATTTGATGGGCGGAACTATAACCGTAAAAAGTGAATATGGTAAAGGCAGCGAGTTTACCGCTAAAATTTGTCTGGATGATGCTTTACCTGTTGATAATGAAAGCGCTATAATAAAATCGAATGAAATAAACGGCTCTGCGCCGGTTGGCGTCGAGGCGTCTATAAATGATAACCGGAAGATAAAATTATTGATTGTCGATGATGAGCCGTCAAACCGTAAATTACTGGCTAAAATGCTTTCTTATAAGGGGTGGGAGTCAGAAATTGCCACTAGCGGAACTCAGGCTATTGAAATGGCCGCGGCTGAGGATCACGATGCAATTCTAATGGATATTCAAATGCCGGATATGGACGGCTTATCAGCCTTTAAATTGATTCGCAAAAAACTCGAGACAGCCGGTCGGATCGTTCCGCCGATAATAGCCGTAACGGCAAATGTGATGGCCAATGAAATCGAGGAATACACGAATGCCGGCATGCATGGTTTCATTCCAAAACCGATAAATATAGAACAACTTCACGATATGATAAGTGGAATAATTGAACATACAGTCTGATAATAAAAGATTGGAATGAATTTGAAATAATAATTTTTTATGGAGGCTTTAAAATGGCTGAATGTAAAATCCGTAAAATATTACTGGTTGAAGATATTCCCGGCTATTTTATTGCCGTAAAACTTCTTCTGGAACATAGGGGGTATGTTGTATGCATGGTAAATAATGAGCTGGATGCCGTAACCATGGCTGCAAAAGAAAAATTCGACCTGATATTAATGGATCATCAAATGCCGTTAGTGGATGGAATCAGAGCGGCGTGGTTGATAAGAGAAAAAGGAGGTAACTTTGTGGGATTGACTTATGAAAGTGTTTATGAAAAAGTCATGAAAATAGTCGCAGATGAATTAAATGTTGATGAATCAAAAATAGGAAAAAATTTAAATTTTCAGGATGATCTGGGGGCCGATTCTCTTGCCGTCATTGAAATAATAATGGCGATAGAAGAAGAATTCGATATTGAAATTCCGGAAGATCAGGAGAAAAAAGTATTGACTATGGAGCGAGCCGTTAAATATGTAATCGAAAAAAAGGGTTAATATATTTTTTGATGTAAAATGAGGAGGAAACAATTATGGTAAATTTATTGAAAAATGTTTTTTTTATGGGAGCAGGAATGACCGCGATGACAAAAGAAAAAATGGACGAGCTTGCCAGGAAATTATCTGAAGACGCGAAAGTTTCGGAAGAGGAAGGACAAAAGGTAATTGCGGAACTTTTCGAACAACTAAAAAATTCCTGTAAAAATATGGACGAATTTGCGGTTAAAGTGACGGGCGAGATTCTGACTAAGCTCAATGTGCCGACACGAGCCGAATATGACAATCTCGAGCGTCAGGTTTCTGAATTACAAAAGTTAATACAGGATAAGCAGCAGGAGCGGCAATGATTTTTAAAAGAGGCAGGATATCAAAAGCCTATCGTCACGCTAATCGCTACGTTGAAATATTGAGCGTATTAGCCAAACACGGCTTTGATGATTTTATATCAAGAACTAAAATCGATAAAATTTTTGAATTTAAAAATAAAAAAAACATAAATAAACTCGGGCCGGAGGAAGCCGAAAGAACCACATGGCAAAGAATAAGAATGATTCTTGAAGAACTCGGCCCCGCTTTTATTAAACTTGGCCAGACGATAAGCAACCGTCCTAATTTAATCCCGCCTGAACTTCTTAATGAACTGGAAAAACTTCAAAATTCTGTTCAGGCATTTTCAAGCGAAGAAGCGGTTGAAATCATTGAAAATGAACTTAAAGGGCCAATAGCCGTGCTTTTTAAAGAATTTGACAGAAAACCCCTTGCCGCGGCTTCAATTGCGCAAGTTCATAAAGCAGTTCTTTGTGACGGTAGTTCGGTTGTCGTTAAAGTGCAGCGTCCAAAAATCAAAAAAATCATAGAAGTCGATCTTGAAATTATGAAAGATATGGCGGCGCTTCTCGAAAGTTATGATCAGGAATTTAAGCGGATAGATATCAAAGGTATTGTCGAAGAATTTGAAAAATGTATACTCAAGGAATTGGATTTTTCGTCTGAAGCCTCGAATATGGAAAAATTTCGGCTCAACTTTCAAAATGATACCGAAATATACGTTCCTGAATGTTATCGTGATTATTCGACTAAAAAAATACTTACGATGGAATTTATTAATGGCAGCAGTATATCTGAAATCGAGAAGATAAAAATAAGCGGTTTATCACTCGAGCTCATAGCAAGCCGCGGGACGGACCTTATTTTAAAACAGATATTCGAGCATGGTTTTTTTCACGCCGATCCACATCCGGGGAATATGATGGTTCTGGACGACAATGTGATCTGCTTTCTTGATTACGGAATGATGGGGCTTGTGACGAAATCGGCTCGCGAGCATTTATCGTCTATTATAATCGGCGTAGCCAATCATGATGCTGGAAAAATAGCTAAAACGTTAATTAAATTTTCCGTAAAAAGCGATGAAAACATAAATTTTACGCTCATTGAATCGCAGGTAAGCGAACTGATAGAAAGGTATTTTTATCAATCGTTGGCTTATATAGATATGGCGGCAATGTTGAATACGCTTATCACGATACTGATAAAAAATCGTTTGAAAATGCCGCCGGATTTTTATCTGCTATTGAGATCATTAATAATTCTTCAAGCAAATGGGGAGAAATTAAATAAAAATTTTAATATTTCAGAGCATATAAAGCCGTATGCCGAAAAAATGATACGTGAACGGATTAATCCGTTTAAATTAGCGGGCGATTTATTTAATTCGGCGACGGATTTAGCCATTTTATTGCGAAATTTGCCTTCTGAGATTAGCGAAATACTAGATAAAATCAAATACGGAAAATTGAAAATGGACATCGAACATAAAGGCGCGGAGCACATGCTTGCAACATATGAGCGGACCACAAATAAACTCGCTTTTTCAGTTGTTTTAGCGTCATTAATAATAGGTTCTTCGATAGTCATACATTCAAAAATACCGCCTTTATGGAATGAAATTCCAATTATCGGAATCGTCGGTTTTTCCGTTGCGAGTGTTTTAGGGTTCTGGCTTTTGATATCAATACTGCGTCACGAAAATATATAGGATGATTAATTTGATGAAAAGTGTTTAATGCCGTTAAAATTGTATGAATACAAAAAAAGCGGACGCCATTTATAATGTCAATCCGCTCTTTTTATTATATACTTATTACATATTTGTTAAATATTTATCATATGTTCATGTAATTAATTGGATTAGTCGATTATCGGGTTATTAAACATTAACTGCGCCGTGTGCTAATATAGGTCGCACGTGGGAAAGGATTCTCCCGCTTTCTGTTCGCTCGGCGGAAGAGAGATGTGCATGTGAATGAATCGCCATTGCTCGTCTTGATTTTCAAGAACCGCGCTGAGCCGTGTTAAAAATTCTTTGGATTTGCCTTTTATTTTCGTTTTAAAATCGACTTCAGCCGCAAGCCAGGCGACCTGGCCTAAAACCGAAACGGTTTCCCATTTCTGGCTTACATGGACTTTTTCGGATTGAACAAAATCGCGTTCAAACTGGTTTTTTAACGTGTTGAGTCCGAGGCATTTTTCGTCGCTGCCGGTTCCTATAAAAACTACGCCCGGCTTATTCGAAAATAAACTTATTATGCCGTTGACGTCTTTTTTTTCGTAGGCTTTCATAAAATGGTCCAGAGTGCTTTTAACTTTCGTTTCAGGTTTCATAACTTCATTCCCCTTTAAATAAAGTAGCGGGTACAATACTCTATACACTTTGATTGTTTTCAGACCGCTTTAACACTTATTTATATATTTACATGGCGTTTAACGCTGTTTTCCGTATTTTCCGACTATTCGCGTGTCCTGATTAAATCTGCGCGGAATCTTATAATGGTTACATTTTAACATATTCGTTTATATTTTTCAATAATAATTAAAGATAATGCGATTTTTTTATTTTACCCTGCTTTTATAAAGAAAAAAATAAAGAAAAACTTTGAAGCCGGCAGAAAATACCGCCCGAAATAAAATGGCTATGTTAATAGCCTTTTTATTTCGATGCTACAAAACTGCGTATGCGTAGCATACGCAGTTTTATATTCAGGGAGAGATTTGGGGGTACGGGGGAAAAGAGAGGGCCATTGGTCCTTTCTTTTCCCCCGTCGCGGTCCTGATTATCTCAAGCTATAGATTGTTCTTCACGGCCCGCCGCCGCTTCGGTTTCGTCGGCGGTTTTAATTTCGTTTTCGTTTAGATTAAGAGTTAGCATATTTTTTTCTTTGAGGTCGTTATAAACGGCTTCGCTGAGCCCTATGTCGTTTAGTTTTAATATGAGCTCCGCTTCGCTTATCTGCGGGTTCTGGTTTATTACGGCCGTAACTTTCGGCAGTGCCGCAGCCAGTCTTTTTTCTTCGAGGTCTTTCTTTTTATCGGACGCCTTTGAAAGGGTGGAGTTGATGCGGGCGATCTGCGATTCGATCCGGTCTTTTTCACTCTGGGTGGGATAAGTGCCGTCGGATTTTTTTGAATTCATTTTATTATACAGTCCCTGGCGGTCTTTTGTTCCGCTGCGGTATATTTCGGTGATGTAATTAAGCGCGCTGTCGTAATCGTCGAGGCGAATGTAAAGATTTTCAATTAAATCAACCGCGTTCAGACGCTTTTCGGGAGTATCGAAGAAGTCTTCATTTGTGTATGACAGAGTGTAATTTTTTACCGCGAGCGCGAGAGCCGCCTTTTCATTCAATGGAAGGTCCGGCCAGTGGGGCATAAGCGACATTAAAAAATCGGGAAATGACGGGAAGTTATAATATGGATGGTTCCCGGTCGCCGTTGAATCGCCGCTCAGCTTGCCCTGCTGATCTAAAACTGCCGTGGTTTTAATTTTACCGAGACTCGCCGGAATATTTTTAATGCCGGATAAAAACCCTGCTATATTAGCGTAGTAGGGATTATTCATCGGAACCTCGCCGCCGTAAATTTCAAGCAGCCTGTTTTTAATAATTGAGAGCAGTTTGGTGACGCTGCCCTCTAATTTGGTGTAATTAGCGTCTATTTCATCGAAATTTTTAAACATTTGTTTAAGCCTGATCGATTCAAGGGCCGAGTCAGCCGCGCCGTATTTTTCGCGGTAAAGCCAGGCGATCCTCAGGTAGATGCGCGCGAGCTTAAAATAACTTTTATCTTCGGGGCGCGTGGGCATTTCATTGATAAAAGCGGCCGTAAGATATAAATTAACGGTAGTCTCAAAAGATGGGATATTTAAATCGGTGTATCTTAAAATTTCCGACATGAAGGGCATGGCTAAAACTTCCGCCGGTTTATATATTTTACGCATGGCAAGCACTTTCGAGTCGGTTTTTTTCTCGAAATTTTCGGTGAAATCGGTAAAAAAACATTTTGGACAGCGCCACATGGAGTGATGAAGCGGATTGATCGAACTGAATTCCGGCTCGGTCCACTTGTAAGATTTAGGGTGCTGGTCGGTTTCTTTGTCTAATACTGCGTAAAGTCCCGCTTTAAACTTGTAGGACGGAAATTGATTGGCGCATATCGGGCACGTAACGTTTGCCGTTATAAACGGCGTTTTTTTCTGTTCCATATTTACCTCTATTTATTTTTTAATGGAATACGGCGATTTTAAAAAACAATTTTATTTGAGTTGAAGAATTTTAGTCGCGCGTCCCGGCGACGGCGTCGATATCGGTGATGGTATCGCCGACATCGGTATTGCCATTGGCATTGTCATTGACGTCGGTATCGGCTTTGGTAGTGTAATACAGCTTTTCATAAGCCGTTTTAAGGCGTATATAATTGTTAAGGCGCTTATTAAGTTCGGCGCGGACGCCCGCGCTTTCTATTTCATCGATATTGTAAGAGTTTAAAGTGTCGACATATTCTTTGTACGCGTTTTGCATTAATTTAAGCGCGTTATTTAAATCGGGTTTTGCATCCGGCGCATGATCGCCGCCATTGGTTTCGATGCCGGTCACTGGCGCGTAAGCGGCCTCGATGCCGGTCGGATTTACGCCGACTTCAGCTTCTAAAACGCCTGCTGAATCAGATTGCGCGGACCCGCCGCTTAAAATGGTTTTGATTTTTTCGAAGCCGGCGTTATTTAACGATGAGTGAAGTATATATTCTTTTTCGTATATGCTTTTGAGCGGGTTGAGTAATTTATACGAAAAATTACGGCCGGCCGCAATCTTTTGCGCTTTAAGGTTTTTAGCGATAAAAGCCTCCGCTTTTAAATCGAGCGCGCGCGAAAGTTCCGTGTTGCCCGCTGTATTTGCGCGGCTTTTAGCCTTGATATAGCTTTTGGCGACGCCTGAACCTGTAAACGCTGCATCGCAGGCCGCTTTTTTTGATATATAATCGAGCGGGTTGAGCTTGGATGCAAGATACGCTTCACGGTAAGTTGAAAGCCTTTTATTTTCAGCGGCGCGCAACGCTTCGGCCAGCGCGCCGGAAAGGCCGGCTTCTTTAATTTCATCCTCGTTTTTTTCTGTTTGATACTCGATGAACGCGTCGATATATTCGCGTTTTTCTTTAGAGCCGCTGCCTGGAATAAATGAATACCATCGCGGCTCTTTAAGCTTTTTATAGGCGTTTTTATATTTTATCGATTTATCGCTTTCTTTTTTTGCGGCATCTGCGATCCCGTCGGTATAGTCAATTATCTGCTCGTAGGTAAGGCCTTTTTTAAGCAGCAGCGCCGATAGAAATGTGCCCATCGCCTTAGTGGAGGCCGATTTTGACTCGAAAAATTTCGAAACGAACGATTCGAGCTTATCAGAGCCTAACTTAGAGGTTCTTATAAATTCGGTGTCTTTAGCTATAAGCGAGCAAAATTGCATTCCGATATAAGTTATATCGTTGATCTGCCTGTCAACGAAAGATTTAAAACCGCCGCCCGATACCTGCGAGTAATCGCCGGCCGTGATCTTTTCTTCAACCGCCGCCGCCGCGTCGTAAAAGCCGCCCGCGCCGTTGACGCCGAGCTGATAATCGGAGTAAAATGAACGCAGTTGCTCAAACAACTCTGGGTTTTCGTCTATTAAAATATCGAATATAGCTTTCTGAACGGTTATTCCGGCTTTAAACGCGGCTTCTTTTTTGGCGAATTCGCTCCGGCTGAATTCCGCCGGCCCGTCCCCCGCGTTTGAGCCGTTATATTCGGCGAGCGCCGCGCTGACGAATGAGTAATCGGCGTCCGGGACGAATTTGCCGAATTTGGAGTTATAGCCGTAAAAATAATCATAGTAGCAGAGCATATCCATGAAAAGATAGGCGGTGTAATGATTCAGTTCGGTTTTTACGCTGAAGGTTTTTTTCGCGTTGGCATAGCTTTGCGGCGTGTGCGCTATTTGATCGGCGGTTATATGCGAAAGATAGCCGTAAATGTTAGATAACATAACGCGGCCGTTTTTTTTGTCGAGTTTAGAAAGGAGCGATACTACCGCTTTTTGAAATTTTTCGCCGTGAAATATAGAGTAAAATTTATCTTTAGAGGCCGGGCTTATAAAGTTAGTCGTGATATCAGGCAGCGACGAGCCGTAAACCACCCCGGGAATAAGCGAAGGGTACTTTGAAAGAGCCTCGGCGCTTATGGCGGCGTGAGTATAAGTCGACCACGCGAACGCCGGCCGCTTTAAAATGCCTGGAACCGAAAGTAAAAACGATATTATAAATATTGTGACCGTTATATATTTTATATTTTTATTTTTCATGCTATAATTATACAACATGGACCGGGCGTTGTCAAAATTATTTTTTTGAGAAATTATTTTTCAAATCGCTTTTTTTATTTCGTGATTCATAGTTCGTAATCCTTAATCCATAGTTCTCTATTCACAGTCATAGTTCATGATTCATGGTTTGTGACTCATTATTCACGAGTGCAGTTCATATCCCTGGGTTGATTAAATTTAAATTTGAAACGGGTGATCGTTATTAAAACAAATATTTTCCTTAAAACAAATCCATTTCTTAAAAGTAAGATTTTATCCTATATTTCAGCCTTTGTTTTTTCTCTTTTTATTACGGCGGCCTTTGCGCCCCCCGGCTTTTGTCAGGCACCCGCGCCAGCCGGTTCGCCGCTTCATTCACAGCAACGCCCGCAAGACAATGCGGCCGTAAATAAATACCCGTGGCTCAATAACTACGATATTAAAAATTCCATTGCCGAAAGTATCCCGCCCCCGGCCGCTTATTCTCGCCAGGCCGCTTCAGCCGATAGTTTCGAAAGCTGGCTGCGCGGGTTGCCGCTTAAACAAGGCCGCCCGCCCGTTTACCTTTACAATAAAACACTTAAAAAAAATCAGGGCGCGCATTACGCCGTTGTAGATATCGACTGCGGTACGCGCGACCTTCAACAGTGCGCCGACGCGGTCATGCGCCTGCGCGCCGAGTATTTTTTCGCAAAAGGCGATATCGATTCCATTAAATTTAATACGGGCAGCGGTAAAATAGTCTCTTTCAACGGCTGGCTCAAAGGCGCCCCCGGCGGCCCTCCCCCCGTGAAAGCAGCCGCTAAAAAGCCTGATTATAAAAATTTTCAAAAGTATATGCTCTATATTTTTGCCTACGCCGGTACCCATTCGCTTTCTAAATCACTTAAAAAGGTCGAAAACATAAATGATATTAAAGCCGGCGATATTTTCATCAAGGGCGGCTTTCCAGGCCACGCGGTCCTCGTCGCCGATGTCGCCGTTAATGAAAAAACCGGACATAAAGTGTTTTTACTGCTTCAAAGTTACATGCCGGCACAGGACGTCCATATTTTAGTCAATCCTAACGATAAAAATTTAAGCCCGTGGTACGATATAAATTTCGGCGCTACACTCGAAACGCCTGAATGGGATTTTATCCGCGCACAACTGATGAGGTTTTAATTAGATGAGCGTTATTGATTTTTTATCTTTAAATCCGCAAGATGCCGCGCGCCATATTTTTTTTATGCGCGAGGCGCTGAATGAAGCTATTTTATGCGCCGAAACCGGCGACGTACCCATCGGCGCAGTCGCCGTTTACGAAGAACGCATTATCGGACGCGGCAGAAATGGACGCGAAAAAAAACAATCGCCCTTGTGGCACGCTGAAATGGAAGCATGTGAAGCGGCCGCCGGAGCCCTGGGCCGCTGGAACCTGACGGGCGTCTCGCTTTACGTCACTAAAGAGCCGTGCGTGATGTGCGCCGGCTTGATCGTCCAGTCGCGCATCAGTGAGTGCATATTTGCGATTGGCGATAAAAAAGGCGGCGGTTGCGGCGGAAATATGCAGATTGCCGCCAACCCTGCGCTTAACCACCGCGCCCGCCTTATATGCGGTGCCCTGGAAGCGGAATGCCTCGAACTAATACAAAACTTCTTTCAAAAAAAACGCATTAAATAGTAGTTGAGTTGAAGTTAAAGTTGAAATAGAACTTTAACTTGAGGCTGTAGTTGTAATTAATTTTTTTTAAAAAGGGAGGGAGAGAAAAGGTTA
>DIVV01000106.1:15279-15437 GCA_002423385.1 bacterium UBP16_UBA6123
CTCTACTCTACTCTACTCTACTCTATCCTATCCTATCCCACTCTGCTCTGTCCCGTTCCGTTACACTACACTCTACCCTACTCATTTACTCTTTTTTCTCTCGTCTTTATTTTTGTTCATGCCAGCTTGTTCTTTTGCAGGCGCGTGCATGCACGCGC
>DIVV01000109.1 GCA_002423385.1 bacterium UBP16_UBA6123
ATGTTTTTGTCAAGGTTGTTTAGCGGAATTTTTTTTGGGTATAATAGTCTCGGTGAAATATGCCGGGCATGTGCGCGGTAAAACCGGAAGTATTCCACATCTTGTGGTTTCCGTAAATAAACCAGGAACCGTTCTCTTTTTTAATGTCATAACTTTTAAAATTGAGATCTCTATTTACAAAAATGCAATATATTGAAAATTATTAAAGAGTAATTTTAGCCGTGCCCATCAACCAGGATGCTGAAAATGACTCGGGTTTATTAAATGGACTCAATAATTATTTTGAAAGTTTTTGACCGTTTTCTAAATAATAATTTAATTCCGATTCCCATTCCTTCATGAAATTTATGTAATATTCTTCAGTAAAATCCTTAACAAATGAAATTCCATCAGGACCGATCGCGGTGTGCATATAACTTATGTGAGCAAGAGTTATGTTATCGGATAATTCCAGTTTTATTTCAATATTAGCCAAAGTAACGCCCGGAGTTATTTTCAAAAAATCAATCCTCCCGTTTCCCGGATCGAATGCTGATATGACCCAAATCGATTCTGTTTTTCCGCTTCCAATAGTAAAAATGCAGTTTAATTCCGCAGTGCCTGACTCGGAAATAACTAAATTAGGGTCCCAATCATTAACCCATTCCGTCTCGCGAACCGGACAAAGAAGCGGAAAAATATTTTCCGGCCTACCATTTAAACGCTGTGAATACGTCCTTTTAACGCTGAAATGTTTTTTTATTATCATAATCTTCTCCACATCTGTCCAAGATAGATTTTAAATAGAAAGTGTTTTTTGAAAAAAAGACCCCTTATCCATATGATATAATTATGCTATACCAAAAATAGATAAGAGGTACAATACATGAACAATACCAATGTTAGCATTTTTACACAAATTTTGCAAATCAAAAATAATATATTATTGACTTTATTCTTTTTATATGTTAGTTTTAACGGCCATGGATATATTATATTCAGCTTTTATAAAATGCTTCAGCTTAATAATTAACCTCGATCCCTATTTGATCGAAGTGACTAAGGTGACTATAATGCTGTCGGCGCTTTCGACGCTCGCTTCCTTCATTATAGGCGTTCCAGCCGGCCTGTTTATTTCGCTATCGAATTTTTACGGCAAGCGCTTTATAACGGCCGCGATAAACGCCGGAATGGGGCTTCCGCCCGTTGTGGTCGGCCTTGCTGTCGCAATACTTTTTGGGCGCAGCGGCATGTTCGGCGATTTAAACCTGCTTTACACCAAAACCGCTATTTTTATAAGCCAGCTCATAATAGCGATTCCGGTAGCCTGC
Organism: bacterium UBP16_UBA6123; assembly: GCA_002423385.1. Classification (GTDB taxonomy): domain Bacteria; phylum Muiribacteriota; class UBA9980; order UBA9980; family UBA9980; genus UBA9980. The sequence goes on from DIVV01000109.1 coordinate 1,311, forward strand.
GGGCTTACAATAGCTGCCTGCGCGGAAGTTCCCGAATCGCTCAAACTTCAATTAGATTCATTCGGCGCGAATCTCTTTCAAAAATCCGGCTATATCGCGCGAGAGATAAAGAAATCGCTTTTAGTCATCGCCATGGCGGCTTTCGGCAGTGTCGTCTCGGAGGTCGGGGCGGTTATAATGGTCGGCGGCAATATTTTAAACGAAACCAGGGTTCTGACTACCGCCATAGTATCTGAAGTCCGCGTCGGCAATTACGATACGGCCCTGGGTTTCGCCATCATCCTTCTAACTCTTACATTTTCGGTTAATTACGCCATAAGCCTGCTGACTATGCAAAAAAATAAAAATAGTTAAATATGCGATTATAATTTAAGTTCAATAAAATTATAAAATAAAAATTTTTGAAATCATGAAAATTAATTAAAATTAAAAATATGAAAATACTCGAAATCAAAGACTTATATTTTAAATATCGCGACGATAGCGCAAACCGGGATTTCAGCCTTAAAATAGCAGGCCTGGATATAGAAAAAGGCTCGAACCTGGCCATATTCGGAAAAAGCGGCTCGGGCAAATCCACGCTTCTTAAAGTTTGCGCCGGCCTTCAAAAAGGCTTTGAAGGAAATATAAAACTTTTCGAACAGCCGCTGGCGCCTTCAAGCGGCTGCACGAACCGTGAAGCGCTTTTAAAAACGGCCGTCTTATTCCAGGACGCTCCGCTTTTCAACTGCGGCGTATATGAAAATATAGCCATAGGACTTAAAATAAAAAAATACGGCAAAGCGCATATAAAAAAAGCCGTCGATGAAATTATTGAAAAAATGAATTTAACCGATATCGCCCGCGCCCACTCGAGCGAAATTTCCGGCGGCCAGGCCCGTAGAGTCTGCCTTGCGCGCGTCCTTGTTTTAAAACCCGGTCTGCTTTTTCTCGACGAGCCTTTTCACTCGCTCGACGCGCTGAACCGCGCTGAAATAATGCACGAATTAAAACTTATGACCAACGAAGCCAGCATCACCCTGATGCTTATAACCCACGATAAAAACGAAGCGCTCGCCCTCTGCGATAAAATGGCCGTAATCGACGCCGGAACGCTCATCAGATATGCCACGGTAAGACAATGCTTGAGCGATCCTCGATCCGAAACTGAGGCTAAACTTCTCGGGCGCGAAATGATATTTTACGGAACCGTAACTAAATGCGAACACGAAGTCGCCGAGATCGAATGCGCTCCAAATGCCGGCCTGAAAGAGGCCGGAGCATACAACGACGGCGGAAACGTCTCTGAAGGTATTTTCAAAATACAGGCCGCCGGCTCTTATTCAAAAGGCGAACGCGTGTGTATATTAATAAATCCGCAGGATATATCGATCGGCTTAATAAAAAATGAAAGCGATCATTACTCGGATGAAAACACCTCGGTTTTAAATAACTACGAAGGCGTTATTAAATCGGCGGTCCATTATGAATTCGGTATGCTGCTTAATATATCGATCGGCAATCACATGAAATTTCAGGCTTATATAACTTCTAAATCTTATGAACGGCTGAATTTAAGCCAGCCAGGTAAAGTAAAAGTGTCAGTGAAGGCCACCAGCGTAAAATCTTTTTTAATGCCATAAATTTAATATTATTTTTTCCAGGAGAGGGAGAAAAGGGTAGCAACCCTTTCTCCCTCCCTCAATCCGCAAATTGCCTGACGCTTTATTGTTAGTTAAACGATAGCTTTTTTATCAGGACTTTAATTTAATGAAATGTTTTATAAAGCGACAGTGAACTGCCTTTAACTTTTTTCGATTCTCTTTCTTTTCCGTTTTATTTTTTTTCTTCCTTTTCTTCTTTCTTTTTAATTTGCTTTCATGCCGGCCTGCTTGTTTGCAATCGCGCGCAAACGTGCGCGCGACTGCGTAGCAATAACGGTTTTACCGCAATTTAAATGAACGGGCTCGCGGTAAAAACTAATGTAAATCGACATGAATTTATCTTTTAAAAGAATTTCGTGTTCATTAGAATTTTTGGCATAGGCTGAACACGAAAATCCAAATATTATAAAAAGCAACAATAAAGCAATAAATGTATCTTTTATCACTGCATATCCTCCTGATTTTTGAAGTATTCAATAACTTCGTTAAATTCCTGATTAAGACCAAAAAACAGAGCCGCTATAATTAATAATAAAAACCGTGGTTTTGTATATAAATAAGGTGTTTTCAAAATAACGCTCCTTAAATTATAATAAAAAAATATTATGCTTTAATCATAACTTAAAAGTCGTAGGTTGTCAATTTATTATTTATCGTCAACATGAGTAAAACCGTTGTGTTAGTTGATCAGAGGTTAAACTTATTTACCCTCTTTTGAAAATAAATAGTATGGGCGAGAAGATTTTTTGAGTTGGTTGCGGCGCACCCGCGGCCGGGGTTTTTGGAAATAGAGAATATAACTAATGGGGAGAGTATGCGCCTATTCAATCGATAGTTAGAGTGAACTATAAAGTCAAATGAATTTACATTTTTATTTATATAATTTTGGTGATATATTAAAAGTTGTTATGCTTTAAAGCATTACCGTGAGCCTAAATATTAAGTTCCGGCAGTGCGCAAATGCTACGCCGTCGCGCGCGTGCGCGCGATGGCAAAACTAGCATAAGGCAAGAAAAAAGTTTATGGCAGGGAAGAACAGAGAACAAGAGAATAGAGAATAGAGAATAGAGAATAGAGAATAGAGAGCAGATAATGGCAGAACTTTTATAAATAAGCTATTTAAAAACTTCGAAGCTGGCAGCAAATGCCGCCCGAAATAAAAAGGCTATGAAAATAGCCTTTTTATTT
>DIVV01000110.1 GCA_002423385.1 bacterium UBP16_UBA6123
AGTAGAGTGGAGTGGAGTGGAGTGGAGAATAAAAAGAACTTTGTAAAACAACATCATAAAAACTTCGAAGCTGGCAGCAAATGCCGCCCTAAATAAAAAGGCTATGAAAATAGCCTTTTTATTTAGATGCTACAAAACTGCGCGTGGCACACGCGCAGTTTTATATTCAGGNNAGAGAGGGCCATTGGTCCTTTCTTTTCCCCCGTCGCGTTCTTAAGGTCTTAAGTCTTAAGTCTTAAGTCTTAAGTCTTAAGTCTTAACGGTCTTATTCTTCGAAGCCTTCGTCAGCTTCTTCTCTATCGGCCTGAATAAAAGTGGGATCGCCATGTTTAATATCGCGTGGAATATTATTTAAATCGCCGGCGTTTTCGATAACTTCGCGAAGTGCTTTTGCTGCGGGGTCATCAGGCGATCCGCCCATTTTAATATAGCTTTGATAATTTTTACAAGTTTTTTCAATCAATTTTTTATATTCTTCTATTTTTTTAGGGTCCGCGCCAGTTTTCAATAGTTTTTTCATCTCGCGGATTTGTTTTATCTGTTTTTGTGCAAGCGATTCGGAGATAGCGCGCAAATGTTTAAGCTGATCTTCCGTAATAAACTCGTGTTCCCAGTCGGTATATATTAAATCGCCAATCGCTCTTAATCCTGTTAAGTTACCAAGCCCGTCCACCAAACCGTTCTTTCCGACTTCGTATATGACCATGCCGCCGACGAATACACCTATTGCGAGCGGGCCACCCCATGCGGCGCCGGCCGCACCGGCGATATAAGAACCTGCAAAGCCGCCAGCCCAGCCGACAGCCGCGCCGACCAACTCGCCTTTTCCAATTTCCCAGGTAGTTAAAATGAGTACTTTGGGAATGTTAGGATCACGTCCTTCTTTAATAGCCTTATGAAATTCATCCTTTAAAATATTCGAAAAATCGCCGCCGCCCTGAAGGCCGCTCAAAAAATCCATAGCGCCGCTTTTAATCGAATCGCCCATTGTATTGGTTTTAGGCTTAGCAGGAGTTTCGACGCTCGGACCGAAAGCGCCTTTTTTAGGCGGCGCAGTCCGGATAATCGGTTTAGGCGCATCGGGCGTAACTTTTATTTCCGGTGAGGCTGGTGTTTTAGCCTCAGCAGTTCCTTTCGAATTTGATTTAGCGGTGTCCGGCTGTTTCGATCCGCTATCGGGCGGCCTGGGTCCATCACCGTCTGGTTTTGTTTTGCCGTCGCCGTCGGAAGGCTTGGCTCCGCCGTCGCTATCGGGCGGCCTGGGTCCATCACCGTCTGGTTTTGTTTTGCCATCGCCATCGGATTTTGTTTTACTGTCATCGCTATCCGGTTTGTCTTTTTTCATTTTATCTTTAGTGTCAAGTTCTTCATCGACGCCTTTTATATGTTTTTCAAGTTCAGGATTTTTTTTTGATATTTCTTCTTTACAAACGCTATTAGAAATTTTTATCGCATCGATATCGTTTTTTATTTTTTTAGCTGCACCGGTATCGCCGGCTTTTTGGGCATCAGCGAGTTTCTTTTCGAGGTCGCTAATATTATCGCGACCGCGGCGGGCGCCCTCAAAATGAGACTGCTTGAGTTTTTCATTCATTTCGCCTATAAATTTTTCCATATCCTTTTTCTGCTTGGAAGGCGGGTCGCGCGGATCGACAATACCAGCTTCCGCAGGCGTTTTATGACCTCTGAGATCTTCTACTTTCTTCCAAAAATCCGACTTTTCAAGAACTTTTATTTCAGTTTCGATTCTTTTAACTTCACTCGCGTCTCCAGCGCTTTGAGCTTTTTTCAATTCCGAACGAAGCTCGTTCATATTTTTTTTCACGCCGCTTATTTCAGCCGCTTTAGAAAGACTTTTAGCCGCAGTATGCAAATCGACTTTTCCAGCCGCATCGCCTTTAAGCGCATGATTGGCTTTATGTACATTCGCAAGCACGGCGCCTTCGGGATCGGGCGCTCCAAAAACGCCCTTAGAACGAGCGTCCGGCCGTGAAGTATATTCAAGGCCGCCGGCGGTCGGAAAAGCGTCAGGATCGTTTACCATAGTCCGCGCATAATCTTCGAAAGCTTTTTTATCGCTGACATCGGGCGGCTGAACCCACACAGTGGCGTCAAGTTCTTTTATATAAACTTTATATTTATGCTGCTGAACAACCGTATAGTTTTTTCCCTTAGCGCGGCTTACTATTTCTTTAAGCGCATCCGGATCGTTAGTTTTAAGAGTAGCGTCGAAATCGCTTCCGATAGTTTTCGGAGCGCTGCCGCTGTTATCGAGGTCTAATCCAGAGAGCAACGAATCGATTTTTTGATTGCGTCGGTTATTTGCATTAACGAATTCAAGCGGTTTGCTTTTATTATCGCCGCCCGCTTTACCGCCGGTGTCGAATTCATCCTGAGTGACTCGAATATCCTTAAGCCTTTTATCAAGGATAGACCGGGCTTTTTCCTTCGCCTTTTTATGGTACTCGGCTGAATTCTTATTCATCCCCTTAAAATCAGGGTCGCCGTCCGGATTATAATTTTTATAATCCTCCATGGCTTTATCGATAAGTGTTTTTTGGCGCGCCCTGGCATTATGTATGTCGAAATGAGTGTTAGCATCGTCCTGCGGCAGAAGCGGCGCAGGAGTAGCAAGTAATGAAAACGCAAAAGAAACCGCTATAAATAATTTAAATAAAACGCTTTTAAATAAAGGGGCGTTTCTTAATTTTATCATATAAAATTCTCCCGTTAATTTAATATTAATTTTATTAACAAAAATATTATACCATAAACTCATTCATATCAAAATTTTTATTTTATAATTTTTTATTTCATCGGGTTATACAATTTTGGAAAGGGAGGGAGAAAAGGTTAACAACCCTTTCTCCCTCCCTTAAACCNNTCAATCCGCAAATTGCCTGACGCTTATTGTCAGTTTATCGGCAGCTTTTTCTGTCAGGGCTTTAATTTAGTGAAGTGATTCACGAATCGTTAGTTAAATTGCCTTTAATTTTTCTCTATTTTCTCTCACTTATTCTTTTTATATCTCTGTTCATTTATTTATTTGTCTATTTGTTTGTTTGTTTGTTTGTTTGTTTGTTTGTTTGTCGCTTTTTACATATTTGTCTGCCAGCTTGCTTATTTGCACGTGCGCGCGGCGCGCGCACATGCGTAGCAATAACGGATCAATGCAACTTAAATAAACGGCTTGCGATAATAATCGTCGTGAATCGAGTTTTTTTTAATCAAGTCAAATAAATTCAATTCGATTATATAAAAATATTAAGTTTAGTGTGATTTTGGTGAGATAATAAAAATTGTTACGCTTTAGAGCATTACCGTGAGCATTATTATTAAATTCCAGCGATGCGTAGTACGCAATGCGTGCGCGGAGGCAAAACAAACGACTGGCAAGAAAAAGGGTTATGGCAGGATAGAAAAATAGAGAACAGCATAGGATATAATAGACTAAAATAGGAGCGGATGGAATATAGTATAATTAGAATGGAACACAGTAGAGTGGAGTGGAGTGGAGTGGAGTGGAGTGGAGTGGAGTGGAGTGGAAGATGTGGAATAAAAAGAACTTTGTAAATAAAACATTATAAAAACTTCGAAGCTGGCAGCAAATGCCGCCC
>DIVV01000036.1 GCA_002423385.1 bacterium UBP16_UBA6123
TATAAAACTTCGGGATTTTAGGTTTAAAGATGCTTTTGTTATTTTATATACTTAATTATTTAAATAAGGTAATAAAGTAGTTATGTAATAAAACGGTAAAGCAATATAATGATATATTAATATACCGGTTCTATATTCTGTTTCCAGTATTCTAAAAGTGTGAACTCCATGTTTTTTCTCGAGCCTTTTAAATTAATAATCGGCATTTGAACGGCTAATGGTAAAAATACAGGGTCCTGAGACATAGGCGAAATAAGGGCGTCGGTTTCGCGTTGTATGTTATATCTGTAAGGGTCCATATTGCCGAAGTAATATTCTTTGAACTTTTTTTTCTGCGCCGTGGTTGCGCCGTATGAGCGATCTACAGTTTGCGCTATTGAAGTATCGACGGGTACCCAGCCGTAGTTTGGAAGATAGAATTCAGCCCAGAAGTGTGGGCCGGCGTAACCGGGCACGAGTTGATAGCCGCCCGAGGATTTTGCCGGAATTCCGACCGCGCGGCACAGCGCCGCAAAGTACATGCTCTGAGCGCCGCAGTCGCCGTAACCGCGTTCGTGAACGAAAACCGATTCGGGTTTTTCAACAACGCACAGCGCCAGATGCGGCATAAAGCTATATTTTATATTTTCGACTACATAATAATAAATTTTCTTAGCCGCGATGTAAGGATTTTTTTCGCCTGCGATGATTTCTTCGGCTTTAGCTTTTATTTCGGGAGTTATTGCGGTGTTTTTATTATCGCGCGTATATTTTTTATAAAGCGGGTTTTCGCTTTCATATTTTCCGCAATTATTCGGATCAATTATAAAACGCTGTTCGTAGCGTTTGAACATGAATTTGAGTTCTATTTCAAGATCTTTTTTTAATTTATCGAGCGGCACTTCGAAATATGCAAGCGCTATGTCGCTATCGGTTTTAGGAAGCGCTTTTAAATATTGCTGCTGGCCAAACGATATGAAACGGACATCCGTCTGCGCCGAGTTTATTATAGGCATCGGGAACCATATCTGTAAAAGTCCGGTTTCAGGAAGTTTTTTGCGCGGCACTTTAAGCGTCTGAGTGCCGAGAAAGTCGATAGGATTGATATTTGTTATGGCCGGATCGGGTTTAAAACCCGCGTCTTCAGGTCTGAATATAACATCGTAAAGTTTGCCGAAAAACGCTTTGCTTTTCGATTTGCTGATTCTGTAGTATAAATCGTCGTCGCGGAAAAAGAGGTTGGCGATGAAAGTTTCCTGGTAATAAGGCTTTCCGTCTATCAGGATATAATCGTTGATTTTATTCGATTCGAACCATGATTCTCGCTCTTTTTGATTTACCATGGGAAGAGCTTTTGCAAGATTTTTTTCAGCTTCTTTTCTGCTGAGTGGATAGGAAATTAATATTTTTTCGATCTGTTTAATACGGTGGTTCGATTTGATTGCCATTTCGTTGTTCTTCTCGCGGCCGGCTTCGCGCTCGGCGCGTTCGTACATTTTAACCGCTTTAAAGTAAGAAGCGTTTTTTTCGAGCTCGCCCGCTTTTTTGAACGAGTCGATCGAAGCGGCAAAAGATGGTAATCCGGCCGAAAGTAAGAAAACCAAAAGAATAAAGATGCCGATAGTTTTTTTAAAGATACCCGTTAACTTCATAAAGACCTCCAGATTTATTTGTTCAGACGGCCCGCGCCGCCTATTTTATTGATATTATATTATTTCATCTCTGTCATGTGAAAGGCTGTTTTCTGAGCCCGAAAGAATATCGCCAGCAATTTTTTGAATATCGTCATATACCTGTTTGTGATCTATGTTTTCCGACCATTTAATTGAGTCGAAAACATTTACAGGAGCTGATTTTAAAATATTAACGATCGCGATGGGATCTATTCCGGCTTCTTTTTGTTTAGCTTCATTTAAAATATCGGGCCAGTAAATTTTTTTGTTTTTGGCTATTATCCATATATCTGCGAGGTCTTTAGCTTCTAATCTCGTTATGGCCGATATCTTATTGGATAGTATATTTCTAAGACTGTCAACTTTTCCAAGTGTTTCATTATATAGAAATTCTCCGAAACGGGCTTCCACATCATTTATAATATCGATTTTTAAAGTTATTTCTTTATCGTCTATGTTGCGGATACAAAATAACTGCATGTAATCGGTGAATTTTTTAACACTTGAAAAGTTAATTTTATAATTGTCGGCTTTTTGATTAATTTCGAGAGCTGAAAATAAAGTTTGACTGTATTCATCAAACTTTTCAGAGTTGTTAATGAATAAATCAAGATCGTCAGAAAATCTCTTATTGTAATAAGCTCTGCTTAATGCGGTTCCACCGCTGAGATAAAACGGAGCGCCCGATTGTTTTACGATACGAAGAATCCCATCCTGAAACGGGTAAAGGCTCTGAGTGTAATATTTTTCGTACGAAATCATAATTATTCCTTAAATCGATATTTCTAATGCCGTTTATTATTTCGGGCGTTAATTTTTCTTTTATAAAATCGAGCCCGAATAACTTAATTAAATCATACCAGTAAAGCCTTTCAAGTGCCCGGATAAAAGCTTTGTTAAAATCGAAATGACCGATGCCGTTGATTTCACCGGATATTGTCAGGTAAAATTGATAAGCGTCAATTCTATAATCCCATAAAATAGGTTTAAGTATATTAGTTATTTCTGTTATATCGTTTTTATCTATTTTTTTCATTTGCTATTTTTGTGTTGATTTATTAGTTATATCTATATCTTGAATTCTTTATATACAGCAGGTTTATATGCTTTCTGACATCTATTTTTTTATAATCACGGATTTAATTATATCATGTTTATTAGTGCATTACAATAATATTTTGATAAATTTTGACAAATATTATGTATGTTATTTTTAATTATAGAGATGGTTTGTATTTTTTGTATTTACCCTTTTATTCATTGAATTTATAGTTAAAAAAGTACACATTTTTTGCATATATAGCCTTAATTTTTAATGAAATGATTAAATTGCTCGGATACTAAATAGAATTGCCTGATAAATTACTAATAACAGCTTATAATCTCTTGACTTTAAAATAAATTTAAGTTAGAATAAAAAGATTTTGGACTATATAAAACAGTATATGGATATGGTATATAAATTAAATGTGATATAGGAGACTTAAATATGAATAAATTCGTTAATAGAATTATGAATGGAATATTAAAAATCAATGATAATTTAAATAAAGGCGGCTTGATCATAACCTTTATTTTATTATTATGTCTGTCGTCGTTATTTATTTACGGATGCGGCGGCGGCAGTTCTTCTTCTACGGCGGATTTTTACGGCGGCCCGTCGAATCTGTCGGTTAAACTTAATATGTCGAATCGTACGCCTTCACAGGCTTATGTGAGTATTCCGGCTAACGCCGTCGGAACGGTTAATATAAGCGTTATAAGTATTAAATCGCAAAAGGAAGCGGTTAATCAAACCGTCAATTATGCGGCCGGCTCGTTCGTTTTTGAAAATCAAATTCCCGCTGGCGATACTTACTCGGTAGTAGTTACCGCGCGTCTTAAAGAGCGCGTTAACGATATTTACGAATCGATCTGGCAGGGCTCGGGCACAGTTTACTTACTAAACGCCGAAGACGCCCTGAAGCATCCCGGCGCTAATGAAGTATCGGTAACGCTCGTTTTTAGAACTATCGAATATATAAAGCTATACCCGTCTAAGATAGTTTTCGATCCTGCCCTGCCAGTCAGCGAAATAACTAATTTAACTATAATACCGTCTCTTAAATTATCGGTTTTAGACCAGTTCGGAAATATAATGACTTCCGAAAATGGTCTGATATCGGTCAGCCTTGAAAACGGTTCGTTTAAAGATTCAATTACATCAAAAAATCTTGAAAGCGGCGTGGCTTTATTTACGGATCTGGCCGTGGCGCAATTAATTCCCGATTCGTCGGGCTATGTTAAATTAGAAGCGGCCTATGGCTCGCTCAGTGTTTACAGCCAGCCAATAAAAGCCGTCGGCGTAGTAGTTCCGAACGCTTCAGTGGCCGGTTATTTAAGCGATGAAGTCGTTGCAGCGGCCGTTTCCGCGGTGCATAAATTAAACGCGCCCCTTGCTAATAAGTTAATAAAAGCGGTGTGCGGTAATATTGCATACAGCACAGTAACCGATTCTGCAGGTTTTTTTAAATTAGACGTTAAAACCGATTCAGCGGAGCAGGCCGTTTATTTTGAATTTATAAATTCAGCCGGCGCGGTGGTTAAATTCCAATTAATCGCGGTAAGGGGAAAAACAAAATTAGCCAACGTTAAAATCGATAAAAACGGCGCAGCGCGCATTGTTACATCGACACTTGCGGCCGCCTATGATCCGCTTTCCGATATTTCCATTATTAAAAAAGCCGTGGATGATGAAATCGCGTCTAAAACCTCTTCAGGAAGCGTTTCCGGCATAAGCGGCCGCGCGCTGGATGCGGCTTCTAAACAGCCTGTGGCAGGCGCTTTGATCACGATAAACGCTCAACCGGGACTTTCGGCTTCGAGCGATTCGGCCGGTAATTTTATAATAAACGCCCCCGCGGGCGTTCTTACCGCCGGCGATTACGCGGTTACATGCACCGCCGCGGGTTTTAACGCCGTTTCTAAAAATATAAATATAACTTCTTTTGAATACGGTTTTGTAATTGAATCGGTGGTATTTGAAGCCGTTCAAAAAATAAATAATCCGCCGTCACTTATTATTAAATCGGTAAGCGGCGCTTCGCAGAATATATCCATAGTATTCGAGCTTATCGACGCCGACGGCGATTTATGTAATATAGATGTTTATTACTCGCTTAACGGCGGCTATTCATATTTTCCGACTATTAACGCGGGCGGCTCGCTTTCAAATACTTCGCCCGGCGCCGGTTTAAGCGCCGTATGGTTTTCCGCCTCCGATTTTTTAAGTAAACAAACTTCCGTCCGCCTTAAATTGGTTCCGCGCGACTCGCGTTCAACGGGTACGGCAGGTGAATCTGAAATATTTGCCGTCGATAATCAGATTGTAGATCCCAAAAATAACCCGCCGGTCATCATGGGCATTATTGCCTCCAGCGGCCGCGGCGATATTTCAATTAAATACGACTTGATAGACCAGGATGGCGACAGTTGCGCGGTCGAACTTTATTACTCGCTCGATGGCGGGCTTAATTTTACGCGCAGCGTTAATTATTCAATTATTAACCAGCGCGTTTTTCCGGCTTCGTCGCTTTCACTCGCATGGAACTCGGCGCTCGATTTTCAGAGTGAAGAAAAAAACGTAAAACTGCGGCTTACTCCTAACGATTCAAAAAGCTCAGGTACGTCGGGTGAATCAAGTATATTCGAAGTTAATAATATAGTCAACACGCCGCCTGTTATTCAAAATTTAAAAGCGGCTGGCAATTACAAAGATATATCGCTGACATACGATTTAATAGAGCTCGACGGCCATTTATGCACCATCGAAGTGGCATATTCGCTCGACGGCGGGCTTAATTATTTAAACACAGTAAATCTTTCGGGCGAAACTTCGAGCGTAGCCGCCGGACAGTCTAAAACGCTTACCTGGCTTTCTTATAATGATTTTACTTCCACTAATAAAAATATATTAGTTAAATTAATCCCGTCAGATAAATACGGATACGGCACTGAAGCGGTATTCGGGCCGTTTGAAATTATCAACGGCGGCGGCCGGCCCGAAATAACGGGCTTAACCGTTACGGGCGCCTCGCAGATAATCGATATTTCTTACGGATTAAGTGATATAGATTCGTCGTTATGCACGATCGATGTTTATTACTCGCTTGACGGCGGCGCCTCTTTCAAGCAGACCGGCTATGTAGAAGGCGATATTCACTCGGTCGCCCCCGGCGCGAATAAATTAATTAAATGGAATTCTTACGGCGATTTCCGTACTCGTGAGAAAAGTGTAGTATTAAAGTTATTGCCTACGGATGATTTTGGCGCAGGCACCGAATCGGTTTCACTTCCTTTCGAAGTCAATAATAATATTAACCGCCCGTCAATAGCTAATTTAATGACTAAAGTCGATTCGGGCGAAGTATTAATAACTTACGATGTTGACGACGCCGACGGCAGCACCTGCCAGGTAGGGTTTCAATACGCGACGGAAAAATCGGGCGGCTACCTGAATTCGTTTTTTATTACGGGTGAAACAGCCGAAATATTCCCCGGCCCGGCTAAAACGCTTGTATGGAGTTCTAAAAATGATTTCACTAAAAATTACGACAGCGTCAGTGTTAAATTGACAGTGTCCGACAGCGAAGGTTTCGGCGCAGAGGCGGTTTCCGCTTCGTTTAAAGTTTATAATAATGCCCCGGGCGAAATTTATATTAATTCGGTTGCCGGCAGTTCACAGGATATTACGGTCGATTATAATTTAACCGACGCCGAAGGCGATTTATTCAATATAGCGCTTTATTATTCGCGCGACGGCGGCGCTACATTTACGGCTACCGCAAATACTTCCGGTTCGATTTCAAATGTCGCCCCGGCTAATAATTTAAAATTAGTATGGCAGTCGGCAAAAGATATAGTTAATCAGAATGCCTCGGGTGTGCTGTTAAAAATTGCCGCGCTTAATTTAAGCGGCGCCGTTGAAAGTGAAAAAATATCGCAGCCGTTCGCCGTTAACAATTATGTTTCGCCTCCGCTTGTAGTTCCGGTCCTGCAGAGCGCTGAAATGATATCCGATAAAAAAATCAAGCTCACTTTCAGCGTGCCTGTAACGGTGTCTGATACAGCGGCCACGCTTGCTAAAATAAAAGTTAACGGGTCTGTTTTTGATCCGGCGTATGATAATCTCGATTATAGTTCCAATATTGTAATAATCACGGCTAATTCGTCTCCGTTTACGAGTATTTTACCAGCCGCGCAGTCGGACGGAATTACCGGCGATGTAACCAATGGCCTTAAATTTTTATCGGGTAATGGCATTAAAAGTTCTACTGGAACTGAACTCGCCGTAAATGCGACCGGTTTTGATGTATCTTTCGATACCACGCCGCCTGATATACTTACGGCCGCCCAGCTTTCTTTAATAGGTTACAGTAATGCCGTGCAGAAAGTTTCGACTACCGGTGTTATTAATTTTTCCGAAAATTCATATTTTCAGGTTTATATAGGTTCGACGCCGCCCGATGGAACCACCTCGCCAAATGGCGCTTCTGTATCTTATATGAGCAGTGCGGTAAGCCTCGATATTCTGGTATCACTTGCGGCTACGCCTTTATCGCCGGGCGATACCGTTTATTACAGGCTCGCTGACATAGTGGGCAATAAATCTCAATGGCAGGCCGATGGTGTTATACCAGAAGCGCCGCCCACTGAAATTTTAACATGGAGCAACGCTTCGATGAGCGCTTTTAATACTTCCGTGATAGGCTCGACGGGTGATAAACTTAAAATTTATGAAAATATGAGCGCCACCACGAATTATCGCGCTACGGCATCGAGCGCCGCGCCTGCGGGCGGATATCCTGCCAATTCAATAATACAATGTTCGGGTGATTTAATAACGGCTAATTATTTTGTTTACTATACCTTAGTAAATCAATACGGAAATGAGTCGAATTATACTAGCGGCGGAATGGTTCCCGGCCCGCCGGACACTGCTTCAGTAGTATCGAAATTAAAGTTAAGATATAATACTGGCGGTAATAATGGCAATTATGAAATATATAATAACGATAATGCACCCGTCAATCTCAACGCAAGTTTAAAGGTTACAATCGATGATGGCACTAATAAAATAGTTATCGGCCGTACGAGTGTTTCTACAATAGCTACCGCAAGCTATCCTGGCGCCGCTGGTTATGATACTCCCGAAAGTCTTAATGGTAACGGTTTAAAAACGACGGCAGTTAACGGAGGCACTTTAAAATTTAGTTATATTGACGGCTCAACCGGAAATGAATCTTCTTATGCTTCGGATAGTACGACTCCCGGAGCTACCGATTACGTTCCGCCGCGCCCTGATTATAATAATTTTTTACTTACCGATCCTGATACGCTTAAAATAATTACATCCGGCACGGGTACTTCGAAGGATATAGTTCAATTATATGAAAAAACTTCAGGCGGCGTTTACTCGTTTTTAGCAAATACCGTCTCAGGTCCGTTTGTAGTTGGAACCGATTATACGCTCTCATCATCCTTTTTTATTGCAAGCGACGGCAGCGCGTCATATAGTTTTAAAGGTATTTCCGGCAATGAGTCGGTAATATCCGATGATACTCATATAGCCGGTGTTTTAGATCATTTTGATTTTGAGCTTGTAACGCCGCAGGCCACTAATTTAGGAGAAGCGGCTTTTGACGAACCTGGTAATAAATTATTTGCCAGAGATTATTATTCTCAGACGGTAATGGGTTTTGATGTTTCGGAGACTAATTTTGTTACAATAACGGTTAATTCAGGTCCTGCTGTCGGTACTATTACCGGCCTTGGAAGCGTTAGTAATAACATATTAAATCAAGCGGGAGATTTTGTTAGCGGTATATGCAGTCTTTCAGAAATGGTATTTGATACGGGCGGCAATATATCGCCGCGCACCTTTAAAGCCGTTTCAACTATTGGTTCAAAACAGGGCATTAGCAATGAAGTCTCATTTATACTGCCTTAAAAAGTTAAATCAGGTTTTTCTTTAAATAGTGTAGATAAAAAAATTAATAAGGGAGGAAGAAAAGGTTAGCAACCCTTTCTCCCTCCCTTAAACCCTCTCTCTTTCTGCAAATTGCCTGACGCTTTTTTGCTTTTTTATTGCCAGCTTGCTTGTTTGCAGTCGCGCGCCGTGCGCGCGACTGCGTAGCTATAACGGTTTTACCGTATCTTAAATGAAAGGCTCGCGGTAAAAATTAATGTAAATCGAGTCTATAAGAAAAGGGCAAATTAAATCAAACGAATTTATTTAATTATATAAAATTATCAAGTGTTATAATTTTCGGTGATACAATAAAAGTTGATATACTTTAAATTATTACCGTGAGCATTATTATAAACGGACATTCGAGTGTAAAATATCGAGATAATTCAATGCCATAGATATTATAAGGTTGTTTTTTCATTTCCAATGTAGCCAAATTATTTTTGAAATTTCCTTGACTTATTATATATTTTATGATATAATTATAACATGAGTAAAAAGTATAATAAATA
>DIVV01000114.1 GCA_002423385.1 bacterium UBP16_UBA6123
TTTTTCGAGTGCTTCTTTTATATTTATATTCTGAACCGCTGCATGGTCCATGATAGTTATTACGTTTTGAGCCGACAGATAAACCCAGGCTTCTTTATCGGTTAATACCATGCGTGTTTTCTGTTTTTCTACTTCGGTATCGACTCTGTAGTTTTTAACGTCTTTAAAGTAAAACGACATTTTAGTTGAAACTTCTTTGTTATTAACTTTCGATTTTGTGATCATCTCGTAAGATACGTTGTCAGTGCATTTTTCGGTTATTTTTAAAAGCTCGTCCCATATTTTTTGAGTATCGCCGGCCGCGAATACAAGCGATGCCGATAAAAGTGCTGCCACCGTTAAAGATAAAATAAAGTTGAGTTTTTTCATAATTTCCTCCAATTAATATAAATTTAACCTACCATTTTTTTAATACTTGAATATAGCCCCATGCGGGATCTATGATTTCACCGCCTGCCCGCGTGGTCTTTTTAACGAAATCGCCGGCTTTGAATTTAGATACGCCGGCTTCTATTTCAAGATTCGCCTTAATTTTTTTAGTGAGCACTAAATCTATTTCGCTGCCTATATCGTTTCCGCTCGCGCCGCTTGCATCGCGCCGCGCGTCGAAGACGCTTTTATTGGCTCTGTACCACGCATCTTTTGAATTTTGAAGTTTAAAAATATGATAATTTAATTTCGCCTTTAAGTTTTTTTGAATATTGAATTCGTTTCTGATGGCGATTTCTTTCATGTTCTGCCAGCCGGCTAAATCCATATAACCGTATTTGGTGTGATTGGTAGGGAATAAATTATTAAAAGTGCCGTGCTCTCCGTCAATCGGATTTTTATCGCCTGAGGCTTCGTTGTATTCGACTATTATCGAATAATTCAATTTTGAAAGGGTGTTGTATTTAGCCTCCGCATGAAACGCCGACGCGCGGTGTTTTTCGGGGCCCCAATCTCCCGTCTGGATGGCTGTTTCTATATTCGCTTCGATTTTTTTATTGAATTTTTTAGTATAATTGAAGCCGTAAGTGTTTATATCAATATCATTCCTTGCGGTCACGGCTATTTCTCCGTTTACTCTATTTCTATCGACGTATTTAAGCGCGTATAATTCCATGTCTTTGATTTTATCGCAGATGTAATAAAGGCCCCGGAGCTGTACAGGCGGCGTTAAATCGTGCCGTTTTAAATCGAAATTAAAGAGATTGAGCGTTCCTGCGCCGGCTTTATATATGAACCGCATTCCGTCCCATACGCGGCCTTCGCTCCAGTTGCTGTTGCCGACCAGCCTTAAATTGCCTAAAGTCAGTTCCTGCCTGCCAAGTTTGGCAAAAAGTCCGTCTATGCCCGCAAAATTGCGTATTTCAAGAATAGCGTTATAAATAGAAAAATCGTTTCTGGAAATAGAAGCATCGCCGGCCGGCTCGCGCTCGAAAAATCTGTAATCCTGAAGCGTGAGAGTTATTTTAGACTCTTCACTTAATTCCTCTTCTATTTTAGCCCTGAAGCGGCTCTGCGTATAATTTTTTTTGCCCGTTCTTTTTTTATCGAAAAGCGGATAGGCATAGTTTTCAACGCGCAGCCGTTCTTCGAAGGAATATTTAGTGGGCTTTTTTATATAAGCAGTATTAGTTTCATTGATTTTTTTAACGGCGGCTTCGTTCGATTTGATTTCAACAGGCGTTTTCATGGTTTGCGCGGAAGCTAAATTAAAAGAAAGCGCGGCGCCTAAAAATGAGATGCCCATTATTTTAAAGGCCTTCGTAAGCATTTTATATTCTCTCCTTGAAATTGTTTATAAATTAGTTTACTGTTTTTAATTTTTAGTCAGCCGTGCTTTATCGTCTTTATATTGATGAATTCATCAGGAGTGCGATAGGAATTAAATTGAATTATACCAGAATTGAAAATGAATATCAATTAAAAAATGAGTTAAAAAATATATCCGTGTACACGGCCTTTTTGAAAGGTCAGCGGTTTATCGGTTCTAATAGTTATAAATAGCGACGGCGTGATTGACTTTTATTCTATGATATGATATTATTGCATAAACAATACTGACTGGATGTGGTTAAAATTTTTTCCGTTTTAAGAAGTTTATTAACTTTAACAGGGACTGTAACCGGCGTTACTTTGAGCTATTACCTTGCTAATACGCCTTATTATACCGATAACCCTATTTTAGGCGAAGATCCTGAAATAAAACTTTCGATAGTTATTGGTATGTTCGGCTTTTTAATCGGTTCGATGATATCGCGTGAAATAGAACGCTACTGCTCGGAACTTTTCAAGAAAATTTCTTTGTATGAAGCTATAGCGGGTATTATTGGCTTCATCACGGGTCTTTTGATAGCTAATTTAATAATATTGCTGCCGGCTATGATATTTTTAAATTCGACTACTTCCGATACATTTCCCGATTATATCAAAAAATTAATACCCATACTTAAAATTTTAATGCCCTTTATAATCAATATATTTTTCGGTTATATCGGTATGTCGTTATGTATGCGTTATTACGGCGAAATTATAAAATTAATTTCAGGAAAGCAGGTATCGCTGGCAAAAGAAAGCGAAAAATATCTGGATACTTCCGTTTTAATAGACGGGCGCATTTACGATATTATGAAGGCTAAGTTTATAGACGGCAATATAATGATAGCTGAATTCGTTGTCAACGAACTGCAATTTATTGCCGATTCTCAGGATACGCTGAAACGCAGCAAAGGCCGGCGCGGGCTCGATATATTAAATAAAATGCAGAATGAATTCGGCGGCTTTATACAAATCACTGCCGAAGATTATTCCGCTTCGCGCGCCGTCGATGAAAAACTAATCGCTCTGGCTAAAAAAAATAATTCTAAAATACTCACCACCGATTATAATTTAAATAAAGTGGCTCAGATACACGGTCTTGAAGTTCTTAATATAAACGATCTGGCCAACGCGCTTAAACCGATAGTAATGCCGGGCGAGGCCATGTCGCTGCACGTAATTAAAGAAGGCAAAGAACATTCACAGGGCGTAGGTTATCTTCCCGACGGCACGATGGTTATAGTAGAAGATGGAATCGAGTGCATAGGCAAGACGGTTGATGTGATAGTAACTTCCATGCTTCAAACGGCGGCCGGCCGGCTTGTCTTTACACGCACTAAAGCGGGATATGAAAATATAGCTTCCGACGCGCAGCAACATTCGGCTGCGGGCACGGGTGAAGAAAACGATACTGGCCGGCATCGAAAAGACAGAGATAAAGACAAGGATAGAGACAGGGACAATAAAAACGAAGCTAAGATAATTAAAATGAAAAAATAGCGGCTATTTGAAAATCAGTGTGTATAGGCGCTATGGTTATGGCGTCGTGTATGCGGACATATATGAATTCTTTTATAGCGGCGTTAAATGTGTTTTGTAAGTAAATTGCTAACCAATAAAGGATTTATTATTAAAAGGAGTTGCCCTGAGTTATGAGTACACTTGTAAAAGACGCGATGTCGAAGGAATTTGTCGTCGTTAAAAAAAGCGAAAAAATCGGTGAAATCAGAAAAATTATTTTAACCGCTGAAAACCGCGTAATTTTCGTTCTGGATAAAAAACGCGTTGAGGGCGTAATAACCGAAAGCGATATAGTCAGAAAGGAATGTGACGACGAAAAACCATGCTCCACCATAATGAGCAATCCCGTTATATCGGTTACTGAAGAACATTCACTCCAGGACGCCGCTAAATATTTAACTAACAATCGTATCGAACAGCTTCCCGTAATTTCGGATTCCGGTGAAATGCTCGGCGTTATAACTTCGCGCGATATCGTTAAAGATCTTATAGTCGAGACTAAACAGCCGAAACTTTCGCCCGAGCGCGCGGCAATATATCTTGCCATGACCAATGAGCGCGAACGCGAAGACCACTGGCTGCAAAAATGTATAGAAGAAGGATACCGCTCCGTTATAACACAGGTCGGAACCACGGCGGAAAAACTGCCGATTAAACTTCGCGAAGCCACTACCGTGGCCGCTATCGCCCGCGGAGTCATCAAAGAGGACACGCGCGAGAAAATAGCTTTGAGCAACGCGGTACGCGACGCATACATACAGTTAGCCTCGATTAATCCGGGCCTCGGCGGCGGATTTAAAGTGGCCGTAGTGCGCGGCGAAGGAAGAATAACCGTAGCCGCCTTCGGAAAATGCGGTCATGCTCTGGCTAACGGCCCAAATAATTTAGTTATGGGCTTCAGCATTATTTAGAGTACAGGTAATTCGGCGGCCGTATTTATAACGGCGTACTATTTAATTAATTAAGTAAAGGAGAGTCTTTATGAAATCGTTAATTTATGTTTTTATTTTATCGGTCGTTCTCTTATCGGGTTTTAATTATGCGTGCGCGGCTCCGCAGCAGCCTGTGACGCCTGAAATTTTAACTATAACTTATCCGCATTACGAAGCTAAAGTTCCGGTTTCTTTTTTTAGCGATAACGCTATGGTTATGTTTTATGGCCCTGAAGACGCAGTTACCCTTAATATAGTCATTCAGCCCGAAGCTGAGCGTAATTTAGAACAATACACGGCGTTTTCAAAAGAACAGATTAAAAATATGCCTGATTTTAAAGTTGAAAATGAAGGTTTTGAAACTTTTAACGGAGTAAAATTCGCGACTGCGCTTAATAATTTTAAAAGAGACGGCATGAGCTTGAAATCAAAAGGCGTGTGGACCGTTCATAATAAACGCGCCTATATAATGACCTATGCGGCCCCCGATAAATTATTCGATAAACATTTGAAAACAGCCGAAGCTATATTCGCTTCGCTGAAATTATCGCCGGCTTCGCTTGAAATACCGGCCGGTTTCGTTCCCGTGAATTCGATTATAATGGGCTTCGGCGAAAGCACTCCCGAAGAATTCAGGATTAATTTCAACGTAATAGTTAAACCTGAAGAAAAGAAAACTCTCGAAGAATTCACTGAATTTTCAAAATCTGAAACTTCAAAAATCCCTGATTTTACGATACTTAAAGAAGGTTATGAAACTTACGGCGGAGTTAAGTTCTTTTCGGTAGTTTATAAATTAAAACAGTCACAGATTAAGTTAAAAGCAAGAAGCGTGTGGACTATATCGAATAAAAAAGTTTATATACTGACCTATACTTCCACTGAAAGCGCATTCGAAAAATACGCCGCGGATATCGAATATCTATGCAAAAATTTTATCGTTAAGTAATAAAAAAATAAAAAAATGGAATAGAGGAATATCAATGTCAGAGATAAGAGTCAGATTCGCTCCGTCGCCGACGGGTTATCTTCATGTAGGCGGAGCGCGTACAGCGCTTTTTAACTATTTATTCGCTAAAAATACGGGCGGAAAATTCATTTTAAGAATTGAAGACACCGATCTGGCGCGTTCAACCGACGAATCGATCGGCGCCATACTGCGCTCGATGAAGTGGCTCGGCCTCGAATGGGACGAAGGCCCCGAAACCGGCGGCCCGTTCGGCCCTTATTTTCAAACCGAGCGCCTCGATACTTATAATAAGTATGCCGAAAAGCTGCTTGAATCAGGCTCAGCTTATTACTGTTTCTGCGCGCAGCAGGAAAAAAAAGATGACGAGGAAGCGCCGGCGGCTTCGGGACCGGGCGCTAATAAATATCCCGGCACCTGCCGATCGGTGAGTTTAGCCGAAGCTAAAACTCGTATAGCGGCGGGCGAAAAATCCGCGGTAAGATTTAAAATGCCTTGCAAAGAAATTAAATTCAAAGATATCGTTCGCGGTGATCTGTCTTTTGACGGCTCGCTTTTTGGCGATATGGTCATAATACGCAAGGACGGCGTGCCGACCTATAATTACGCCGTGGTGATCGACGACGCGCTGATGGGAATAACCCATGTTTTAAGGGGCGATGATCATATATCCAATACTCCTAAACAGATAGCTATTTACGAAGCTGCCGGCTTTGCTATACCTCAATTTGGTCATATCTCCATGATATTAGGCCCTGACGGCTCCAGACTTTCAAAGCGTCACGGGGCGACTTCGGTCGAAGAATATAATAAAAATGGAATATTACCCGGCGCTTTCGTTAACTATCTCGCGCTGCTCGGCTGGGCGCCCGAAGGCGATCGCGAAATTTTTGGCAAAGACGAATTGATAAAAGAATTTTCGCTTTCAAGAGTATCTAAAAGCCCCGCGATATTCGATTCTACCAAGCTCAAATGGATGAACGGAATGTATATAAGAGCATTGAGCGATGAAGCTCTTTTAGACCATGCGCTTCCCTTTATTATATCATCCGGCATGATAAGCGCGGATGAGGCCGTCGGTAAAAGAGATTGGCTTTTAAAAATAATAAAAACCATCAAAAGCTCATTTGACCTTCTTACTGACGCGCCCGCTAAGGCGGCGTTGTTTTTAGGCGAAGACTACCAGCTCAAACAGGACGATCCGGAAGTTTGCAAGTATATTGAAAGTAAAGAAATAACCGCTAAAGTGCTTGAATTTATAATCGAAGAAATCAAGGCTATGCCGCAATACGATTTAAGCGCTATAAAGGCGGCCGTTAAAAAAGCCCAGAAAACTTTAGGCTTTTCAGGTCACGACGTATTCATGCCGCTGCGCGTCAGTTTGACGGGTTTAAGCGGCGGCCCCGGAGTTTACGATATGTTCGATATACTCGGAAAAGACCGCGTTATCTTGAGGCTTAATAATTTTTTAGACAGATATATACGGCCCGCGGTTTAATAAATCAACGCTTTAATTAACGGTCGTTTTCGGCTGGCGATAAAATTTGTGGTTAAGAGTCATTATAAATGAGTGAAAATACAGTTAAGAGCCCTGCCAGGGCGGCGTTTTACTCGCTGATATTCGGCGCGGGGGCCGGGCAGATATATAACGGTCAGACAAAAAAAGGCGTATTTATGATAGTGCTTTTTTTCGGCCCGGTTTGTTATTTGACTTACTTGATACTCACTATTTATTTTAAGTATTTGCAGAGGGCTATGGCCGGAGATTTAAGCGTAATGGCTGAATTTATCCGCGATGTAAGAAGTAATGAGGTTATAGCGGCTAATTCTTCTTTCGCCGGTATTTTATGGATAATTTCGATGATTGACGGTTATGTGAGCGCTAATATGATAAATAAAAAAACGGAGTCTGAAGCTCGGTGAACGAATTTTTCATTAAGTTGGATGAGCCTGTTTTCAGGCCGCCGCGCGAGCACGATTCACTTATAATACAGGCGAGCATAGGTTGTTCCCGTAATAGCTGCCTGTTTTGCGCCATGTATAAAGGCAAAAAATTCAGGGTAAAAATGCCGGCTGAAATAGAGAACGAAGCGGCGCGGGTGCCGGAGTATTTCAGAAATGGCGTTAATAAAATATTTTTAGCCGACGCGAACGCTTTTTGTATAAAAACGGATGATCTGCTCGAAACGGCCTTTGTTCTAAAAAAATACTTTGTTAATAATCGTTTTATATCGGTTTACGCGAATCCTCTGGATATAATCGAAAAAAGCGGCGACGAGCTTAAAGCGCTGCGCGCAGCCGGCTATAAAAACCTTTATGTCGGTCTCGAAAGCGGCTCTGACAGAGTGCTCAAGCTGATGAATAAGGCGGGAAGTTTTAAAGAAAGCGAAGCGGCCATGAATAAAGCGCAGGAAGCCGGTTTCGTGCTTTCAGTGACTGTATTGCTGGGTATAGGCGGAAAAAAATACAGCGGCGAACACGCGGCCGAAAGTGCCCGTCTTATCAATAAGTGCGCCCCAAGGTTCGTAAATACGCTTACCGCCGCTTTATATGAAACTGCGCCTTTATATAATATGGTAAAATCGGGAGATTTTGAATTCGCGAGTAATTGTGATATAATTAACGAACATTACAATTTTATAGACGGGTTAAGCGTTAACCGCGTTATTTACAGATCGAACCATGTTTCTAATTTCATAGGGCTGGAAGGCGTTTTATCTAAAGATAAAGCTAGATTACTCGAAAGTTTGTTAAAGTTTAAAAATTCTAGAGAGGCAAGTAATTTTATAAATTTAAAAACGGGTGGTAATTATGAATTTTAAGGTAGGCTGTAAGACTGATATAGGCAAAAAAAAGTCAAATAACGAAGACAGTTATTATGTTCTCGAAAATATTGGCCTTTTCGGTGTCGCCGATGGAATGGGCGGCCACGCGGGCGGCGAGATTGCCTCGAAGATAGCCGCCGAAACCATAGTTAAAAGCGTTGCCGGCGCGGGCGATAAAATAGATAAAATTAACGATATCCCCGGTTTTATAAATAATTTAATGACGATAGCCAGTGATAACATTAAGCAGGAAGCGCTTAATAATCCTTCACTGCGCGGCATGGGCACCACTATAATTCAGACTTTGTGCGTTAAAGGCAAAGTTTACGTTACCAATATAGGCGATTCGCGCTGCTATAAACTTTCATCAGACGGTTCATTTTGCTTAGTGTCGCACGATCAGTCGCAGATACAGGATTATATAGACGACGGTCTTATTACCGAACAGCAGGCTAAAGTTCATCCGATGCGCCATGTAATAACTCAGGCGGTCGGCTACAGCGAAAATCTTAATCCGCGCACTGTTGAATGCGAATACCGGGTTGGCGATTATTATATGCTCTGCTCGGACGGCTTGAATGATCAATTCAATAACGACGAAGAAATTAAAGATATAATGGTTAAATCGCTCGCTGAAACGAGCGGCGATCTCGACGGCGTATGTCAGAAATTAGTCGATTCGGCTAATGATCTCGGCGGCCGCGATAATATAACCGTGGTGATATTTAAGATAGTCGAATAATTGCATAAGAGCGGACAGGGTATAAGTAAAGTATAAGTAGATTATAAATTAAAATATAAAAGTATTGTAATTAAATAAATTATAAAAATTGAAAGGGGCGGATCAATAATGTTGGAAAAATTAATTAAAAGAATAGAAAGCTATAAGGATGAAATGATAAAACTTCAGACCGAAATCACTGCTATACCTGCGCTTTCGCCTGAAAACGGCGGCGACGGCGAGCATGAAAAGGCAGAATACTTAAAAAAAGTGCTTGCGAAATTCGGTTTTAGCGATATTAAAACTTACGGTGCTCCCGATGAACGCTGCAAAACGAAATCTCGCCCGAGCGTAGCGGCTAAAGTGCCGGGTAAATCCAGCGCTAAAACTTTCTGGGTAATGTCGCATACCGATATAGTTCCTCCCGGCGAGCTTTCCCTGTGGAATTCAGACCCTTATAAAGTAGTGGTAAAAGACGGAAAATTATACGGCCGCGGCGTCGAAGACAATCAGCAGGGGCTTGTAAGTTCGGTTTTTGCATTCAAGGCTTTTATAGACGAAAAGATAGTTCCCGAATACGATCTCGGCCTGTTGCTTGTCGCTGACGAAGAAACCGGTTCAAAATACGGCCTGGGATATCTTATTAAACAGCATCCCGAACTTTTTAAGGCCGAAGATATAATAGTGGTGCCTGACGGCGGAAATCCGGACGGTACAATGATCGAGATCGCCGAAAAATCGATTATGTGGATGAAAATAAGGACCATCGGAAAACAGTGCCACGGCTCGCGACCGGAATGCGGAAATAACGCGCATAAAGCCAACGCCTATCTGGCGGTTAAATTCGATAATTTATATAAAGATTTTCCCGCGCGCGACGAATTGTTCGCCCCGCCCATATCGACTTTCGAGCCGACTAAAAAAGAGGCGAATGTTCCGAATATCAACACTATTCCGGGCGATGACACTTTTTACATGGACTGCCGCGTATTGCCGTCTTACGATCTTAAAAATGAAGTCATAGCTAAAATGCGCTCCTATGCCGATGAAATAGAAAAGCAGTTCGGAGTGAAAGTAGAATTTTCCTATCCGCAGATAGAACAGGCCGCTCCGGCTACTTCCGGCGATTCGGAAGTAGTAAAACTTTTAAGCGCCGCTATTAGAGATATTTATAAAAAAGAGCCGAAACTCGAAGGCATAGGCGGCGGCACCGTGGCGGCGTTTTTCCGCCGCGCGAATATAGCGTGCGTCGTGTGGAGTAAACTCGATGAGTGCTGCCATCAGCCCAACGAATACTGCCATATCGATAATATGACGGGCGATGCGAAGGTATTTGCCCACATGATAACCGGAATGAAATAATTTGAATAAAGCGGGTATATAACGATGAATACATATACGGCCGAAAACGGCGGCGGGCTCTCGCTCGATAATAACGAGCTTTTATTCGGCGGTTCCGATTTTAAAAAAATAGTATCCGTAGAAGTTACGCAGGAATCTAAAGTAATAATTTATTACGCCGGCGATGATTCGAAGACCATGTCCTGCGAATTCGATTTCGAGCCTTTTATTTTATTGAGTGAAGAAAGCCTCGTTTACGGCGCTAAAACCAAGCCCGTTGAAATTAAAAGGCTCGAAGGCGATAACTTTTATAAGTATATAGCCCGTTACCGTAATATCAAAGCGTTGGAAGAGGCGCTCAAGCATTTATTCGAAATAACCGGATATAAGCCGTCTTCGGATGAAGCGCCGTATATGTATATATCCGATCCCGTCCATCAGTATATGTTAATAAGCGGCAATACCTGTTTTAAATCGATGCGTTTTTCCGATTTGCGAAGACTCACTATCGATATCGAAACCGACTGCGCCGAAGAATTCAGTTTTTCAAACGCCAAACGCGAATCCGACCGTATTTTAATGATAGGCGTTCATTACTCCGGTTCGCCGGATAAGACGGAATTCGCTTCCGTAAAAGATATGAGCGAAAAAGATATGCTGATATGGCTTACGGAGATTATAAAAAAATACGACCCCGATACGATAGAAGGGCATAATCTATTTAAATTCGACCTGTCTTATATAGCCGAACGCGCCCGTCGTCATAAAGTAAAACTTAACTGGGGGCGCGACGGCTCCGAGGCTAAATTCAGAAAATCCCGTCTGCAGATAGCCGAGCGCACCATCGATTATAATCGATGCGATATATTCGGCCGCAGCGTGGTGGATACATGGATACTCGCCCAGTACTACGACGTGCAGACCCGCTCGCTCGAATCTTTTAATCTTAAGCATTTAGCGAGGCATTTCGGCGTCGCGCCGGCTGACAGGCAGTATATAGAACATTCCAGTATAAAAACCAGCTTTGAAAGCGATTATAAGGCTTTTTTGAAATATAACAACGACGATCTGATCGAAACGGCGGCGATATCCGAAATACTTTCCTACAGCTATTTCGTTCAGTCAACTATATTTCCTTACTCGTACCAGAACTGCATAGTGCGCGGCAACGCCACAAAAATAAATTCGCTTTTTATAAGGCAATATTTATGGCGCGGTTATTCGGTGCCTAAAAATTCGAACAGAGGAGTCGCCGCGGAGTTTCAGGGCGGCTATACCGACATATTCATCGAGGGTATTATTAAAAATGTCGGCCACTGCGACGTACGCTCGCTTTATCCGTCGATAATGCTCACTTATAAGATCGCGCCCGCCGCCGAAACTAAAGGCATTTTCCTTCCGATGCTCACAACGCTTCGCGATTACAGGGTCGAAGCTAAAAATCTGATGAAAAAATGTAAAGACGAACATGATAAAAAATATTACGATGCCCTGCAGGGTACTTTTAAAATACTAATTAATTCTTTTTACGGTTATTTAGGTTCGTCGCTTCATAATTTTTCAGATATTGCCGCCGCGGCCGAGGTAACCAGAATCGGGCGCGAAACGATAATTAAAATGGTCAATATTTTAAAAACCGAAAAATGCGTTCCGGTCGAAATCGATACTGACGGCGTTTATTTTATGCCGCCAGAAGGCGTAAGCGGCGACGAAGAATTTGAAAAAATAACCGCTAAAATCAACGCCGCGCTCGATGAAGGCATAGAAGTGGAATATGACGGTCGTTTTAAGGCTATGCTCAGTTTTAAAATGAAAAATTACGCCCTTCTTGGCTACGACAATAAATTAATTATAAAAGGCTCCGCTCTCAAATCACGCGGGCTTGAAAAATACCTGCGGTCGCTGACTTACGATATGATATATTTTATGCTTAACGACGAGGGCGATAAAATTAAACCGGCCTACGATAAATATTACGAGCTGATAGAAACTAGAAAAATGCCTATCGACGATATATGTAAAACTGAAACGCTTACCGAATCGCCTAAAGCTTATAAACTTAAAATCGATGAAAAAAAACGCAATCAGTCGGCGCAATATGAGCTCGCCATTAAATCAGGCCGCGAATTTCAGGCTGGCGATCAGGTTTCTTTTTACATTACCGGCGATAATAAAAGAGTTACGGCTTATTCTAACTGTAAATTAAAGGAAGAATTCGATGAAAGCCGCCCTGATTATAACGCCGCTTATTATCTTGATAAATTAAATTCGCAGTATAAAAAATTTGCCGTATTAGCGAGCGCTCCCGCCGCGGCGGATGATGGGCACGACAGGGACCAGGGCGAATTATTTTAAGGGAGTGGAAATGATGAGTCCAAAACGGATTGAAAAAGATATTTTAGGCGAGTCTGAAATTTCAAATTTAACTTATTACGGCATTAATACCGTCCGCTCCATTCAAGTCAGTAAAATTTCGGATATATTAGAACCTCTCGATTTTATAATGGCTTTCATTCAGGTAAAAAAAGCATGCGCATCAGTTAATATCGAACTCGGTTTATTGCCGGGCGAAAAAGGCGGCGCTATAGTTAAGGCCTGCGATGAAATGCTCGCTGGGGCGCATATATCTCAGTTCGTGATCGATATTTTCCATGGCGGCGCCGGCGTGGCCTTTAATATGAGCGTAAACGAAATAATAGCCAACCGCGCCCTCGAAGTTCTAGGATATCCGCGCGGTTCTTATGGCGTTATATCGCCGTTTGGCGACGTTAATATGTCGCAGGCCGATTCCGACGTATTTAATTCGGCGGCCCGCATAGCCGTTATAACGGCCTCCAATAAATTATTTGCGGCGATGAACGAGCTTAAAAGCGCGTTTTTGAAAAAAAGCCTTGAATTCGATTTTCTTTTGAAACCCGCGAAAGTCAATTATCAGGATTCCGTGCCGGTAACGCTCGGCCAGGAGTTTTTAACATACGCCGAAACCATTAAAAAATGCGGCGAGGATATCGAACATGCAAAAAAAAGATTCACCTGTTTGAATATAGGCGGTACTGAAGCCGGAACCGGATTCAATTCGCACGTCGATTTTATCGACCGCGTTATATCAAAGCTGTCTGATATTACGAAAATAAGCGTTCAAAAATCTGAAGATTTAGTTGAAATAGCTTCTTCTGCATACGATTTTATGAATTATTCGTCGAGATTAAAAAATTTAGCGGCCTCGCTGATTAAAATATCGTCAGAATTATCTATGATGGCCTCCGGGCCGTCCGCCGGATTCAATGAAATAACCATACCCCGCCTTCAACTTGGTTCTTCGCTTGTGCCGGCGAGGTATAATCCGACCGCGCTTGAAAACCTGTCGATGGTCTCGATGCAGATATCGGGAATCGATCACATAGTGACGCTGGCCGCAGTAAACACTCCGCCCGATTTAAACGTGAATATGCCCGTTATAATTTATAATTTATTATTCGGCCTCAAAATATTGACCAATTCAATAAATATTGTCACTGAAAAATGCGTCACTGAAATTTCGGCTAATGAAGACGTTCTTAAAAAAAATTTCGAAAACAGCCCGGCGCTTATCGCCGCGCTCGTGCCGCGCATCGGTTATAACGAGGCTGCCGCGCTCATAGGCAGCGCGCGCTTATATCAAAAAACAGTGCTGGAACTTATCATAGAAAAAAATTTAATGTCCGCCGAAGAGATAGATGCGTTGAAAACGCCTCGAAAAGTGAGCGAACCTGGATTTTTATTAAAAAAATAAATTATTTGGATAAAGGGGAGTTATAATGAGAAAAAGATTCTGGCACTCTATGAGCTTTCAGGATGTAAGCAAATATTGGGACACCGACATCCAGACCGGTCTGGATAAAAAACACGCCGCGGATATGCTTTTGAAAATAGGCTATAACAAACTGAAAGAGAAGCCTAAAAAACCTTTATTTATAGTTTTTATAGAACAGTTAAACAATTTTATAATATGGACGCTTATTGTGGCAGCCGTAGTATCCGCTGTGACGGGACATCTTGAAAACCCGGACGGCGGTTTTTTCGTTAAATACGGCGATTTTGTGGCGATCATGCTCATAGTTCTGCTTAACGCTTTTCTGGGGCTTTTTCAGGAAATTAAAGCGGACGCGGCCATGGAAGCGCTTAAAAAAATGTCGGCGCGTCACGCGAAGGTCATCAGAAATAAGGAACTGCTTACCATCGAGGCTGAGCAACTTGTCTGCGGCGATATTATCGTGTTAGAAGAAGGCGATATAGTGCCGGCCGATATCAAGGTATTTGAAGCGCACCGTTTTTCAACTTCAGAAGCCGCTCTCACGGGAGAATCGGTCGCGGTAATGAAGCAGAACGTCGAAGTGATAGATAAAGAAGCGCCGCTGTCGGAGCGAGTTAATATGGTTTATATGGGAACTACCGTCGCTACCGGCCGCGCGCGAGGCATAGTCGTAAATACCGGCATGTTCACCGAGCTTGGTAAAATAGCTAAATCCATCGACGATATATCCGACGAAGATACCCCGCTGCAGAAGAAGTTAAATGAATTCGGCCATCAAATAGTTTATTTATGTATATTAGTGAGCGTTGTGATTTTCGTGATAGGAATTATACGCGATAAAGAAGGTTCGCTCATGCTTTATTTCATGACTGCCGTCAGCCTTGCGGTGGCGGCTATTCCTGAAGGACTGCCCGCCATCACTACCATAGTAATGGCGCTCGGCACGCAAAGAATGGCAAAGAAAAACGCGATAGTAAGAAAGCTCGCTTCGGTTGAAACTCTCGGCTGCACGACGGTTATATGCACCGATAAAACCGGGACGCTTACGCAGAATAAGATGGTATTAAAAAAGATATATTGCGATAACGATTATATAGATATAACCGGCGAAGGATATGAAATAAAAGGCCAGTTTAAAAAAGGAAAGAATATAGTGCCTGACGATGAAATAACCGGCACCAGAAGCGCTCTTGGAGCGATTATTAATTCGGGAATACTTTGTAATAACGCCAGGATAAAGCCCAATGAAAAAAATCCGGGTGTCGTCGATTTTGTCGGCGACCCGACTGAAGTCGCATTTTTAGTGGCCGCAAAAAAAACCGCCGTTAATATCGATGCCAGGTACGGCGAATATACTTTTTTTGATGAAGTGCCGTTCAGCTCCGAGCGTAAAATGATGACCAAGGTATTTAAAAAAGCCGATGAGTATAGTGTTTATACGAAAGGCGCCATGGAAATGGTAATGGCGCGCTCGAAGCATATATTAGAAAACGGTAAATTGATCCTATTAGACGATAAAAAAAGAAAACATTTGCTTGAGATTAACGAAAAAATGGCTTCGATGGCTTTTCGCGTCCTGGGGCTTGCGGGTAAATCTATAAGCGCCGGAAGCGTTGATACCGAAAATGAAAACGACGCTAATTTATTTGAAAAAGAACTGATTTTTTACGGTCTTGCCGGGATTATGGACCCGCCTAAGATCGAGGTCAAAGATTCGATAGAATTATGCAGGCGCGCCGGCATTTCGACGGTAATGATAACAGGCGATCATAAAGGCACGGCTTCAGCCATAGCACGCGATCTTGGTATATTGACGGAAGGTAAAATGTCGCTTTCAGGCGTTGAACTCGATAAGATAGACGACGAGAAATTAACTGAAATATGCAGTAATACCGCTGTTTTTGCCCGCGTTACGGCCGAGC
This sequence comes from bacterium UBP16_UBA6123, assembly GCA_002423385.1. Lineage (GTDB taxonomy): Bacteria > Muiribacteriota > UBA9980 > UBA9980 > UBA9980 > UBA9980. Next base: position 15,826 of record DIVV01000114.1, read on the forward strand.
ATAAATTGAGGATAGTAAGGGCTTTTAAAAACCGCGGTGAAATAGTGGCGATGACCGGCGACGGTATCAACGACGCGCCGGCTATTAAAGAGGCCTCGATAGGTATCGCTATGGGTATAGCGGGTACCGACGTAACTAAATCGGCGGCCGATATGGTTCTGGCTGACGATAATTTTTCGACGATAGTGGCTGCGGTGGAAGAAGGCCGCGTTATTTACAATAATATCAAAAAATTTATATACTTTTTGTTTTCATCCAATATGGGGCTTGTTTTCGCTATATTTTTCACCGTTATTTTCGGATGGCGCCAGCCCGTTTTTCCGCTTCAGATTCTGTGGATTAATTTGATCACTAACGGCCTGCCGGCGCTAGCGCTTGGTATAGATCCGGCTGAGCGCGATCTTATGTCGAAAAAACCGCGTTCGACTAAAGACAAGATAATAGGGCCGTGGGAGTTCTGGATGATAATAGCTAACGGTTTTATAATGGGCATAGCGGCGCTTTACGCTTTTTATTACGAATATTACATTATAAAAGAAGTAGGGCTTTCAGCGCAACAACAGTATTATGAGGCCTGCACGATGGCATTTACCATACTCGCTCTTTCGCCTATAATACACGCCTTCAGTTGCCGTTCAAAATCAATATCGGCGTTCCGCGGCATATTCGAAAACTTATGGATATGGCTTTCGGCTCTGGTGGCCGTTGTTTTACAATTGGTAGCCGTCCATTATAAACCGCTTCAATCGGCCTTTAAAACCATAGACATAAGTTTTGAAAAATGGTTCATTATAATAGGATTAAGCGTGCTGCCGCTCTTATTCATGGAATTTTACAAGATAGGACTTAAATTGAAAAATAAAAAAATTGAAGAATAAATAAAAAAATAAAGCCGGACGGTTCTATAAATTTTAAACGCATTCTGGAGATGAAGATGTTGAAGTTAAAAGTTGAAGAATTCAGGGCTCATTTAAATATGCGATATTTTTTGGCGTCGTTTTTTTTAAAAAAAATAAATACGGCCCCGGTGATTTTTTGCATAGCCTCGCTTTTATTTATGTTTTTTTTCGCGGCCCCATTTGATTGCATGGCCTCTGATTTTGACTTTCATTTAACCGTCGCGGATTCCGGCGTTAAAACCGTAATGATAATTCCTCTGGATTCGCGGCCCGCAAACACGCTTTATCCCGAATTGATATGTAAAATAGCCGGAATTAAGCCTTTACTTCCGCCGGATGAATTCATGGATAATTTTAAAAAACCGGCTGATACTCAAAAAATAACGCAGTGGATGATTGATAACGCCGATAAGGCCGACGCCTTCATTATATCTTCAACTATGCTTTGCTATGGAGGTTTAGTAGCCTCGCGCACTTCGGCGGCAACTTTATATGAAGCCCTTAAAAATTTAAAACGGATTAAAACCCTTAAATTAAAATATCCGCACAAACCTGTATTCGTTTACGACATAATTCAGCGTTTAGCGGTTACCGCTTCGAGTGAAAAAGAATTAGAACATTATAAACTCGTCAGGCAGTGGGCCATACTCGAAGACAAAGCAGAAGCGGCCCCTGAGCAAGGCGATATTCAGACGCGTGATAAGCTCAGATCCGAAATACCGCAAAGCGTATTCGACGATTATATGAAGGCGCGTAAAAGAAATAACGCGGTTAATACCAGCGTTATTCAAATGTGCGCGGCGGGTTATATCGATTACGCCGTTTTAGGCCAGGACGACGCTTCTAAATACGGCATACATAAAAAAGAGGCCCGTTCGCTCGGTGAATTAGCTTCGAATTTAAAACTTGGCGATAAATTTAATATGTTTTCAGGGGCCGATGAAATAGATGCGGTTCTTGCCGCCCGCTTAGCTTCATTTTTTTACGGCTGTGCCCCGTCTTATTTCGTAATGTATCCTAACCGTGAAACCTTTAACTGGATAGCTCCTTACGAAGATATCGAAATATCCGAAAATATAAAGCGTCATATAGAGGCCGCCGGTTCTAAATTATGCGGCGATTCCGCCGAAGCCGATATAATCGTTGCGCTTAACGCTACGGCTGAAACCGCATTGAAAAGAAACCTGGATATGGTTGAAACAGTTGGTGAAACGGCCCGGTTACTCAGCGAAGGAAGGCTCGTGGCGGTCTGCGATTTATCGTACACGAACCGCTCGGATACCGCTTTTGTCGAATTGCTGGCGGCAAAATCCGATATAAGCGCGCTGGCTACTTACAGCGCCTGGAATACCGCCGGAAATAAAATAGGCTTTGCTATAGCGCAGGCTTCGGCCCGCTGGCAGTCGCTTAATTCAGTTTCGCCCGAAAGCCGCTTAAGCTGCGCAAAGGCGCATTACGAGTTTTTGCTGCTGCGCTTCGTTAAAGATTATTGCTATAAAAATTTCGTTATGAAGACGGCTGAAGAATATATAAGTAAAATAGGCGTCGATCGTTTTAATTTAAAAGAAGCGAAGGATAAAGTCGAAAAATTGGTTTCATCGAAATTAAAGCCAATACTTAATGAATGGGCTGCGTCTTATTTTACAGATAAAAAAGTCTTGTTATCGGCTTATGGCCATTATAATAATTTGCCGCGGACCTGCGAATCCTATATAGCCGGCGTTAAAAATATTAAGATAACTTTACCCTGGCCGAGAATATTTGAATGTAAAATAGAATTCGATCTCGATCTAAAAATGAGTTCTGAAATGAATGTTGAAATGAATGTTGAAATAATTGAATAATAATTAAAACATTTATTGAAATTTATATAAAATAGTTATATAATAAAATAAAGCAATAAAGAATAAATAATAAAGAACAAAGAGTAAAGAACAAAAAACCTCATTGTGTTACTAACAAGATATTTGATTTATGAATAAGACACTTAGAAAGCGTGAAATATTATGTCGAATTTAAACCAGACGCCGACCGCTAACCGGCTTCACATAGCTATATTAGGAAAGCGTAATACAGGGAAATCAAGCCTGATTAACGCTATAACCGCTCAAAAAACGGCGATAGTTTCCGAACATGCAGGCACCACTACCGATCCGGTATATAAAGCGATGGAGATACTTCCAATAGGGCCGGTAGTTATAATTGACACCGCCGGCATTGACGACAGCGGCGATCTCGGCGGCCTGCGCATCGGCAAAAGCTATGAAGTTATTAATAAAACCGATATCGCGCTTATAGTGATAACTGCCTCCGGCATGAATTCTTACGACGAAGAAATCATAAAACGCCTGAAAGAAAACGGCACCGAATTTTTAATAGTTATTAATAAAATAGACGAAGCGGCGCCGGAAGTAGAATTAATAAGGCGTTTAACCGACGAAGGCTATAAGTACGCGCTGACAAGCGCGCTTAAATCCGAGGGAATATCGCAGTTAAAAGATTTAATCATTAAAAACAGCCCTAAAACTTTTGAGCAGCCTTCTATCGTGGGCGATTTAATAAAACCCGGCGATACCGTAATTCTCGTGATACCCATCGATACCGGAATGCCTAAAGGCCGTCTCATATTGCCACAGGTGCAGACGATGCGCGACATCCTCGACAGCGACGCGCTCGCTTATATAGTTAAAGAACGCGAATTGCGCTGGGCGCTGGCTAATTTAAAGCAGAAACCTAAAATGGTGATAACTGATTCGCAGGCTTTTATGAAAGTGTCGGCTGACACTCCTTCCGACATATTATTAACTTCATTTTCAATTTTATTCGCCCGTTATAAAGGCGATTTATTAAAATTAGTAAAAGGCGCGAAGGCGCTTAAAAATCTTAAACCGGGCGACCGCGTTCTTGTCGCCGAGGCCTGCACTCATCATCAGCAGCCGGACGACATAGGCCGCGTTAAATTGCCGCGCTGGATAAGGCAGCATATCGAAGAAAAAATAGAATTTGATTTTTATTCAGGTCGCGATTATCCTCAAAACGCCGCGGACTATAAACTTATAATTCATTGCGCCGGCTGCGTTTTAAACCGCAGGGAAATGCTTAATCGAATAGAAGCGGCTGAAGTGAAAGGCGTTCCGATAATAAACTACGGAGTTGCCATAGCCTGTATTCATGGCGTACTCGACAGGGCGTTAATGCCTTTCGGCGAAGTGTATCACGAGTGGATGGAGAATTAATACGATGAATTCATCGAAAAAAGAGCATGTCAAATTTCCCGTTATAGCCGTAGGAGCTTCCGCCGGCAGCTTAGGCGCTCTCGAATGCCTTTTTTCGTCCATGGACAACATAAGCAGAAAATCATTCGTTATAATATTGCATTTCAGCCCCGATTATAAAAACCTTTTAAATGAGATAGTATCGAAATATTCTTTTTTGAACGTTGTAAAAATTGAAAACCGTATGATTATAGAAGCGGATACGGTTTATATAGCGCCGTCCGAAAGTATGCTGCGGCTCGAAAATGATATGTTTATATTAAGCCCTATGATAAGCGCAAAAAGCAATTCTTTATTTTATCCGATCGACAATTTTTTGATATCGCTTGCCGAAAGTTATGAAAATATGGCCGTCGCGATTATTTTATCAGGGAACGGAAACGACGGAACCGTCGGTATAGAGGCTATTAAAGAGAAATTCGGGCTTGTCATAGCCGAAGATCCAGCCGTTTCAAAATATCCTTCTATGCCAAATAGCTCGATAGCTACGGGTCTTGTTGATTTTATACTCGCGCCGCAAGATATGTCGGGAGTGCTGCTTAAATATATTAACGAACTTAATTGTCCATGCAGTCAAATTGAAATAAGCGAAGCTCATCTGAAAGAAATTTATGAAATAATATTTTCGTCATTCGGCCATGACTTTTCGCCCTATAAGAAAAATACCACTGTAAGAAGAATTTTAAGGCAGATTTACGTTAATAATTTAAACGAAATTGATGAATATATACATTTGATTAAAAACGAAGAAAAAAAACGCGAATTATTATTTAAAGAATTTCTGATAGGCGTTACTAAATTTTTCAGAGACGACGAAGCGTTCGGCTTGCTTGAAAATATCGCGATCCCCGATTCAATATCGAGGCTTAAAGACGGAGAAGCCCTGCGCGTGTGGGTGGCGGCCTGTTCTACCGGCGAAGAAGCTTATTCGATATCTATAATTTTAAATGAGTATATAAGAAAAAATTCCATAAAAATTAATTTTAAAATATTTGCCACCGACATCAATTATAAATCTCTGGATTATGCGCGAAATGGAATATATTCCGAAAAATCCCTCGATAGTATCAACGCTGAAATTAAAGATAGATATTTTACTAAATGTCCGCAGGGTTATAAAGTAAAAAAAGAAATAAGGGATTCGATTATATTTACCGAGCATAATCTTTTAAAGGACCCGCCTTTTTCAAAAATAGATTTAATAACCTGCCGTAATTTATTGATATATTTTAATCATGACGCGCAGATAAAGGCCGCTTCGCTTTTTTATTATTCGCTGAAACCCGGCGCTTATTTAATGCTGGGCAACGTCGAAACTCCCGGAACGCTAATGAATCAATTTATTGAAATCGATAAAAAATGGAAGATTTATCAGTGCAAATGGGAGAAGATCCCATCAAGTTTTGCCAGCAGGTTTGATTTTAGAAGCATCCATAATAAAAAGGAACGAAGTGTTGAGTTAAATTACGAGAAAAATACTATGAAATTAAAAGAAATAACTGAAAAAATAATATTAAATAACTATACGCCCGTGTCTGCGGTAGTAAACGAAGATAATGAAATAGTTTATACTCACGGAAAAATAGGTCGTTATTTCGAGCCATCCACGGGTGAAGCCAGCCTGAATATAATTCAGATGGCCCGTGAAGGCCTTAAAATGCAACTCACGATGGCGTTGAAAGATTTTAGGGAAAATAAGAAAAATTATAAAATTATTGAAAATATAGAAATCAAGACAAACGGCTGCGTGGAAAAAATTAATATAGTATTAAGAAATTTCGATGATAAATTCGAAAATTATATTATGGTTTTATTCGAGCCGCAATCTTTGATAAATGATAACGCGTCAGGCGAAGCTGTTATTGTAAGCGAAAATGCCGTTAATAAAGATGATTATATAAAAGGCCTCGAAGACGATATAAAAAATATGCGTCATCATATCAAAGAAATAACGGATGAGCTTAACAGCTCGACCGAGCAGCTTAAGTTGACTAACGAAGAATTGCTTTCTTCAAACGAGGAACTGCAGAGTTCAAATGAAGAGCTTGAAACTTCAAAAGAAGAGTTGCAGTCGATAAATCAGGAGTTAACGAGCGTTAACGGTGAATTAAGCGATAAAAATATCGAGCTTGTAAAGATTCACGAAGACCTTAATAACCTTTTTAACAGCATACATGTCGGCGTTTTATTTTTAGACGACGAGTATAAAATAAGAAAATTCACCCCGTGCGTTTCGAATATAATTAATATCATTCCCTCAGACATAGGCAGACCGTTAAACCATATAGCCCATAATATCGAAACCGAATTCAATATATTCGAGCTTTTAGAAAAAGTCAGGGCGGAAAAGAAAGTCGTAGAGCGCGAGATAAACACTAAAAATAATGAATGTTACCTGATAAGGCTTTTTCCTTATTTAACTCTGAATTTTAATCTTGACGGTTTTATAATTACTTTCATAGATATGACCGACCGTAAAAAGGCGAACGAAGCTGTTTTAAACAGTGAAACCCGCTATCATGAATTGTTTAACGGTTCAAAACAGGGTATCGCTGTTTACGACGCATATAACAGCGGTCAAGATTTTATAATTAAAGACTTTAATAAAAGCGCGGAAAAAATCGAAAATATATCAAAAGAAAAAGTGGCGGGTAGGAAAGTAACCGAAGTATTTCCGGGCATTAAAGAATTCGGACTGCTCGATGTGTTTAAGAAAGTATATGAGAGCGGAATTCCTCAATTTTTTCCCGCCGGAATTTATGAACAGGGAAAGATTAAAACCTGGCGTGAAAATTATGTTTATAAACTTTACTCAGGCGAAATAGTGGCGTTATACGAAGATGTGAGCGAGCGCAAAAGATTCGAAGAAGATATAATCGCGGCCCGTCAGCAGGCGGAAAAAGCGAACCAGGCCAAGAGCCAGTTTCTCGCTAATATGAGCCATGAACTCAGAACGCCGATGAACGGGATTATAGGTTTTACTGATTTGCTTGAAGAAACCGAACTTAATGCCCAGCAAAAAGATTTTACGGATATAATTAAAAGCTCTTCACTGCATCTTCTTGAGATAATAGACGATATACTCGATCTTTCAAAGATAGAGTCGGGTAAAATAAAACTTAATATCGAAAAGGCCGATTTAAAAGAGATGGTTATTAATACTATTAAAGTAGTCGCGCCGCAATGCGAAGCCAAAGGCCTTAACGTCAAATGCGAGGTGTACGATTCGTTCGATTATCTGATATTAGCCGATAAGCTCCGGCTGAAACAGATTTTAACGAACCTTGTCACTAATTCCATTAAATTCACTCACAGCGGTCATATCAAAGTCTCGCTTAATGAATTAAAAAATGACGGCGCCGGGGCGTTGATTAAAATATCGGTAAGCGACACCGGTATTGGAATTGAAAAAAGTAAATTGAATGATATCTTCGAAAGGTTCCATCAGCTTGAAAATTATTCGACTAAATATTATTCCGGCGCTGGCCTGGGATTGTCGATAGTAAAAGGTCTTGTCGAAATGATGGACGGCAGGATAGAGGTAGAAAGCGAACCGGGCGTCGGAAGCGTCTTTAACGTGGAAGTGCCGTTTAAAATCGCCGTCAGGCAGTCTGAAACGAAAAAAGACCGAATGGCAAAATCAAGCATGGCAGAACAATCCATGCACGATAAAATTAAAAATATAAAAGTATTGGCCGTCGAAGACGATAAAACCAGCCAGAAATTAATCGAAGTGATAGCCGAGAAATATCACTGGAAACTGGATATAGCCGGGAATGGAAACCAGGCCGTAGAATATTACAAAACTAATATATACGACATAATTTTAATGGACGGTCAGCTTCCTGAATTAAGCGGTTTCGAGGTTACCAGAATAATAAGACGCGTCGAAAGCGATAAAGGCTTTAAAAAGACTTTAATAATGGCCATGACGGCCTATGCATCCGAAACCGACCGGGTCAATTTTATAAACGCCGGAGTGGACGAATATATATCGAAACCTATAGATATAGATGAATTTATAATAAAAGTGTCTAAATTGATTTAATAAGGCGGCGTAATTTGTCGCAAATTTTTATTTTGCGTCAAAGAGGCTTTTTTGAAGCTCAAGTATTTTAGCGCCGTCAGAAGCACTTCCTGTGCCGCTTTTCTGCGGCGTTTTATTATTTAAAGCCCCGGCGGCGTCCGGCCCCTTTAATTTCAGTATGGCGAAAAACGGCCTGTGATCGGATGCTGTTTTATAATTATCGCCTCCGGCGTAAGCTTTTTCACATATAAAATCGTTTTTAGAAAAAAATACGAAATCGATGCGGTTTTTAGGCGCGCGGCCCGGCGAAGTGGCGCCTTCGCCTTTAGAAGCGGCTGCCGTGTATGAATCTTTTAATACGGCCGTTATTATTTTATAACTTTCGCTGCCCTGCGTGGTATTAAAATCGCCCGTCATTATAACGGGACCGTTTAATTTTTTGACGTAGTCAATTAATTCTTTTGCCTGGCCGACGCGGGCGGTTTCGGGAAAGCCGAGGTGGGTGGATATAAAATTAATCTTCACGTCGTTTATTTCTACTAAAGCAAAAGTGAATGCGCGTGTTTCGGTGGCGGCGCCCGAATCGCTTTTCTTGCCTTTGGATTTATATTTAACGCACTCTTTTTTCAGTATTTTATATTTAGACATCACGGAATTTCCGTGCTTGTTGATTTTGTCGAAAGGCCCTCTGGCAGAAGCTTCTTTCCAGTAATAATGCATGCCGGCGCGTGAAGCTATATATTTAGCCTGATCTACGAAGCGCGAGGTGAAACGGTTATCGTCGACTTCCTGCATGCCGATAAGATCGGCGTTTTCAGAGTTGATGAGCTTTACTGCTTCATCTAAATATTTAACGCCAACATAATCGGTGCTGTCGTTTTTTACGCCCTGGCCGGCCGCGATGTTATATGACATTACTTTTAAGGCGATTCCTTTATTTTCTGGAGGCGCGGATGAGAGGGAGGCTGCGGCCGCGGCGCCAGTTTCGTTGATCCGTTCAGCGGCCATGACGGGTTTGGCCGTTACGGCGCTGAATATAAAAGCTGACAGGGCAATAATAATTAAAGGCAATATTACCGCGGCGGTTTTATTCATATACTTCGCTCCCTGTTTTTTATTTAATTTTAATGAATTTATGGATTTAGTATATTATTTTTCCATATTTCTTTGCGTGAAAGTGTCGGCCGATAAATTAAGGTCGTATTCTATTTTTTCAAGCACTAATTTCGTTGCCGATGAATTTTTAACGTCTTTGATTTCAACTTCAAATGGCGTCCATATATTTTTGACTTTTTTAAGTTTTTTATTTTCTATCTGTTTGATGAGCGATCCGCTTTTTTTATCGTGTAAAAGAGCCACTAATGGCAGTTCTTTTTCTTTTGATATCTTGAAAATGAATTTTGAATATTGCGAATCCGGGCTTTTTTTATTGCATTCAACTATATAAACGTCTTCGCCGTCTAATTTTTCTTCTTTTAATTTTTCGCATATATAATCGGCCGCATGAAAATTATCGAGGTCTTCGTAAGAAAAATCGCTGGATACATAACGCACGTTATTATCTTTAGATACTATTTTTCGTATTTTTTTAAACGACGGCAGGTATATGAATTTTTCCTGGCTGCCGTCTTTTTCATTAATTAAAAAAGTCGTGTTCATCATATCGGACGGCGAGTGGAAGTGCTGAAAGTTATTTAAATTGGCGTTATCTATTTTCTGGCGGTAAATGGTGAGGCTGCGTTCTTTTTCGCCGCTGGTTGAATCGATTAATATCATTTTCATGGCGGCTTTTGAGGTTTTGCCTACATAGCGGTCCTCGACTTTTTGAAGGACCTCTTCTGAAGTTATTGCGGCCGCTGTCACGGCCGCAGCACCGGTTTTTATTTCAGCAGCGACGGCTTCGGCAGGCTGTTGAGCATCGCCGGCGGCGCTTGCGGCTGAAACACTCTGCGTTTCACTGTTTTCGGCAAAAACCGGCATGAAACTTAATATAAATAATTGAAGCGTAATAATGGTTGTTAAAGTAAAATAGTTTTTAACGCTGATATTTTTCATTATTGATTCCTCCTGATATAATTCCTCGATTTTATGACGATTCACTACTAATATACCAAATTTAGCGCTGGCTGTCAATTTTTATTAAATTGAGCGTCAAGTTTAAGTTAGTTTCTGGATGCTTTAAATATGACTGTAGTTAAATTAACAATTCTTTACATAATTTAAAGTTAATTAACAGATAAATCTTTTCTTCGTCAGATAATAAAGTGAGATGTTAAAATTTATTATTTATCGAAGGGGGAGCTGTTTATGAAAAGCGAAAAATTCAATGCAAAATACGATGAAAAAGATTTATTGATGGCTAATTTCAGTCATGAATTAAGGACTCCACTTAATGCTATAATAGGTTTTTCCGAATTATTATTCAGTGAAGAAAAGAAAAACGAAAATCGGCAGATGCTTGAAATGATTTCGTCGTCGGGTAAATATTTACTTGATTTAGTAAATGCTATCCTCGATTTGTCGTGTTATAAATTTAATAAAATTAAAATTGAAAGTAAAAAGGTTAATTTTAATTTATTAGTTAATGAAGTAATTAGCCTGCTGCGTGAAAAAATATTAAAAAAAGGCTTGAAAATATCTTATTTTGTAAGTGAAAAATTATCGTCGAAACAGTTTATGAGCGACGCGGTTAAAATAAAACAGATCATCATTAATTTAATGGATAACGCCATTAAATATACTTCGAGTGGTTTTATTTATTTATCGATCGATCTAATAGACGGAAGCGATGAAAAAAAAGAAATGGTTTCAATAAAAGTTTCTGACACCGGTATAGGTATAGCTCCCGATAAACTGCCTTATATTTTCAATCCTTTTTTTCAGGCAGATAACTCCTTATCTAAAAATTATTCAGGCCTTGGGTTAGGGCTCAGTATAGTCAGGCGTATAGCCGATTGCCTCGGCGCCGATATCAGGGTTGAAAGCGTTGAAAACCAGGGCAGCGTTTTTGAGCTGCGCCTGGCTTCGACCAAAAAGGTTTCAACCGAAAAGGCTTCAACTGAAGTAAAAGGCGGTGATTCTGATGTATTAACAGAAATTAATAAATTTATGCATGATGATAATAAATATAAGCTGCTGCTTGTGGAAGCTGATAAAACGGCCCAGTGGCTGATTAATAAAATCGCTGAAAAATATAGAATATGTGAAGTGCGAACGGCTGATAGTTTTGGCGAAGCAAAAAAAATCATCAAAAGCGAAAAAATCGATATGATATTAATCGACGACGGTGAATATGAACAAAATTTCGAAGAATTCGATCTATTGATAAAAAATCTTAATTCCAACGGTAAAAATGATATAAAAAAAATTATATTTACATGCTGTGATTGTGAAGAAACAATAAATCTTATGCTCGATACATTTTCTTTTGACGATTTTTTGCCGAAACCGCTCGATGTTAATAAATTTATTAATTTATTAAAAAAATATAAAATTAACAGGGAAGGCACTGTTTTTTTACCCGCCGCCGCTTGAATTTAATATTTTCTTCCGGGCATGTTATATCCGCGTTCGCCGTAAGGATTTAATTTTTCGAGCCATTTTTCTTCGAGCTGTTCGAGCTTGAATTTAAAGTTATCGTCTTGCTGGCTTATAGATTCAAGCACTTCGACGGTAAAAGATTCCTCGCCATAGTGGCTCCATTCTTTTTGTAATTCAACGTTAAGATAGCTTCCCATTCTCAATTGCATTAATTTTCCGTTGACGGTTTTTAAATTAGCCGTCGCAAGAAGAAGTATCTTATTATTTATTTTGTTTTTAATTTGATAAACGCCGCCTTCCTTTTTCAATTCTTTGTAGTGGCGTTTTAACTCTTTTTTATCTTCAGCGGCCATAACTTTACCTTCTTTCTTTTCATTTCGCTCCGTCAGCCAGTAAAAACTTCCGTCAGAGGCTCTTTCCATAAATTTATAATCGATTAAATATCTTTTGATCGAGGTGTAGTCGTCGTAAATATCCGATAGAATCGAATTAATTTCTTTTTCCGCATATTTTATTCCGCGCTTAAAATTTTTTGATATGTGTTCTAAAATTATTAATCTGTTTTTTTCTTTCATGGTTAATGTTTTAAGACGGCCGAAATAAGATTCTGGAAAATAACGCCTGATTATTTTTTCGTTTTCGCGGTTATCGGGAGTCTCTGCTGCTGAGGGTTTTATATATAAAGGAGTCTCTTTCATCGAATTATCCAGCGCGTGCTTGATATTATTGTAAGCTCTTTCAATGCTGATTTTTGGCGAGCGCTGCTTTTCTTTATTTGATTCGGCTGATTTTAATAAATCCATTAAAACCGTAAAAATCTTTGCCTGCCGCTCTTTTTCTTTAAGCGCGAAACGGTGCTGCCTGATAGTCGAAGCACTGCCGATGCCTAATTGCTTTTGAATTTCGCCGTCGCTATGGTTTTGATAGAATAGATTCAGCAGCGCGCATTGGTGAGATGATAATCCGCTCAGACGTTTATCGAGGTTAAGAATATAATTGAAAAGCGGTCCGTGTTCATTTTGAATGTGAACGCTTATATTTTTTTCGGCGTCGCATAATATGCCGCCATTATCATAAATTACGCCCCGTTCAGAAACCGCTCCGCATAAAAGACATATAAAACCTTCTTCGACAGGCGAATAACCTCGTTTTCTGTCAGTTTCAGAGACCTTCCAGAATAATTCGTTAATACTCATCTCATACCTCTTACTAAACAAAATTTGAAATAGTTTACTTATTAATAAACATTATACCATTTAGTTTGACAAAAATCAACAAAATTTTAAATTTTAAATTTATTGTTGCAA
>DIVV01000218.1 GCA_002423385.1 bacterium UBP16_UBA6123
TATTTATTATACTTTTTACTCATGTTATAATTATATCATAAAATATATAATAAGTCAAGGAAATTTCAAAAATAATTTGGCTACATTGGAAATGAAAAAACAACCTTATAATATCTATGGCATTGAATTATCTCGATATTTTACACTCGAATGTCCGATATAAAACTGCGCGCGGTATTTCCTGCCATAAACTTTTTTCAATTTTTTTGTTAGTTTTGTCTTCGCGCACGATGTGCGCGAAGGCGTACTATTTACGGACCAACGGAACTTAATATAACCAATTTTAATAAGGATTCGATTTACATTTTTTTTTACCGCGAGCCGTTTATTTAAGTTACATTGATCCGTTAATGCCACGCAGTCGCGCGCACGCATGCGCGCGACTGCAAACAAGCAAGCCGGCAGACAAATAGGTAAAAAGCAAAAAAGCAAATGAATGAATGAGCAAACGACAGGCAAGGTGAAAACTTAAAGGCAAGACAGATAAATCGTATAGAAAAAGTTATCGATGAACTAACAAAAAAGCGTCAGGCAAATTGCGGATNNGCTAACCTTTTCTCCCTCCCTTGATTAAAAAAGTTATAGTTCTTTGCGCCACGCGCTAAATGCTTTAAAATTTGCTGTTATAGAGCTATATACGGCTTTACTTGATTGATTGATCGAATATAGTTTATATTTAGCTTCGTGGTATTCTAATGAGTATGACAGTGTTTCTTCGGGCGGGTTCATGAATCCGCGGTAAAGAAGTTTCCATGAAATCGCCGGCGAATTTTTAATAAGTTCGCCTTCATAGAGTGTTTCGTTTTGCGTATCGAGGCAGACGGCCTTTATGACGCGCGAATTTTTGGATTGGATGAAAGAGGTTATTAAGCCTTTAGGGGCGGCGCCGGGCGGATGATAAAATTCAGCGTTGATTAATTCCCAGGCCGAAAATGCCTTTAAATTGCTCGATTTAGCGTAATAAAGTTCGCCGGATTCGGCGTTGAGGCAGTATAGCGCGTAGCTGCCGTCGCTGTATGAGAATGAAAAAGATCCGCCTTCGAGGTTATCGGGGGCTAATATAGGTGATTTGAAAAGCGGCGGCTGGTTTAAATTTTGGTATAATTCGATTACGAGTTCGTTTAAATTAAATTTGAGTATATGTGTTTTATCGTTATAGGGCAGGGCGAAGTAGAGGTAGTCGAATTCGGCGGCGGCGGTTAGTTCGCGGATGGCGGATGAGTTGCCGAAGGCGTCGAAGGCCGTAATGGAGTATGAGTAGGATTCACCGCTTTTGGCGGTGTTATCGGCGTATGAAATTTTATCGGCGTTTATGTTATAGGTTTGGCTTTCGCCGTTTTCTCTGGCGATACGGGTTATTTTATAGCCGTGAAGATCGGCTTCGGTGTTTTTTTGCCAGTGCAGTTCGATTTTATTAACTCCGGGTTTAGCTTTGAAGCCGGCTACCGGCGCGGGTGGAATGTCGTCGCCGCCCTTAGTGATGGTTTCTTTAAGTATTGCGTTCTTTTTAATTTCGGCATTTTTGCGTTCTATTTCTTCGGATGATATTTGCTTTCTGAGCCCGGCGAAATCGATATCGGCGGCGGCGGCTTTTTCGTTGAAGGCTATTTTGGCGACTTTAACGGCGGGTTCCGCTGATTTTTTTGATTTAAATTCAAATTTAACGATATACGGTTTTGATTGAGCTGCGGGTTTATTATCCTGTGTAATACCGTCCCAGATGATAGAGTGAGTTCCGCCGAATTCTTTTTTATCTTCGGCGAGCACTTTGATCAGGGCGTTGTTTCCGTCGTATATTTTGACGCTGACGAGCGTGTCATCGCCGGATGTTTCGTAATTAATTTTGACGGCGGGATTTTTTGTTTCGGCGCCTGAAGCGGCGGCGGGGGGCGTTTCGTCTTTTTTAACGCCGATAATTTCAACGGTGGTTTCAGGGGTATATATCAGGCTGAAAAGCGATATATTCCACAAGCCGCTGCGCGCGGATTCGTAGGCGATATAGCGGCCGTCAGGGCTCATAACCGGCAGGCGCGCGCCAAAGAGGCCGTTTGTAATAAGGCGTTTTAGCTGTGAACCGTCGGTGCTGATAGTATAGATCGATGTGATATCATTTTCGATTCGCGTGAATAAAACGCTCGAACCCTCCGCTGAAAAAGACGGGTTAAACTCGCTGCCGTCGAGCGTAAGGGCGCGTTGTTTGCCGCCGTCTTTTTCGCAGAGCCATATAGTGTTTGTGTAGAGGTCTTTTCTGAAGGCGATGAAGCGGCCGTCGGGCGATACGGCTGGATCGAGCATAAAGGCGTTCTGATCAAACAGCAGTTTGGAATGCGCCCCGGTTTTTAAGTCGAGGGAGTAGATATCGTTTCCGGCGCTAAAGTAAACTATTTGTGAAGACGCCGAAACCGCCGGCGAGGTAATATCTGTTTCAGCGAGGGCGAGCAGGGTTTTTTCACGCGCGCCATCGGGCGCCATGGTAACTAAGTGATAGTTAAGCGCGCCGCGATTTTTTTTACAGGCGATGATATCGTTATTGGCAAGGACTTTTGGGTAAAGATAGTCCGCTTCGGAATCTTTTGAAACGGCGAGAGGTTTTTTTCCGCCGACGGGGATCGAGTAGATCTGCATTTTAGAAGATCTGGGCGCGCAGTAGATTATAGTTTTGGAGTCGGGAGTAAAGCAGGGGAAGAAGCCGCCTTCGGTGGTGATGACGGCATCGCGTCCGGCCGCCATGGATGAAAAATTAAATCCGAAGCCGAAAGAGTATTCATTTTTCATAATATTGCCGGCGTTATCTTTGATGCCGTATATTTTAACTTTAACTTTCTGGCCGTCGATGAATCCGGGCGGCGCGGGTATTTTTTTATAAGGCTCGATTTTCATAAGTTTTGAGCCGGAATCATAAGTGAGCGCGCCGTCGCCGGCGTTGTATAAAAAGCCGTCCACCTCGCATTTAATAGTAGCGGCGTTGACTCCCGAACCGTTGAAATCGTCTATGACAGCGCTTATAATAGAGCTCGCCGCTTCGGAGCCATCGGGCGGCGTTACGGCGGTTATCTGCGGCGGGCTGTTATCTATTTTAACCATGAAGTGTGAAAGCGCGGTAAGCGCTTTTCCAGCCGCGTCGAAGCCGGTTATGTGAAGGTAGAAGGCGTCTTTGCCGCTTTGCGATCCGGCGGCGTCGAAGGCGGTTGAAAGATCGGCTGATGGGGCGTTTGCAGTAGCGCCGGCGGGATTATCGTCTATAGAGAAGGCAAATTTGACTATATTTTTATCTGAAGCCTCCCAGTTGAATTCGATTTTTTTATTGTTAGAGCCGCCGGAAGTTATGCGTAAATTATCTATGTTAAAAGAAGCGCCGGGCGGATTACGGCCATCGGCGACTTCGGCCCAGCCTTCGTAATCGAAATCGCAAAAAAATATTTCATCGATTATCAGAGGGCTGTCTTCTTTCAGCTCGGCGGTAACGTTTTTAATGAGTTCGAATATATTAATCGTGAGGTTATGCCAGTTCGAATCGCGTATAAAATTTTGCGCCGGCAGGCATTTGTGGCCGATAGCGGAACCGTTGGTAGGAGATGAAAGCGGTATTTCGTAAAAGCGTCCGAGGGTTTTTATCATTATATTAATTTCGACGGTCGGCGGGCAGTTATAATCGAATGAAAGCAGTGGAAATTTGGCGGCGTCGTAAGGCGCGGGGTAAATATTAACGGCGCAGTCGGATGGCGTGGTTTTATTGGTTATTTTAAGTGAATATCGTCCGTCGGCTTTGATTTTATCGTCAAAAGAGATTTCCGTGTTGTTCATTAGCGAGCGCGGGGTTAAAATGGAATGTCCGTTTTCAAAATCGCATTGGGTTAAAAACGGGTGTGATGGCGATTGGACGATAATAGGCGGCGCTTTAATCACGGCGGGTTTTATGTTTATAAACATATTGGGATTTTCGGTTTTGAATTTAGCGGTATCGCCTTTGAAGGCGGCGAAGAAGGTTTTTGATTTAGCGTTAAAACCGGCTATGGGAGCGCTGAGTTCGCCATCCGGGCCGCAGGCGGTATCCAGCATTGACCAGCCGGCGCCTCTGGTATATTGAAATAGCGAGCAGGAGGCGGGTGTGAGGTTATCGCCAGCGGCCATTATTTTTAATAAAGCGGGCCGATCGAAGCCAAGGCCGCGCGGGCGCGCTTCGTAGATAGGTGAAATTGGAGTAAAGCCGGGCGGAGTGTTGACTACGGTCAGGTTGGCGCCTGAAAACGAAGCGGCATCGATAAGCGAGCACATGGTAAATCCTTCGGTGATGGCGTACGGGCTGACGATTATAGCGGCGCGGTTATCGGCTGATTCGACGAACTGTTCGGCGGTGTTTGATATGAGGCGTCCGACTATTATATCGCGGGTATCGGTGCGGGCGTTGCCGCGCGTATCGTAAACGGTTAAAACAAGCCGGTAGAGGCCGTTATAAGCCTGCTGCGCCTTTATTTTGCCGCGTTCGTATTTATAGCCGAAATTAGTGCCGGCGTTAAAGGATGCGAGATTGCCCGTCACGGTGGCTTTACCGGAAAAATTAAGGGCGCGTCCGGTTAAAAATTTAGGTTCTTTGGATTCAGTTATTTTAACTTCGGCGCTGTTAAGCGCGCCGGAGTTAAGGTTAATTATTCCGAGCGTGTAGTGTGAAAAATCCACTCCGAGCGCATCGCCGAATATCGGCACTGTGGCGTTTACCAGCGATTCTTTCCAGGGCAGGCGGATATTAGCTATCAGTTGAAGTATTTCGTATTCAGCGGAGGCCGAAGAATTCGCGCCGTCGGTATTTTTATATTTAAGTTCAAAAACCGCCGGGCCGGATGGAATAACTTCGCCTGAAGCGCCGTTGGTAAGGTCGAAGAAGAATGAGCCGCCGGCGTCGGCTTGAAGTTTTTTAGAATAGGTTTTAGCATTTGAGTGTTTGACATTTATTTCGCCGCTCGAGTACGGCATGGCGTTTTCGGGAGTAAGCGTAAGGGCGGTGAAAGAGTTTTTATATATGGTGAGTATGTTTTCGACTTTTTCGAGCCTGAATTTTTGTTTGTCATTGATGATTTCGGATTTGGTTATCTTATCGATATATATAGCGCCGGAGGATTTAGCGGCAAGGACGCCGCAAATTTTCCGCCCGCCCATATCGACGGCTGAAGCTGGTATCACGGCGCGGTACCACACTCCGCCTTCGATTGAAAGCTCGCCGGCGTTGAAATTTGAAAAGGTGCCGTCAGTGCCGCCGAAGTCGAAATCGGGCCTGCCGAAATATGCGCGATGTTCGCTTGAACCGGTTTCATCGTAAAAGGCTATAATAAAAGACCGTGGTATTTCTCCAACGGGCGATTTAAGGTAAAATACTATGTTTTCATTAGCCTCTACTTTATATTGCGATGCGGGGTTTATGTAATAAGCCGTCTGACGGCCCTGCGATTTAAGCGCGATGGATTTCGCGCCGGAAAACGAGAATGCGTCATTGAAAACGACCGGCAGTATCTCTTTCGAACCGTCGGGCAGCCGGTCGTCGATAAGCGTTTCGTTATTATCGAAGCGGGTGCGCTCGAGAAGTATTTCGCTGGTAATTTCTTTTTTAATTCCGGCTTCTATCTGTTCGATAAGATAGGTTTCTTCGATATTAAGATTGGCGGAGTGCGGCTGCGCGGATAAAACCGCCGGAAATAATAAAGCGGTTAATTCAAAAGCGAAGATTGAACTGATGATAAAAATAAAAATAAAAAAATCAGAGTAATTTTTATATGATATAATTTTAATTTCGATGTTATTTTTCATAATTATTCGCCGCCTTTAATTGTAAAATGGGGCGTGCCGCTCGCGCCCGCTTTTGGTCCGCTGCCGCCCATGCGGTTGATTGCATAAATTTTATATACGTATATTTTACCAGCCGAAAGTCCGTAATCGGTGTAAGTGATTGAATTGGCGGAGAGTTTAGCGGCCGGTCTGGAATTGCGTTCGATTATAAAATGATCGATTTCGACGGCGTTATCATCAGGCGGTTCGTATTGCCAGTCGAGGGTTATATACGACGCTCCATTTTTTAGTTTCAAATTCTTAACGGGCCCGGGCGGCGCGGAAGCGGCGGCTGTGACGGCGGAGCCCGGCGCGCTGATATTTGAGTGCGCGTCGGCCGCTTTGATAAAATAGCTGAATTGTTTGCCATTTTTCAGGCCGCCGTCTGAATATTGACATGCGGCGGCGGGAATCGCGGCTATTTTTTTATTGTCACGGTAAATTTCATAGCTTTCGACTGTCTTTCCATCGGGCGCCTCCCAGCTTAAAAATATAGCGCCGTCGCCGCCGTCCGCTTTAAGGTTAAGAGGCGGCGGGGGCGCGCAATATTTATCGTAACTGCCGCCGGCTATTATTTTAACGGCTGTAACGGCGGTCGTTCTGATATCTTCGTAAGGATCGGAAGTCGCTATTGAAAGCGCCTGGAGAAAACTGCGCGAATTAATCGAAGCGGCGGCTTTTATCAATTCGATCTTAGCCTGCGTTCCTCCTTTTTCAATCGCTTTTAGAAGAGCGGCGCCGATGATATCGACGGACTGCGAATCGCGGTAGTGGGATAGAACGCGGGCCGCATAGGCTGAATTCAATTCGTTTTCAGGCTCTTTTATAATGCCGGTTAAATTGAGCCGGATATTTTCGAGGATATCGAGTTTAAATAAACCGTCGCTTGCGGCTTCGAGCAGTAGTGGATTTCGGGATTTTTTAACGGCGGCGAGCATGGCGGGCGCAGCCTGGCCGTATTTAACGCCGGCCAGGGCTTTTATAAGCATTGCCTTGATTTCGTCTTCGAGCGGGCCGGAAATCAGTTTTAAAATTTCGTCGCGGCAGTATTGGTCGGCGGCGGCTATCTGCGCGAGGTTTTCAGCCGCGCGGCGTCTCAAGTAATAGTCTTTTTCGCTGGCGAGAATATCTAGATAAGTCGCAACGCCGTCTTTTGATATCTTAGACAGCGCTTCGAGTATGCGCCTTTTCAGGTAATCGTCGCGGCAGGTTTTCAAGTAATTAGAAAGCGCCGGTGCGCTCCGGGCATCGCCTATTTTTTCCAGGGTTTCGATTATCGAGTATTTGAAGCCGCTTTTTTCGCCGTCCGATTTGATGAGCAGGTTAACTAAAGGGAGGGAGACTTTATCGCCGAGTTTAATTAATTTATCGCTTCCGATAAAATCGAAAAGCCCGCCGCCTGCAAGTAAAAGTATATCGTTGTCTTTTTCGAGAAGCAGTGACAATTTATCGAATTTATCGAGGCCTGCCAGCAGCAAAGAGATCAAAAGCGCTGTTTTGGGGTTGTTTTTAGAATAGACTTCAAATTTTTCATCCAGCCGCTTTGCGAGTTCCTGTTTGGCGGCGGCGTTCGAGTTATATGCGGCGGCGCTCACGATGCCGTTCAGCGCGCGATAAATGCCTTCGGTATTGCCGGAGGAGGAGACCGCGTCGATTAGCGGGGTGAAAGCCTCCGTGGAAAGAGAAACTAAGCAGTTAATTAAACGGTATTCGTTTCCTTTTTCTTTAGAATCGAGCATACTGATAACGGCCGGAACGGCTTCTTTAATTTTAAATTTAGAAACGGCTTCGAGGGCGGTCGATAAAAGCTGAGCGTCTTTAGAATCGAGCGCATTTAAATATATATCAGGGGCGCCTGATACGTTTTTATTGATAAGAATGGTTATTAGATTTTTTTGGAATTTAACGCCGTTATTTTTATTGCGCGCGGTTGCGATTAATTCTTCGGCGATATTAAGGCGGGAATAATTAAGGGCGCGGGCGGCGCTCGATGCGCAGGCGTCGGTGCCTAAAAGGCTGATGAGTAATTTAATGTCGTTGATATCGCGGCTGCGGCCGAGGAAATGGCAGAGGTACGAATGAAATTCGGCGGTTTTGCGGTCGGGTTTATAATCGACGCTCAGATTAATTTTAACGACTGTGCTTATGGCCGCCAGAGCCTTTTCCATTAATTCGTCCGGCACGGCGCCGTCGGTATCGCCGCGTTCGAGATAATATGAAGACGGCCTGAAGTTTTCGTCGAGTTCCGCTATTAACTCAGGGTCGGCGGATATAATTTCAATGAACGGCTTTTTGATCGAGTGCTGGAAAAGAATCGAGGCGGCGGCGGTTTTTCTTTTGCCTGAAGCGTTTTTATAAGATTCTAAAAATTCGAATATCATCTGGCGGCACATATTATTAAGCGCGTTAAAAATACCGCCGCTTTGCTCGTGAATAAATAGCTGCGATAAAAGCCAGTTGAGGCTTTCGTCGGTTTTAATTTCGCCGATTTCATCGATTATGCGCGGGTGAAATTCTTTTAAGTTGCTATCGAGCGCCGCCGTGGTAAGATATTTAAAGACCCGTCCGGCGCCGGTTTCGGCCATAGCGGATATATAATCGTTTGCCTGGTATTTATTTTCGCCGCCGCAATGTTTTTCGAAAAGCGCTTTAAGCGTTTCAAAACCTTCATCGCCGCAACCGTTAAGCGATTTAAGCGCGCCGTTTTTCACGCCGTATTTTTTCGATTCGCACAAAGATGATATATGCTTGAACCTATCGGTGCCACCGCGCGCTGCGTAAGCGTCGAATATATGCTGTGAAAGGCCGTATTCGTCTTTTTGGTTTTCGTAATCGATTATGATTTTTTTGAGAGTATCGCCGCTTATCGCCTGCGCGCTCAACCGCATGATATTATCGTCGCTTTTAATTTTATCGAGTTTATCGGCGTAGTGCGCGGCGAATAAATTTATGAGATTATCGCTGTCGTACATCGTGAAATATTGGCCTATGGAATCTAACAGGTAGTAACGGTTTCCAGTTTCGATTTTATCGATCGAATCGATTATAAAGTCGAGCTTAGCCTGTGCGCCGTTTGTTTTAATCAGCCGCAGAAGATAAAGACCGCTGCCGTGATTATAATCATAGTTGTTTTCCTTATCGCCAGTTTGCTGGATCAGAGAATCAATAAACTTTGTATCGGCGTTTTTCGACGAAAGAATCGCGTTGAAATCCAGAGTTAATTCCAGGGCGTTTTCGCCGAAAGTAAGGTTTAAATCGAAGGAATTCCTGGACAGTACATGCCTGATAAGCGAACTTTTCTGGCGCAGTGAAAGATTCTGGAACCCGGCGGCTTTTAAATTCATCGGCGAGCAGAGGCGAAAAGCGGCATCGGAGTATGTTTCAGCGGTTATTTTATTCCCGGCGGCCAGGTTTTCGATTTGCGCGAGGCATTTTTTATAATCGTCGATATCGCCTGAGTCGATAAGGGCGTCGAGCAGAGTTTTATATTCAGTCGTCGAAGATTTTTCGTTCGTGAGCTTTTCTTCTATTGCGGCTGCTATGCGCTTATGCGCGGCCCGCCTTAAATTAATAAATCCGTGCCTTGAGGCGGCGAGGGATATTGCGAGCAGATTGCGCTCGGATATTTTTTTTCCGTTAAGAGCTTTTAATAAAAAAGCCGGTTCAAAGCCGTAAATCGCTTTAGCGCCGTCGAGATATTTAAGATAAACTTCAACCGATTTTTGATTATCGCATGCCGCGGAAACAATTGTTTCCTCAACCGCCCGCGGATCGATGAATTCGGGAGGCGACGGCGGCAAAAAATCTTTGCCATAGCCGGGATAGCGTCTANNTCCGATTCGGCGCTTTTGAAGGCTCTGGAAATTTTATCGCGGCCAGCCGTCGGATTCGCGATAATTTTTTCAGCCGCGCCGTAGTGGTCGATAATGAAATCCGGCTCGAATCCGGCGTCGAGGAGTTTAGCTATCATATCGGATGATCCGGCCGCGGACTTTTCAAGCCCGGCTATAACTTCCGCCGCGGGAGAGTGCATGCCGTTTTTATATAAAATAGCCGCTGCAGCGAGCCGCGCGTTAATATCATCGGATTTTTTATTATAAAATTCGATAAGCGTGTTTAAGTTTGATTTATCGACGAAGCGTCTGAGGTAATTAAGTTCACGGTTTCCGTAGCGCGAAGCGTCGAAAGAATCCAGGTAGTATTTAACGGCGGCCCCGCCGGCTTCGCCCGCCGCCGAATATTGAATTAAAATCGGCGCGGCGAATGGTTTTTGAGTTAACAGTTTTATAACGACGGCTTTTGAGCAGTCGTTTAATTCATAAAGAACTTCCATGGCCGCTTTAAATATTGATTCGCCGGCGAAAGCCTCGCCGCTATAAGTTGTTTCGGGATTTTCGCCAGCGGCGCTTTCTGAATTGATAATATCCACAGCGGGCGAAACGAATTTATCGACTACAAACTCTGCGCATTCAGGTGTTTTTATAAAAGAGCAGGCTTTTAAAAGGAGCGGCTCGCGGTATGAATCGCCCGCCGCCGCGGCAAGGGCCTTTTTCAGCGCATCGAGGGCTTGCCCTGGATTAATCCGCGCCAGAAGGTTAACGGCCGCCGCTACCAGGCGGGCATCCGCGCCGCGCGTGGTTATGAGTTCATTTATTCCATCGGATGCGACTTCGTTTTTTATTTCATTTAATTTTTCAACGGCGGCCCTGATTAGAAGAAGTTTAGCCTCCAGCGGATAATATTGATCTTTTAAGGTTTCTATAAAAACTTCGGGTGTTTTTTTAATTAAGCCGGCGATAGATGAAAAAGCGTATTCAGTTTCGTAATTTCCAGCATTTCCGAGCGTGACGAGGTATTTTTTCAGGCTGCCGCCGGAGGTTTCTAAATACTTTTTATTAGCGGTCATGTTTTTATATTGCGCACTGGATGAAAAAGCGCTGTAATTAAGAAGATATTCGTCGTTTAGCACGTCGAGCCGTTCGGCATTGGCCGTAATGGCGCTTTTTAAAGTTCTAATAAAATCAGGCGGGCAGGCGCTTGAAAACGCCGCAAGTTTTTTAATAAGTTCTTTATCGGCTGCGCCTGCAATATCTTCTATCACGCGCTGCTGAAAGTAAGGCGTTTGAAGTTTTAAAAAATTAAAAAACGCGCTTAATTCTTCCGGGCTGCGGTAATTAGCCGCGTTGAATTTAAAGTGAGAATGAAAATTGCCTGTCAATTCCTTATATTCGATAGCGGTTTTTGTAAAATCGCCGGTTTTTATATAATCGAGAAGCCCGTCTTTTTCTCCGTTTATATAAAAAGCTAAAAGCGTAAGAAAATCTTTTCCTCCGTCATTTTTAACAAGCGTTTTAAATTCTTCGTTTTTAAAATTTTCGGCGATTATTTCGAACGCTGTTTTTTTGAGGGCCGGTTCGGTGTCTGCCATGGCTTCTTTAACGATGGAATAAGCGGATTTTATTTCTTCGGCGGAGGCTTTGTGATAGGCCAGATTTCTTGATTTCAAAAAATCGCCGAGTTTTCTTAAAAAGAATTTTTTATGCTGCGGTTCGCTTAATTGCGAATAAACTTTGCAGGCGGTCGTTATCGTATTATTCGGCTGCTGAAGCAGGTACTCGAAGCCTTTATCAATTTCCGCCGTATTTTTTGAAGCTAAAAGAGTTTCTATCACGGCGGTGAATTTTTTATTGCCGCAAGCGGCGGCGCAATCGCGTATGTGATAGTAAAGCGGACTGTCGACTGCCATTCGGCCGCCGCCGGCATCAGCCCCGCCGCCGGTTTTTTCGCCTTCGTTTTTCAATAAATCGGCCAGGCGGTTATAAGCGGCTTCCGATTTAATGCCGCTCATTGCGCGAAGCGCGTCCATAGCGGCTTTGACATCATTTTTGGCCATCGCTTTTTTATATTGCGCGTCGAGTATTTCAACGCCATTATCAAAACCGGCGGCGATATATGTCATTTCAGCTTTAAGGGCGGCGTTTTGCTGCGAGTCGTAGAGTGAAGTGAATAACGGGGCGGCTTCCTGATCTTTTTGAGCGGCGGCCGCCCGTAATGCCGCGAGAATATAATGATTCGACTTTTTTGCCGCATCGGAATTTATAAAATTTTGAAGTATCTGGCGGAGGCGCGCCTTGTTTTTCGATTTATCCGATGACATATATCCGGCAATTTCGTGTAATATCGAAATTTTGTCGGAGTAACCGATTTTTTCGTCGTTGAGAAGACGGTCCGATAGTTCAATGGCGTCGGGATGATCGCTTTTTAATAAAAGCGCAAATAAAAAATTAAATTCGTCACGGTGTATAAATAAATAATAGAGCTGCTTTTCCGCGGTTAAAATATCGTCGGGCGAAAGGTTTTTAAATTTGAGTTCTATTTCGGCAGAATCGTTTTTCCACCTTTGATTAAGATCTTTGAACGCTTCCTGCCGCTGGCTGCTAAACTCCGCCGCGTCGAGGATTCCCGGCATCATAAGAGCTGCCGCGAATGAAATGAAAGCGGCCGCAATCAAAGCGGCGGCAGTTGAAATAACAGTTTTACTAATCTGCGGTCTGATATTGCAATAGATTTTTTTTATCGTTTCTTTAATCGTTTCTTTAATCATCTCTTTTATTCTCTCCACTTTTTCATTCTCTCCGCTTGTATAGTATAATAATAAGAACACATGAATACATGAATACACGATTATATTTTGGTCGCTATACATAAGTTATTTTTTTTATACTAACAAAAATTGTCAAATTTGTCAAAATATTACCGAAAAATAATATGCGATGATAATTATTAAAAAACTCAATTTCTTTACTTTTTGCGCGTTTATATTTGGGGCGCTTTTATTACCTTGCGGCGCGTGCCTTTACGCTTCGCAGGAAACTTTATTACATTCAGACGCCGGCGCGCTTAATATTAATTCGAGGTACGAAGGCCGTTTTAATATAATCGATCCCGGCGATTCGACCGGGCGTCACGCTATATTCAATATTTTATGGATAGATATCGACAGGAAGGATACTTCCGATGTCGATATAGCGCTTAAGGCGAAAGCCTACAGTTTTGAAGGCGATTCGTATCTTAAAAGCCATAATGGAATTAACGAGCTCGAGGCGCTGACGCTTAACGAAGCATATATCAAAAAAAGCGGCGCGCGTTATGATTTTAATTTTGGAATGTTTCATGACCGCAGTGATAAAAGCGGCTATGACAAATTATTCGATTTAAAAGATATCGTTTACGGTTTCGATATTATGAATCCGGTATTCGATAAAAAAGCCAGGGGTAATTTGTATTATTCCAGAAATATCAATAAAAAAGCGTCGGCGTTTTTAAATTATCAGTTCAGCGCGGATTACTCTAATTCATTAAAAACTTACGGATTTAATTACGGTGATTTGTATATAGCGAGCGCATTCAACAGCCGGCGCGATTTTATAATAGTCGATTATAATCAATCGAAGGCTAAAACGCTTAATTATAAAGCCGGATACAGGCGCAATGGATTTAATTATTTAAGCCCTTTCATTCAGTATCGTGCCGGCGCCGATATAAATTTAAATAAAAAAGTTGCCGGGTGTAAATTAAATAAATTAAGCCTGGAACTTCTATCAAACAGCACTGAAAATGGTTATTTTCACCTTAAAAGAAATGCGGCCGACCTTATCGACGGCAACATTATTTTTTTCTATCAGAAACATATCGGCGCTTTTAGAATAGAGTCGCTGCTTAACGACAGGTTTAAAACCTTGCTTTCCGTCGAAAGCTACTTCGCCATAACGCCTCAATTTACACGCGCCAACGGGCTGAGTGAAGAAATCGGGCGCATCCGCACATATAAAATATCGGCTCTATCGCACTATAAAAAAGCCGCCGTGGAAACGGTTTTATTAAAAACCGATAACGACGACGGCTCTTATTTATTGACTGAAAAACTAAATTTAAGGCTCCGCGTTTTATATCCTTTTTAGAGGCATTCTTCCGCTTCGATATTCATGTCCAGATCGACTTTTTTCATTAGAACATAGTTATAAAGCGTGTTGTAAAGCAGCATGGCGATTGTCATCGGACCGACTCCGCCCGGCACCGGCGTAATGTAAGACGCTTTTTTAGATACCGATTCGAAGTCGCAGTCGCCGCAGGTTTCATACTCGCCGCCGGCCGTTTCGACGCGGTTGATGCCCACGTCGATTACCACGGCGCCTTCTTTAACATAGGACGCATCGATCATTTTAGCGCGCCCGATTGCCGCTACCAATATATCGGCGCGCGAGGCGACGCCTTTTAAATCGCGTGTTTTTGAATGGCAGATAGTAACGGTCGCGTTCTGTTTGAGCATAAGAAAGGCCAGCGGCTTGCCGACTATATTTGAACGGCCTATAATGCAGACCTCTTTCGAGGCGACATCGATTTTATAAAATTTGAGCAGTTTCATTACACCCAGCGGAGTGCATGGAATTACGGTGGTTTCTTCGCCTAAAAACATGTGGCCGATATTTTGCGGTAGAAAGCAGTCCGCGTCTTTGGCGGGATCTATATGCGATAAAATTTTGTTTTCGTCGTAATGTTTGGGAAGCGGAAGCTGAACAAGGATTCCAGATGTCTGCGCATCGGCGTTTTCAGATTCGATAAGCTCTATTATTTCCGCTTCAGGCGTCCGGGCATCTAATACGCGGGTGCGATTGAGTATTCCGGCTTCGACGCAGGCTTTTTCCTTCATTTTAACATACATCGCCGAGGCTTTATTGTCGCCGATTAAAAAAGCGGCGAGTCTCGGCGGCGGAGCGCCGGTCTTAGTTAACTGCTCAATTTTTTTGGCTATTTGCGAGCGGTAATAAGCGGCTGTTTTTTTTCCGTCGAGTATCTGCATTTAAATCTCCTTTTATTTTTCTTTCAGTGGGATATTATATCAGATCTCGGCGGAATTTTCAATCAGTGAATTTATTAAAAGGGCGAGTGAAAAAATATTATAAGGTTTTAATACAAAAGCGTTCATAAGGCTTTTTTTTACTTTTTCGCTTAAATCGGCGTCCGGGCTGCCGGTAAGCGCTATAATCGGAATTTTTTTATCGTATTTTCTTATTTGCCTGGCGGTTTCATAACCGTCCATCTCCGGCATGCTTATATCAGTTATTATCAAGTCGAATTTATTATTTTTAACCATTTCGATTCCGTCTTTTCCATTGTTGGAGCAGTAAACGTTATGGCCCATTATCTTAGAAAAAGCTTCGAAAATTATAAAAGAAGCCGTGATGTCATCATCTATCACAAGAAGGTTAAAAGGCTTTGCGTCCGCGGCTCGGCTCGTTTGCCGGTATTTTTCACCGATGGTTTTAATGTCCATATACTTCCTCGCTTTCTATTTGTTCTCCTGCGGTTGAAAAAAATAAAGGCAATTTCCATGCCGCTGATTTTGCCGGTTAAATAATGAATTTAAGCGTGTTAATGGAGTTTGCGCGCGGTAAAAATCGACATCGGTGTTGTAATTCGCCACACCGATTATTTAAGTTTTGCTTAATTTTAATTGACAATTCAATTTTAATTTAATATAATACGTAACGAAAGTAATCGGGATAATCCCACGATTTTTTCAATCAGAAGTTTAAAGATTTTTATTTATTTATCCCGTAGTTATTGAACCGGCATTTTTTAAGTAATTGGAGAACGATATGAATATAGGCTTTTTTTTAAAAAAAATCAGAAAAGAAAAACATTTTACTTTGAACGAAGTTGCCAAAAGCACTAATTTAACGGCAAGTTTGTTGTCTCAAATCGAAAACGACAAAACTTCGCCTTCTTTAAACTCTCTCGAAGTTCTTCTAAAATATTATAAAGTCAATATTTCAGATTTTTTTAAGCAGGTAGAACAGAAAAGCCATATTTTTATTAGAGCCGCCGAAAAAGAAACACTGGTGAATAGTTCAGCGGGAGTTAAACTTTCGCTTCTAGCTTCAAAATTAGAAAATAACGTTTTAGAATCATTTTCCGTTTTTTTGAGCCCCGATTCTTCGATTACGGTAGCCAGGCTTAAACCCGATATAAGCGGTGAGCGCTTTTTATATATGATGAGCGGCGTGGCGGCAGTGAAACTAAATGAAGACAATGAGTATCGCGTGTCCCCCGGCGATTCGCTTAATTTTAAATCTTATGTGGCCTGCGTTATTAAAAACGATTCGCGAACGGAGGCCTGCGAATTCTTACTGACCGGCAATCCGCCTATATTAATTTAAATCAACCGAATATAAGTTCGTAGGCGTCTATGGCTATTTGCAGCTCTTCGTTAGTCGGCACTACTATTATGGTGGTAGGCGAATAATCGGTGGATATTATTCCTTCGACCGCCCCGAGTTCGGAATTACGCTGATAATCCATTACTATGCCTATATTTTCAAGCCTGTGGCAGATGCGTTCACGCATTTTTACGCCGTGCTGGCCTATGCCGCCCGTAAATATCAGTACGTCAACTTTTACTATATTAGCGGCGTATCCGCCTATATACTTTCTGATGCTGTGCGCGTAAACTTCGAGAGTTTCCTGCGCGCGCAGGTTGCCTTCCTCGGCGGCTTTTTCGATGTCGCGCAGATCGTTTGAAATACCTGATAATCCGAGCAGCCCTGATTTTTTATTTAATATATTGTTGATTTCTTTAATAGGCAGTCCTAAAGATTCGGCCATATAAATTACGATCGCCGGATCGATGTCGCCGCAGCGGGTTCCCATGACAAGGCCTTCGAGCGGCGTGAATCCCATCGAAGTGTCGTAGGATTTGCCGTGGAAAATGGCCGTGATGGAAGCGCCGTTGCCTAAGTGGCAGGAGATGGCGTTGGTGTTTTCGGGCGAGCGTTTTAAAATGCGCATGGCTTCGCTGGATACGAAACGATGGCTGGTGCCGTGAAATCCATATCTTCTTATTTTATATTTATCGTAAAATTCACGCGGAATGCCGTATAGATAAGCGCTTGGCGGAAGCGTTTGATGGAATGCCGTATCGAATACGGCGACCTGTTTTTTGCCCTGGAAAACCTCTTCGGCGGCTCTTATGCCAATTAAATTAGGCGGGTTATGCAGCGGGGCGAGCTGTATATTGTCTTCGACCGCTTTAATTACTTTATCGTCGATTATTACCGATTCGCAATATTGCTCGCCGCCATGAACGACGCGGTGGCCGATGCCGTCGATTTCTTCTATAGAGCCTAAAAACCCCTTTTCTTTGTCGGTGATGGCATTTACCATCAGGCGCATGGCTTCGGTATGATCGTTTATGTGCGTTTCGAGTTCGTATTTGCTGCCATTGCCGTTTTGACTTATTCTGGCGCTTTTTTCGCCGATGCGCTCGATGAGGCCGCGACCGATGCTTTTTCTTTCGGGCATTTTATAAACTTCATATTTTAATGATGAGCTGCCGCAGTTAATTACAAGAATCCTCTGGACTTTTTCACTCATTATTATCCCCCGCTTTATATATTTTTTCAACTTGATTTATCTACGAGGCCTTATTATAACCTTAATAGTTTTTTTTGTCCACTATAAATCCTAAAATAAATTTTAATTTGTCCAAAATAAATTATGTCCAAAATAAATTTATTGCTTTTTTTATCCGTTGCGTATATAATAATTTTATTATCGATTGCCGTAGCGCTGATTTCGATAAATTATATTTATCAGGTGATTAAATTATGGAAGTTAAGATTGTTAAACGTAATGACTGCAACGGGATTATCGTCGCATTGCTGAAAGGCGTCATTGACGGCGAGTCGTCGCAGATATTCGAAAAAATAATTATAGACCAGATTGCCGGTGAGGAAAAAAAATTCATCATAAATTTAAAAGACACGGATTACGTTACCAGCGCGGGTCTCAGAAGTTTTTTAGTCATAGGTAAATTGCTCAAAATAAGGCGCGGCCGGATCGCTTTGACTAATTTTAACGAAAGCGTTCGTGAAGTTCTAAAAATGATGAACTTCGACAGCCTTTTTGCAATGTATGATACCGAAGAAGAGGCTTGTAAAGTAATCGGTTCAGCCGGGCATGAAACTGTTTATTAACGAGGTAACCGCTTTTTTAACCGGTCCGCGTTAGAAAATATCATCAAGTTTATATACGGCTCTATTTCTTCCGCCACCGGCCTTTTAACTTTATAATCATGCGCGAAGCGCGTCAGCTCTATTTCAAAACTATCGTCATAACAGCCGTTATAAACTTCAACCGATTCAGTTGCCGCTGGAGCGCTTATTATTTTCAACTCGATTTTATCATCGTAAATTTTCGAAAGTGCTTTTTTGATATTAATAAGTCTTTCGTCGTTTCCGCCTTTTTTCAGGCTGAAGGTAAAATCCATCGGATATATGTACAATGCTTTGCTGTCCCATTCTTTGATAAGATCTTCTTTTTTTGCCATGCAGATTCCTATGGAAGGGTCTATATATTCGCAAAGGTGCTTTCGTTTTCCCAGATAAGTCACAAAATGTTCTTCGTTAAAACTCAGAACGCAGGGCAGTTCTATTTTTTCGATGTCTTCAAAGGTCATTTTAAAATAATGCGCATAATAATTTTTATTAAGCGTCGCCGCGGCTATCGCTAATTCGTCACCGGTCGTTCCGGTGTATCTGGTTCGGGCCGCCCGCGCCGCGTCGATTTCAGATATTTTTACGCCATGGATTATAAAAAGATTAGCAAGCGCCGAAGGCCCGCAGGATGACTGAAACGATTGAATTACGAAACCGTCCTTAGTGCGTTCCGTGCAGAGTTCGTAGATCGGCCTGGTGTAAAAATACTCGAAATATAATATTACAAGCGATAAAATCGCCGCGGTTATATATAATTTTCGTTTCATATTCAACGGCTCGGCCGAATATAAACCGGCCGCGAAGCCAGTTAAGCATGTAAATAAAAACTGGATGCCGAACCATTTAAAATGCGTAGCGTGTATTCTGATTATCTGCGGCAGCATGAGTTCTATATCGAAGGCGAGCCTTATAAAAGCCGCGAGCGCCACGCAGAGAAGAAATACTAAAAAAAGCGCCAGATTGATTTTATTGCTGACTGAACGGTCGGCGCTGAGGCTTCCATATTTTTTAAGCGCGGCTTTTCCGGCCGCGTAGAAGATAATAAAAAGCGGTATAAAAGTTAATTTTAAAGCCAGCATCTAATTCCTTTCGACGGCTTATCGGCTTGTGCCGGCTTCTACCGGCTCGTGCCGGCTTTTACCGGCTCGTAAAATAAGCGGCCGCGAATATAACCATCAGAGTAACGGCGACGGCGATAAAAGCGGTCATCGGGCTGACATCGCCTGAACGGCCGCTCGAAGTGAACAGGCCGCTGGCTGAACCGAGTAGAGATACATTACTGTCGAAATATACATATCGCACGCGGCCGTTTTCGATATATGTTTTTAAAACGCTTTCCGATGGACAGTCGGCGAAGCGGCAGCCCATTACCGCCGCCATTCCACGGGCCTTGCTGTTAAGCTCATAACGCCCGTCGCGCGTGTAATTACTGAAATCGGTTACGGTGCCGTCGTTAGCGATAACCACGATTTTATATTCCCACCAACTCCTGTGTTTGCTGTGCTTTCTGGTTCCGGTGACTCCAATGGCGTAAAGCTGCTCAGCGTTTAAAAATTCAGTGATGTTGACTATCGAGAATAATTTAAAGTGGTATAATATTTTTTTAAGCCTGGTGTTGAAAATGTAATAATTATCAGTAAAAAACCAGCATAAAAAAGATGCCGCGGCCGTAAATAGCGCGTATGGAATATATGCCAGAAGATGAGGCTGCGGCGGAAAACGCATACGGCTGCTCTTTGAATAATGGCCGAAATTGCCCTCGCTGTAAAAGTAAAAAGCGCCTATCAGAGCGATGACGCCAGCTATTACCCATAGTGCCTCGAGCGGCGTGGTAAGATCGACTTTTACGTTTTCAGGCACGCTGTCTTCGGCCGGCGGTGGCGGTATGTAAATGTTACTGTCGCCTCTAAAATTGTCCTGCGGATAATTTCCGGGTTCGAGCGAATCTTGCGGGGGCGGCGAAGATGCGTTAAATCCTGCATTCGCATTATAATCATCGGGCTTCGAAAACGCCGAGCGCTTGCGGGGAACATCAGCCATGACAAAAATTCCTCCTTGTTAAGGTTTTTAAATGATAACATAAATAAAAATAAAATTCAATAATCGTCCGTTTTTTGATTGTTTATTTTTTATGTTTTAAAAAAAGGGGAGGGAGAAAAGGTTANNTCTCCCTCCCCTTTACCCCTCCCTCATTCTGCAAATTGCCTGACGCTTTTTTGTTTTTTTATCGATAGCTTTTTTTCTCGGGGCTTTGATTTAGTGAAGTGATTCGCGAAATGCTTTGTAAAATTTTAGAATCTTTCTTTTAAGTTTTTTCATGCGGCTGTTCGCTCATTCATTCATTCATTCATTCATTCATTTGTTTGTTTTCTTTTTTGTTTGTTTGTTGCCTTTTACTTATTTATCCGCCAGCTTGCTTGTTTGCATGTGCGCGCATCGCGCGCACATGCGTAGCAACAACGGTTTTACCGTATCTTAAATGAACGGCTCGCGGTAAAAATCACCGTAAATCGAGTCTATAAAAATAAGGTCAAATTAAGTTAAACAAATTTAATTTAATTTTCGGTGATATAAAAAAGTTGTTACGCTTTAGAGCATTACCGTGAGCCAAAATCTTAAGTTCCGGCGGTGCGTATATAGAACGCCTCCGCGCGCAGTCTGCGCGCGGAGGCAAAACTAACAAAAGGCAAGAAAAAAGCAGGAAAAAAGTTTGTGGCATGAAAATAAGAAAATAAGAAAATAAGAAAGAAGAAAAAAGGCAGGAATTTTGTAAAGAAACTATTAGAAAAACTTCGAAGCCGGCAGTAAATGCCGCTGTTTGTTTGCTTGCTTTTTTGTTTGTTTGTTGCCTTTTACTTATTTATCCGCCAGCTTGCTTGTTTGCATGTGCGCGCATTGCGCGCACATGCGTAGCAACAATGGTTTTACCGTATCTTAAATGAATGGCTCGCGGTAAAAATCACCGTAAATTGAGTCTATAAAAATAAGGTCAAATTAAGTTAAACAAATTTAATTTAATTTTCGGTGATATAAAAAAGTTGTTACGCTTTAGAGCATTACCGTGAGCCGAAATCTTAAGTTCCGGCGGTGCGTAAATAGAACGCCTCCGCGCGCAGTCTGCGCGCGGAGGCAAAACTAACAAAAGGCAAGAAAAAAGCAGGAAAAAAGTTTGTGGCATGAAAATAAGAAAATAAGAAAATAAGAAAATAAGAAAGAAGAAAAGAAGAAAAAAGGCAGGAATTTTGTAAAGAAACTATTAGAAAAACTTCGAAGCCGGCAGCAAATGCCGCCCGAAATAAAAAGGCTATGATAATAGCCTTTTTATTTCGATGCTGCAAAACTGCGCGCGCAACGCGCGCAGTTTTATATTCAGGGAGAGAATAGGGGGCCATGGGGGAAAAGAGAGGGCCATTGGTCCTTTCTTTTCCCCCGTCGCGGTCTTATTCGGTCTTTCGGTTTTAACGGCCTTATTCGGTCTATGTTGTTTTAGTGCGGTTATTAAATAGCGAGCGGAAGTGAAAAGTGATATTAAAAATCGATTAAAATCAAATTAAAATCTTGTAAAAAAATATAAGATATGATAAAATCTTATAATCACTAAAGAGGTGTTTATTATGATTAAGGATGAAATAAAAATATTCGAAAAGCCTTCCATAGAAGATATAAAAGAAAAGCTGAAGGACCGCAGCGGCTTTAAAGTTCGTTTTTCTTTATGGCAGAAGTTTTTGCTTGCTTTCGTAACTTTAATCGTAGGCGCGGTATTGCTTTTAGGTTCTATAGCTATCCGCTCCGAAAAAGATGTTATTCAAAAAAAGGTGATCGAGTCGTGTTTCGAGATATCTGATATCATATCGCATGAAATCGGGCAGTTGATAGAAAACGCCAATAAAATTTTGATATCGACTTCAAAGGTTCCGGCGGTGAGGTCTTTTGATGTAAGCACTATAAAAGCTATATTTGAATCGTTGCTATCGAGCTTTAAAATTTTTACCAGAATAGCTATTATTGATATCGATGGTCGTGAGGTTTATTCGACTTTGCAGGACACTACTTCGATGACTTCGAAGGTTCTTTATTCTTTGATAGTCAAGGGCAATTATAACGCTTATTATCAGTCCGATATTTACTTCGTTGACGAGAATCTTCCGACGCTTACGATGGCTATTTTAGTTCGCGATTCGGCGTTCAAGGTGAGTGGAATATTGATAGCCGATCTCGATCTTCGAATGCTGTGGCCTATTATAGACCGCATTCAGCTCGGTAAAACTGGAGTTTCTTATATAATAAACCAGCAGGGATATGCGGTCGCGCATTCGACCGATAAAACGCTTATAGGCAAAAAACTTTCAAACGCAGCGTATTTGCTGTCTAAAATAAGCGAATCAGGGATAGATAATTCAAAAGATTCCGGCGTGCTTAAAGCCACGCTTAACGCTTCTGACGATAATCTCTTGTTGTATGCGGCTTCGCCGCTTAATAAGTTTAAGCCCACTCAGAATTATTCGAGCATTTTCTTTCCGCCCGCTTACGTTATTTTAGAGCAGACGAAGAAGGAGGCTTTTATAGAGGCCGAGCTTTTGCAGAAGCAGGTATGGTATTTTATGTTCGTATGTTTTATCATAGCGGTTATAATAGCTCTTATTTTAGCGGTAAGTCTCACGCGTCCCATATTTAAGCTCGTAGATGATGCAAACCGTATCGCCAGGGGCGATCTGGCTACGGCCGTAGCCGTGCGTGCAAATGACGAAGTTGGCCAGCTCGCCTATAACTTCGATCTTATGAGGCAGAATCTCGCTTACAAGGTGTGGGAGCTCGAAACGATAAACGAAGTCGGCCAGAAGATCAGTGCGGTTTTAAATTTAGAAGACCTTATGAGGCTTATCCTGTCTAAATATATCGAAACCATAGGCGCGGACCGTGCTTCGATAATGTTATACGACGAGGAGACGGGCCAGTTGACGGCGAGTATCGCTAAAGTTTCGACATCTGACCTTGAAAGCTATAACGTAGATAAGCATGAAGGTCTCAGCGGTCATGTTTATCAAACCGGAAAAGCCGTTTTAATTAAAGACGCTCAAAACTCAGAAATGCTGCGTAAGTTTAAAAAAGGCGAAATATATCCGGGCACGCTTATTTCGGTGCCTTTGATAGTTAAAGAAAGAACTATAGGCGTAGTTAACGCCGCTAAATCAATTCCTGATTATTTCAGTGACCGTGAGTTTTCTTTGTTCAATTCGCTTTCGGTCCAGGGCGCTATTGCTATTGATAACGCTATTTTATATAAACTTGCCATTACTGACGGGCTAACTAAATTATATCTGCACCGTTATTTCCAGCACCGTTTAAGCGATGAGCTTTCGCGCTCGGAGCGCTATGGTTATAAGTTTTCGCTTATACTCACCGATATCGATCACTTCAAGAAATTTAACGATACTTACGGCCACCAGGTAGGCGATCAGGTGTTGCGTGAAGTTGCGCGGCTCGTACAGCAGAGCGTTCGTGAAGTCGATATGGTCGCGAGGTATGGCGGTGAGGAATTCGTGGTTATATGTCCTGAAAAGTCTAACGAGGAAACTATCGTTCCAGCGGAGCGTATCAGAAAGGCTATTGAATCTTATGAGTTCAAGGTGGACGGCAAGCTCGTTCCGATAACTATATCATTGGGCGTGTCGGAATATCCGTCCGATTCAAAAGATAAAAAAGATCTTATAGAATGCGCAGATATCGCGCTTTATTCATCGAAGCAGAACGGTCGCAACCGTTTCACCCGTTTTTGCGATATACCGCCGAATATGCGCAGCATAAAAGAAATGAAGCATTAATTCGTATTAGCGACAAGTCAGAGAGGAATACTGAAGTGCCCCGTTTAATCGATACCCATGCGCATTTAGACGCGCCTGAATATAAGGGTGAAAAGTTCGAAGAAGTTATACTGGCGGCTAAAAATGCCGGCGTCGAAAAAATTATTTCAGTCGGCTGCGACGAAGAAACTTCATTGAGGAACGTCGAGTTGTCATCGATTTATAAAGATTTTATTTACGCCACTTACGGTTTTCATCCGCATAACGCCGAATCGTTCGATTTTGTAAGGCACACCGCTCAGATTAAAGAGCGTGTTAAAAGCAATTCGATAGTTGCTATAGGCGAAATAGGGCTCGATTATTACCGCGACCTTTCGCCGCGCGGCGTTCAGAAAGAAGTTTTTTTAAAGCAGCTTGCAGTGGCGCGTGAAGCCGATTTTCCAGTTATAATTCATATACGCGACGCTTTCGAAGATTTCAAGAAATTTACCGACGGCATCGATTTTAAAGGCGTCATTCACTGCTATTCCGGCGATGCGGAGTTCGCCAAATGGGCTGTCGATAGGGGCTTTTATATCTCATTTACGGCGAGCATAACTTATCCTCTCAAAGCCGTTTATAAAATGGCCGGAAAGACTTCCAGATCGGTATATGAAGTGATAAGAAATTATGAAGGCTTCGATTCGCCGGTGCCGGCGTCCATGCTCGATTTATTTTCATGCGTGCCGCTGGAACGCATCATGATTGAAACGGACTGTCCTTATCTTTCGCCGCAGAATTTGCGCGGGCGGCTAAACGAGCCAGCAAATGTTTCCGCCGCCGCCGAGGTTATTGCGGCCATAAAAAAGACCGGGTACGAAGAATTTTGCGATATCGCATTCGCCAACGCGAAGCGTTTTTTTTCGATATAAGCGATGGCGGCTGAATTGAATCGAATTGAATCGAATTGAGTCGGATTGAATCGAATTGAATCGAATTGAGTCGGATTGAATCGAATTGAATCGAATTGAATCGAATTGAATTGAGTCAGATTGAATTGAATCGGATTGAATTGAATCGGATTGAATTGTATTTATTAAAGCGAGGGTTTAGATGAACATAAAAATATTAATTATAAACGGACCTAATTTAAATTTATTGGGCAGCCGCGAAACATCTCTGTATCAAACTTTAACGCTCGAAGAGGTTATCGGCCTCGCCCGCGATTATAAATATGAAAAACCCGTTAAAATAGATCATTTTCAATCCAATCATGAAGGCGATATTATCGAGCGCATCCATTCATCTCGTTCTAATTATGATTTACTGATTTTAAACGCGGGTGCGTTGACGCATTATTCCATCGCGATCCGCGACGCGTTGCTTGCGGTAAGGATACCTTTTGCCGAAGTGCATATTACTAATATTTTCGCGCGGGAGGAGTTTCGGCATAAATCTGTGACGGCCGATCTGGCTTTCTGCGTTATTGCGGGCGCGGGTGCGTTGTCGTATTCGCTGGCGATAATTGCCGGCCTGGATCTGATGGCTAAAAAAAATAAAACAGCCTGATTGAAATTCCAATTTCAGGGGGATTAATAATTTCTTTAATAAATTTTTCAGGAAATTGCGTTCATTTATCATAAATTATCGTAATAATCATAACCAGATGGAAGGAAGTTATTTATGCAATTTTTATCATCCAATGAGTTCGGCGATTATTTACGCTGTGAAAAGCCTCTCGTGGACTGCATGATAGATGCGTCCGAACAGGTCCAGCCGAACGGCATCGAGCTTACGCTGCGCGAGGTTTCAAAGTTAACCTCCGCGGGGCGCATTGCGGTTTCGAATAAAAACCGTTCGGTATCTTCCGTAGAAGCGGTTCCTTTCGATGAAACCGGTTCCGTTTTTCTTGAAAAAGGTTGTTATCAGGTTTTATTTAATGAAATAACCAATATAGCGCCTGATATGTTCGCTTTCGCGCGCGTGCGCTCTTCGCTTTTGCGCTCCGGTGCGGCGATCCAGACGGCTTTATGGGATTCCGGCTACAGCGGCAGGCCGTCGGCTCTGCTTACGGTATATAATGAAAACGGAATATATCTTGAAAAAAACGCCCGCGTTATTCAGCTCGTTTTTTATAAATTGGCGGCGCCGGTTAATAAAACTTATAGCGGCGCTTATCAGAAAGAAAATATTCATAAATAGACTTTAAAAAGAGAGGATGATCTATGGGCGTTATAAATGTGGCCGTGGCGGGGTGTCTTGGAAAAATGGGCGCGACCGTTTGCGAAACCGTTATCGCGGCGGCGGATATGAAATTATGCGGCCTGGCCGATGCTAAAGCGGCCGTTCAGCCTGAGGCTTACGGTTTGAGCGTGAGTGCCGTGGTTTCGCGTGAAAATTTCGGCGGCGCGGTTGATGTTATGGTCGAATTTACCCATCCATCCTGTGTTTATAACAACGTGATGCGCGCGCTCGAAGAAAACATAAACTGCGTGGTCGGCACTACCGGCCTAAGCGAAGCGCAGCGCGGCGATATCGAAAAACTGACATTAAAAAATAATTTATTCACTCTCATCGCCCCTAATTTTGCCATCGGCGCCGTTCTGATGATGAAATTCAGCGAGGCTGCGTCTAAATATATGGGCCGCGCCGAGATAATAGAAATGCATCATGATCAGAAAGTCGATGCGCCTTCGGGCACGGCGCTTTTGACCGCTAAAATGATGGCGCCGAACTGTTCGCGCAATGTGGTTGCCGGCGAAAAAATATTAATTGCGGGCGCCCGCGGCGCGGCGTTAGAAAGCCTTAACATACATTCGGTGAGGCTGCCCGGTTTTCTCGCTCATCAGCAGGTGATTTTCGGCGGGCCGGGGCAGGTTTTAACTCTTCGCCACGACAGCATGTCCCGCGATTCATTCATGCCGGGCGTGGCTCTTGCAATCCGCGAGTCGCAAAAGAGAAAAGGCTTTTACTTCGGGCTTGAAACTGTTATGGACCTCGCATTTTAGTGAATCAGCGAGTAAACTTATGATGAATTTTAATGTGTATATAATTCAAAACGACGGCGATGCGGCGCTTTTAAACGAGTGCTTTGACGTTCGCCGGCGCGTTTTCGTCGAGGAGCAGGGTGTAGATACCTCCATTGAAATCGATGAATATGAAAAATGCGCGGATACGCTTCATCTTTTAGTGAGCGCGCCTTCGGGCGAACCGGCTGGCGCCGGAAGGCTTATTGCCTTTAGATGTCACGGGCCGCATGAATGCGGCGTCACCGCTAAAATCGGGCGAATTTGCGTTTTAAAAGAATTCCGCGGGCGCGGCATCGGAATGCTTATAGTCGAAAAACTTATAGAAGCCGCCCGCGAGCGCGGGTATAAAAAAATTATTCTTTATTCGCAAGCTTATATAGCGGCGTTATATGAAAAATTCGGATTTGTGAAACGCGGTGAAGTGTTTAAGGAAGCCGGAATCGATCATATCGAAATGATCGCCGATATTTAAATAAAAGAGCAGGAAGTTGAGATAATTCGATATGCCTAAATTAGCCAATATATACTTGATATTTGATTTTTTTATAAATAACGCGGATTTTCGCATTACGCGACTTCGCTCATACTGGGCGGACGCCGAAAAAAAAGGCGCCGTCGAAAGCGAGCACCGCTATAAGCTCGTTAATTTTTGCGTTTATTACGTTCAGCGAAGGCTCGCCTTTGATTATACAGCAAGAAAATTTATACTTAAAGACGCTCGTTTCAAGAAAAACTCGGTCCTGACGCTTAAAATTATATCTCTGGCGCTCGGAATGTGTTATTTTCAGGGGAATTCGGAAGGCGTATTAAGCGAGCTTAAAATAATGCTCAGGCAGTATCAGAACGGCGCTATCGCGAGTTCTTTAGTCGTCGCGCTTAATAATTTCGTTGAAAAATCAAATTTTGTCGTCGCGGAAATCAGGCAGAAAGATGAAGCGCTCGCGCTTTCAATACGTTATTCATGTCCGCGTGAATTAGTTTCGCACCTTATATCCGAAACCGGTCCTGAAATCGCCCGTGAAATACTCGAAAATTCCATTAAACCTCCTGACGCGGTTTTTCGGCTTAATTGCGTAAGGCTTCACAGTCGTGAGTTAAGGGATGATTTTTTAAAGCAGTTCGGCGAAAAATACCTGCTGGATATAAAGCGCGTATATCGCGATATGCCTCTTTATTCATGCGATCGTAACGCTTTTAATTTTATTGTTACCGAGCTTGCCGAGTTTAAAGCCGGGTATTTAACGCCAGCCGGCCGCAGCGCGTTTTTAGCGGCTTATCTTCTCGAGGCGCAGCCGGATGATCTTATTTTAGACGCTTGCGCAGCGCCTGGCAATAAAACCACTCATATAGCCGAGCTTTCTTCTTCGGCCGCCCGTATAATAGCAGCCGATATAAGCGAGGCGAAGATAGCTAAAATAAACGATAATATAGACCGGCTGAAACTTAGTAACATTTTTACCATATGCGCGTCCTGCGAATTTCTCGACGCGGATAAATTAAGGAATAAGTTCAGCTCATTCGGTGACGAAACTGAAATATTCGATCGGATACTCCTCGACGCGCCATGTTCGGGTCTCGGGCTTCTCAGAAACCGTATAGAACTTAAGTACCGCTTCAACGCCTCCGATCTTACCAATATGCCGCGGTTGCAGTACGCCATCCTCAATAACGCTTCGCGTCTTCTTAAAAAGGGCGGCTATTTGCTCTATTCGACATGCACAATTAATAAAAGGGAAAATTCAGGACTGGTTTTAGAGTTTTTAAGCGCGAATAAAAATTTCCGGCTGATTTCTTTAAAAGATAAAATTAAAGCATTCGGGTATGATTTCAGCGTTTTAAACGACGATTATGAGTTGATGCAGATACTGCCTGACGGCGCCGGAAATGAAGGATTTTTCTATGCGCTCATGCAGAAGGAATGATATTTATGTTATACGGATTTTATCAAAATTCACTCAGTTTTGCGCGGCGGATATTTTCCGGCAGGCGGCCGCTGACGCTGACGGCAATATTTTTGTTATCGTTTTTATTATTTTTTATAACGCCGGTTTTTCTTTTTGCCTCCGATGACGCGTCCGCAATAAAGCCTCTAATTAAGGGGGATTACGCTCCCGCAGTTACTTTAATATCAACAGGCGGTCTTAAAGAGACCCTTATAGATTTTAATCCGGCCGCTTCCGCTTCGGCGAAGCCTCCAGCGCTCGTGTGGTTCTGGTTTATTTCATGTGAAAACTGTATCAGGGATATGAAATTTATGCGCGAGCTACACAGAAAGTATTCTTCGAAATTATCTTTGATAGCCATTAATGTCGATGCCCCGGACGCGAGAGGGCCCGTTAAAAATTTCATTAAAAACAACGGGATATCGGCTTATCAAAATTATTACGATAAAATTACCGAAACCCCTTTCAGCAAATCTTATGACGCTTCCGATAAATTCGGCATAACCGCCACGCCCGCCGTTTTTCTTATCGACAAAACCGGCAGGATCGCTCTGCGCGCCGAAAGTGTTATTAATTTCGACGAGCTCGAAGATTACATAGAAACGGTTTTAAGCGAATAAACCGGTGAAGCGGATAAGTGAACAACTATTAAAGCTAATAAAAGTAAAAATTAAAAAGCAATATGCAATAAGCAATAAGCAATAAGCAATAAGAAAAATTAAAAAGCAAAAAGTGAAAATTAAAAAGTAAATAAATTGATATTTTGATAAATTTATGATAGAATGTTTTAATCTGCTTAAAAACATATATTAACGGAGTATATTTTGAGAA
Organism: bacterium UBP16_UBA6123; assembly: GCA_002423385.1. GTDB lineage: Bacteria > Muiribacteriota > UBA9980 > UBA9980 > UBA9980 > UBA9980. The sequence continues at coordinate 29,457 of DIVV01000218.1, forward strand.
TACACACTGAAAAGTTCGGCATAAAAACTACAAATCCTCTTGAAGGTCACGATTTAAGGCCGGCGCTCGAGGAAATACTGGCTAAAAGTTCTATAGTCGACGGCGTGTGCCATGTGTTTTTACCGCATACCACCGCGGCTGTTTATATAAATGACTGCGAAGAAAATCTTAAGGAAGATTTCGAAATAATACTTCAAAAATTAGTCCCTTATCATTCGAGTTATGTTCATAACATGATAGATAATAATGCAGAGGCCCATTTAAAATCGATATTCATCGGTAATTATTCGGCCATACCCGTTACCGGCGCTAAATTCGATTTAAAAGACGGACAGACCGTTTATCTGGCGGAATTCGACGGTCCCCGCGAGCGAAGCGTTATCGTCAAGATAATGGGCCTTTAGGATATAGTAAATGTCGAATTCTTCTATCAGGCTGGCAGTCCCGCGCACGCTTTTATATTATCGTTACTTTCCTCTGTGGGAGTCTTTTTTTAACGAACTTGGAGTTTCGGTTGAAACTTCAAAACCTTCCTCGGCCGATATTTTAAGCCGCGGTTCAAAATACGCCCATACCGATTCATGTCTTCCGATAAAATTAGCCTTCGGCCATGTCGATTCACTCTTCGATAGCCAAAACGATTATCTTTTCCTGCCGCGCTTTTTCAGACTTGAAAATAAAAGTTTCGTATGTCCTAAAGTTATCGGGTTCACCGATATGGTCAGATGCTGCGTTTATCCGCAAAGAAGCGGCGTCGCGGAGACTAAAGCGCCGTATTTAATCGACAATTTATTTGATATACACAATCATTCGAATGAAAAGGTTTTTCGTGATATAGGCCGTCATTTCACTTCTAATTATTTAAAAATCAACCGCGCCTATTCGAGCGGCGTTAAATATCATAAATTTTTATCCGATAAGCGCAGCAGTATATTTCGCGGTGAGATTCTCAAGCGCTTCAAAATGAAAATAGGCGTTATCGGCCATCCTTATAATATTCACGACGATTATATAAATATGGGCGTTTTAAAAGAGCTTAATCGGCTCGACGCGCTCGGCGTTACCTACGAAGATATGCCCTCTGACGGCTTTGAATGCGATCTGTCAGGTTTTCCATCGGGCCTTTTCTGGTCGTTCGGGCGTGAAATTTACCGCACGGCGATGTATTTTATGAGCGGCCTCGATTTTAAAATGGACGGCCTTATCTACCTTGCGCCTTTTGGCTGCGGCCTGGATTCGATACTCGTTTATATAATTCAAAATGAGGCGCGGGCGCGCAATATACCGTTTTTAAACCTCACGCTGGACGAGCACAGCGCAAAAGCTGGAATACTAACCAGGTTAGAGGCTTTTATCGATATGCTCTCCTGCGGCAGAGGTGAATGAAAGAAGCGTTTATGGAAGAACTGCGTCATAAACTTATAAATACTTTTATATTAATTATTTTGGTTTTTGTTTCAGGCGTGACGGGCTATGTCATTATCGAAGGCTGGAGCGTGTTCGACTCGCTTTATATGACGGTAATAACTCTTGCCTCGGTCGGTTATGGCGAAACGCACGAGCTTTCGACCGCCGGAAGGGCGTTTACGATTATATTGATCGTAATCGGAATGGGCGCTTTCGTTTATGCGGTGAGTATGGTTACCGCTTTATTCATAGAAGGAGAGCTTAACGGATATTTAAGGAGGAAAAAGATGATTGCCAGAATCGATAAACTTCGTTCTCATTATATAATTTGCGGCGCGGGAAGCGTCGGGCGCCATGTTATCGATGAACTTCACAAGACCAGCAGAGAATTTGTGGTAATAGACCGTGATACGGCGATGATTGAAAAAATTCCGTTTAGAGAAAGGTTATTATTTTTACAGGGCGACGCCTCAGAGGACGAAGTGCTTATTAAAGCCGGAATTAAGCGTGCCAGCGGCTTAATTTGCGCCCTTCCGAACGATAAAGATAATCTTTTTATAGTAATAACGGCTAAAAGCCTTAACCCTTCGCTTCGCATCGTTACGCGCGCGGTTGAGGATGAATCGATCGCTAAACTTCGAAAAGCCGGCGCCGATTCGATAGTTTCGGCTAACGCTATCGGCGGGATGCGTATAGCTTCCGAAATGATAAGGCCTAAAGTCGTTTCTTTTTTAGATAAAATGCTTCGCAGTCAGGACGCGTCTTTGCGCGTTGAAGAAATATCGCCTGGGCCGTCTTCAAACCTTATCGGAAAAACTATGAAAGAAGCTAATATCACTGATTCAACAGGACTTTTAGTGATTGCCACCCATAATATGAAAAGCGGGGATTATAAATATAATCCTAAATCCACTTATACATTCGATAAAGATGACGTTCTTATTACGATTGGAAATATTAAGCAGTTCGAAGAATTCAAGAAAAAATTCAATATTAAATAATTATTAATCAGAGTTAAATCGAAAAAAAATAGAAACGGAGAATTTATGATCGCGGTAAAAAACCTATCAAAATATCATGGCGACAGATGTTTATTCAAAGAAGTCACTTTTCACGTAAACGATAACGAAGTAGTGGGATTATGCGGTGAGAACGGCTCGGGTAAATCCACTATCTTAAAGATATTAGCCGGCATAGAATCCAGCGATACGGGCGAATTTAACTGCCCGAAGGGCACTACCTTCGGATATCTTCCACAGGACATAGTTATGACCTCCGAAAAAACTTTATATGAAGAAGTCTCGGAAGTTTTCGAAGAAGTTATTCGCTTAAAAAACGAGGCCGCCGAGATCGAAGAATTATTCGCGGCCGGTAATTACGACCAAAACCAGTATCAGAAGCTGTTAGACCGTTACGGCGATCTTCAGGAAAAAATAATGATGACCGATGCGCACACGATAGACGCCGAGATACACGATGTTTTAAGGGGTCTCGGCTTTTTTCATAAACAGTGGAATAAAAAAGTGTCTGAATTTTCAGGCGGCTGGCAGATGAAAATCTATATGGCCAAACTTTTGCTTCAAAAACCCGACGTTTTGCTTCTCGACGAACCGACGAATCATCTGGATATCGACGCGCGTAACTGGCTGGAGCTTTTTTTGAAAAATTATTCCAAGTCGGTTATAATAGTTTCGCACGACAGGCATTTCATGGACGCGGTGGTTAAAAAAATATTTGAAATTTACGCATCTAAACTTGAAATATATCACGGCCTTTTTTCTAAATATCTCACCGAGCGCGAAGATCGTATTGATAAACTTTACATCGCTTACGAAAAGCAGCAGGATGAAATAGATAAAATGCAGGAGTTTATAGATCGCTTCAGAGCTAAGATAGATAAAGCCCAGCTTGTGCAGAGCCGTATAAAAACCCTCGAAAAGATGGAAAAGATCAAGCTGCCGCCGAGACGCAAAAAAATAAAATTTTTCTTTCCGAAAGCCCTTCCATCGGGCGAAGTTATAGTCGAGGCGTTCGATATATCAAAATCTTACGGCCAGCTTAAAGTATTCGAGCCCATTTCTTTTACAATCAGTCGCGGAGAAAAAATAGTTCTGCTCGGAGTTAACGGCGCTGGAAAGACCACGCTGATAAAGGTTATAACTCAAAATTCAAAGCCGGACTGCGGTGAAGCGCGCCTCGGACATAACGTTAAAATCGATTATTTCGCCCAGGACCAGGCGCAGGAGCTTAATCCGACTAATTCAGTACTCGGCGAGGTTTCGCAGAATTGCCCCATCGATATGGCGCCTAAATTAAGGACGCTTCTCGGCACTTTCCTTTTCAGCGGCGACGACGTTAATAAATCGGTATCCGTTCTCAGCGGCGGCGAGAGGGCGCGCCTGTCGATGGCTAAAATGCTTTTACGACAGTCTAATTTTTTAATACTGGACGAACCGACCAACCATCTTGACGTTCTTGCAAAAGACGTGTTGAAAGAAGCGCTCATGAAATACGACGGCACGGTGCTTTTTGTTTCGCACGACCGCGATTTCGTATCTAACGTAGCTACGCGCGTGCTCGAAATATACGAAGGCCGGCTGCGCGATTATCCGGGCACTTATGAGGAATTTTTAGAGCATAAGCTCAGAAATAACCTTGACGCCGATCCTGACGATATAAGATAACGGCTATTCTTGTTGATAAAAAATTGAAAACAAAATAAACAAAATAAACAAA
>DIVV01000138.1 GCA_002423385.1 bacterium UBP16_UBA6123
ATTCGTTTTTTTGAATATAGTTTTCAAACCAGCCTATAATCGTGCTTTTATAAATTATTTCGACTTCTTTATTCGGGACGGTGAGTTCGCAGATCGTAAGTCCTTCGATTATTTGCGTTTTAACCACTTTCAGATAGCCGCACATTAAAAAGAAGCTCCACAGCGATTTTTCATTCCGGCCGACCTCGGAATAAACTATATTTTCGTCAATTTCCTTTTCGATCGTTTCGCCTTTTATAAGTTTTTCAATCTCCATTTTGACGTCGGAGCCGGACTGCGATATAAGGTCTTTTATAAGCGAATTATCGCTGGTGTTCACCCAGTAAGGTCTGGCCGGAGCTTGCGGCGATTTACAAAAGTTAATCATCGACCAGGGGTTATAAATAATATTTTTTCCGAATATATATCCGTTATACCAGTTTTTAACTTCGTCGATCCGGCCGGCTGCGCCGAAATATTCCAGCATATGCGAGACCTCTTCTTCGCTAAAGCCGAAATGAGCGCTGTAATCATCAGATAAAAGCGTGCTGACGTGAAGATTATTAAGCCCCGAAAATATGCTCTCTTTAGCCACGCGCAATATGCCGCTCAGCACAGATTTTTCGAGAAATAAGTTGCCTTTCAGCGCGCCGCTTAACATGTTGCGCATGAACTCGATTATCTCGCCGTAGTAGCCGTTAATATAGCCCGCCTGTATCGGCATGTCGTATTCGTCGATGAGTATTATAACTTTTGTTTCGTAGTAGCGGTATAAATAATCGGAAAGATTTTTGATGGATGATTCAAAATCAGATTTTTCCGCCGTCCTGGAACAAATTTCGTTAAATGCTTTTTTTTCCGGTTCCGACAATAAATTGCCCGCAGTTAAAAAATAATTGCTCTCGTATAATTTCGAGATCACCGATTTAAGCGCGCCGTAACAATCATGCCAGCGGGCGTGTTTGACGTCTTTAAGAGTGAGCGATATAACCGGATAAGCACCCAGCCGGGCGGTATATTCTGCGCTGGCATCCATTATTTTAAGCCCCGAAAACAGCCGTCCGTTATCGGCCGGCTCCGGCTTATCACCAGATTTTCGCGCCGGAACGGCGTTCTGGAAATAATATTTAAGCATCGACAAATTAAGAGTTTTGCCAAATCTGCGCGGACGCGGTATTAAAATTACCTCGCTCATATCGTGGATTATTTCTTTTATGAATAAAGTCTTATCTACATAATAGCAGTCGTTTTCAATGATTTTTTTAAAGTCGTCAACGCCTATCGCTATTTTTTTCATTACAAACCTCTTTTTAGATTGACAGCCTCATTTTAATTGACTAAACGGCCTTTCCGGCTGAAACTTCTTCGCACGAATAAAGAGTTTCCGGCACCACTTCGGCGCCATCAGGCCATGCGATTATCCAGCCTTCGATATAAAACTTTTTGAAATATACTTCATCATTTAACGGCTCAAAATCGATTCTTTAATCGATTTGACTTCAAATTCGCTTAAACGCATAGGTCGTTCATTCCTCGAAAATATCGTCGAGTTTTACGCTCAATCCCTTTATCACGACGGATTTAACTTTAGCTTTTTGAAGATAGATGTCGGGACGTCCGTATTTTTTCGTGTGCGGATCGAGTTTAAAGACCATTAAATACTTTTCAGTCGGATGGATTATCCAGTATTCTTTTACGCCGTGCTGTTCGTAGAGTTCGAATTTAAGTTTTATATCTTTACTCGCCGTAGCAGGCGATAAGATCTCGACGATGAGATCGGGCGCGCCGACGCAGCCGTTCTCTTTGATCTTGTTTTTATCGCATATCACTGAAATATCGGGCTGGACGACATTTCGAGACTCGAGTTCGCTTTCGCCGTTTTCGGCAAAGATTATATCGTATGGCGCTATAAACGCTTTACATGACTTGCCTTTTAGAAAAACATTAAAAATCGTGAATAAATTGCCCGCGACATTTTGATGAACGGTCTTCGGCGCGGGCGTCATATCGTATGCGGCGCCGTCGATAATCTCCCAACGCTCATTTACAGGCCATTTTATGTAATCGGCGTAGGTGTAACTACTATTTATTTTATTTATCTTGCCTATCTTTAAAGCCGCACCCATAAATTCACCTCTATTTTATAATCCTGCATTCCATTATAAGTCAATGACTTCCGGTGCTTATCGTTGTCCCATTTATAGTAATTGCCGCAAGTGAATTCGTACTCAGGCTTTTTTAAAGGTAATCCGCCATGGCAGCTCCTTTAAATAATCTTTTTAATATTTATCAATTTTTACTTCGCGGGCGCTTCAAATGCCCGCGCCGACGATACTTATAATATAAAATAATTATACCATATCTAAATTTACAATTCAAGGATTTAAAAATTTGACAGGACTAAAAATTCAACGGAATTTAAAACATTCAAAACTATTGACTATCAAGCAGGTTTTAACGCCAGCGCGCTCACGGTTTATATACATGAACTCGCGCATATCTACGGCGAAGGCGGTTCGGATAAATTCGGCAGAGCGCTCGAAAGGGCCATCCGGTCAATAATCGGTAAAGCCTGAGCCGATTTATTTAAGACGGGAACGAGAGATTTTTTTGAGTTTTTGTTCGAATTTTTCTATGCGGTCTAAAATTGAATAAAGGTCGATATCATCGTAAATATTAATTAGCGGCATGGGTAGTGTTTGAATCGCAGCCTGCCCGGGCATCGATGCTTACTGAATCGGCCGATTCAGGATCGATCCCGGTCAACAACTGGTTAATATTCACATCGAGTTTTTCGTGCAAATTGTATATGAGTCCATTCCAAATAGTCGATTTTTTGAATTTAGGTAACGATTTTTCAATAATTTTCAGACATATTTTTGCCATTTTTTGACTTTGTGGAGCGGACTCATATATAATGTCGAATTATTTATATTTACTCAATCGCCTAATTACTTGATTACTTAATTAGTTGATTAGTTGATTAGTTGATTAGTTGGTTAGTTGGTTTTAACCTCTCCGGTAGCCTGAGTTTCAGGCGCGGCAACTGGCGCGGCTGGAGCTTCAGATGCCGGCGCAGGCGCGACGGGCGCATCTGCTTTAACCTCTTCAGCCGCAGGAGCAGGCGCAGAAGTTTCAGGAGCGGGAGCCGGAGTCGCAGGCGCTTCAGCTTTTACTTCCGTGGTTGCGGGCGCTTCCGGAGCGGCAACAGGCGCAACGACATCGTCGCCTATTAAGAATAATTTTCTTGCTATAACGGCGCCGTCTTTGACGATTTCAATCGCGAATTTACCCGCCGTTTCCGAGTTGACCGGATTGATCGGGCGCATTACTTTTTTATCGACAGTGCCGAGTTTTTCGCTAAAAGCCGGCATAGCGAGATTAGCCATATTTCTTATTACGACCTCGACCGTCGTATCGGCTTCGAAAGGTTTCAGCGAAAATATGCTGTAATAGATTTCGCTTTTGGTTTTAAATTTATCGGATTCGGCGGTCGCTTTCATTTCAGGACTGGCTTTAGCGCCGAGTTTGAAATCGAGATATTCGCTTTCCATCGGAAGCAGGTGAGGTTTCATTATATAAAACGCGCCCGCCACTGCCAGGATAATAACTAATAAGATCACTAAATTTTTCAATTGAATTCCTCTTTCTTTTTACTAAGATTTTTTTATTGATTTACCGGCCGTCATTATTTACTCCATACAACATAATTTTATCGACGACTTTTAAAGTAAATTTCAATATATGCTTTTGCGCAAGGTGATTATACCATATTTAAATCTTTAGTTCAAGCATTTTAATGCATAGGGTGTGCGAAATAAAAATATA
>DIVV01000074.1 GCA_002423385.1 bacterium UBP16_UBA6123
CTATCTATATGTCAATACTCTCAAAAAAAGTACATACGAAATTTTCGCTATTTTTGAGATTACTTTTTATTTTTTGAACATCAACATTTTTGAATATTGAAAGACTTTCGATTTCATCTCCGCCGATTATAAAAAGATTAGTTTCTCTTTTACTGACGCTTGTTTCGCCGTCGTGGATTTTAGACATATTCGCGTAAGCGCATTGCACTGAGCCGCCGATAATTTGCATGCATGAAGCATTATCATAGTTTTCGGTTAATACATTTAATCCAAAAAATAATACTTCATACATTTTTGCGGCATCTTTGAATTTATTTTTGAACGCGGCCGTAATTTTCAGGGCAAGTTCTTTATCTACAGGCTTTCCATTATCGACATATTCAGCGATATATGGATAAATTTGCCTGGCAAATCCGTCGACGATTAAATCGTGGTACCATTCATCTTTAAATGTTTTCGAATTTTCAGATGGTTTTGTCGAATGAATTTGAATAGCGGTCGCTATCGCTTCGCATGTAAATTTTTGGCATATTTTTCCATATTCAGCGTCGGCGTTGATAATTTCTTCGTTAAACGATTTGATATTATTTGAATTCATTTGAAAGAAATGCACGATTTCGTGTATTGCGATATTCCACTCATAATTTTTATCAATTACCGGCGGTGTCGGTATTATCACTTCGACTATCTGGAAATTGCCGTTCGACTCGCCTCCAAGTGTACAGTTGGAATTTTTTAAGCGCATATAGTCTTCGTTGCTTAAGTAAAGCGGAACCAGAATAACCTTGATGTGCGTTTCCAGCATGGATGAATCGTAAAAAGAATAAATGCGCGACAATAAATTTTTAAAAGCCGGGCTGCGTTTATTTTTTTCTTTGACAAGTTTTTCAAAACCTGATTTAATCGCGGGTTCGTAAAAAAGTTTTTCGTATATCGGCATAAAGTAATTTATGCAGTCGATGAATTCGTTCAAATTTTTGCCGTATAAAACTCCGGACATCAGAAATTTAAAATCGTTTTCATCCCGGGAAGCGGCTGCCATGTATTGTATTACAACCGGCGTCTGGTATCTTATATTATTGAGTTCGGCCGCCGATGTTTCATTACCGATTATATTTATTGCCTCCGGCAGTTCTTTAAATATATTTTTAAATTTATTGATATATTCAACGTCTTTTAATTTATCTTCGCGTTTTGATTCATATATCGCTTTCATGGCTATAGACGCCCCTCTGTTAAAATCGCTTATCGTGTACATAAACCTCAAAAGCCCGACGATTTTGTTACTTTCAAAACTGACGGAAATGCCTTTAGAAAACGAATTGCCGTTTTCTTTTTTCTTTTCAGTGAAACCTGATGTCGGATCGGCCGATGAAACTTTTTGTCCAGCGGCCGCGGATGCTTGAATATCAATTGAAAAAACATTAATTATAAAACCGCACAAAAAAAATAATATTACCTTTTTAACTTTTAAAAAATTCATTAATATCACTCCAAAAATTAAATTTACTTATCATAATGTTCATTTATTTGATTATATTTATCATTCATAAGCATAAAATTCGATCATACTTTTGAAATATCATTGATTCCGGCGAAAACGCCATTTTCAAGAAAAAGGATCTGGTCGAGCAATTTATATCTTGTTTCGGGGTCGGCGTTCATAATATTCTCACGCATGGAAGCGTGGATAATCTCACCAAATACGACGAGGCCGCCTCCAATAATTTGCGAACTATGAAGAACGCACTCAAGATGGGCCGGACAGTCGTCGACAAGCGGGGCGTTTATCCTGGCGGCCCCGACCAGTTTGAATTCCGTTTTTTCGATTCTTTCTCTTCCATGCCAATTGACGCATTCAAATACTTTGCCGGCGATCGACGAGTGGACGAAATTGATCGCGAAACATTTTGTTTCGATAACGTTTTTCTCCGTCGTATTTCCTGGATTGCCGCCGGCGAACATCACTATGGGCGGGTTCATGGATATCATCTGAAACCAGCTTTTAGGCGCGATATTAGGCTCTCCATTCGAACCATAGGTCGAAATAATGACTATTATACCGGGAACGGGGCTTGGATGCCATAGATGCTTATCAATCGGAAAATCAACTTTTTTCAATTTAAACCTCAACAATCAATAAATTTATGATTATATAATAGCAATAAGTATACTCACCGTATTTCAGTAAATATTACAAGGTCTGACTGTGGTTTTGGCAAGGCTTCGGTAAAATTAGTGATTGATTTTCCTTGCCGTTCATATAGTTTTTGCTCTATTTGCATTTCAAGAATATCCCTTGCCCATCCAAATTCCATGGCTGATTTCAAATAAAATTCAGCAATGGATTGATCTTTAATTTTAGCGAGAATAATGCGTATATGGCCCACGGTAATTGTCCCACGACCTGTGGAACAAATTCAGAAGTCGGCGAAAAAAACAGATACATTTGCCTCATGGCAAAAAGGTTAGTCCGTGAAAACCCAGAAACTCCAGGGTAATCCTTTTTAAGATCAGATGAAAGTTGCTCAACGACTGCATTTCCCCACCCTTTTTCTTTTTGAAGCCTTATAATTGATTTGCCAATATGCCAATAAAGTGATATCAATTCGGAATTAGCGGCCAGCGCGGCGCGCATCTGTGACGCATGAATTCGACCTTTCAGGTCGGTTAAAAACTCAATGTAATCAAAAGATTTCGGGAGATTATCTATGTTTTTCATTCAACCACACCGCCCTCGTCTACAAGTTCTTTGCCCATTCTGTATTTTATATCATAGTCGATAATTAAGTCAAGTTCTTCGTCGGTAAAGCCATAATGCTCAATAAGAACTTTGTCGATTTCGTCAATTATTGGTTTGGACTTTTTTGGAAAAAATTGTTAATATTGCCTGAATTGGATGCCGCGATGCGAACGTACACTATAGCCTATTGCATATCCATTCAATCGTATTATCTATGATATTTCTATCGTTTTGATGCTCTTTTTTTTCTTTATCCAAAAGATAGTTATTGTAATTCGTTTCGAGCAATTGCCCGTCATGGTCGAACATCAGGCTGGCCGGATAGATTCTTCTGTAGATGCCGTTTATATCAGGCTCAAAATACATCGATTTAAGTTCGCTCTCAGAAACGCCTGAACGATCCGACACTTTATAAACGTAAGCACTGCCTTCACGGCTGACCTGTATTTTCATGGATACACCACTACTGATTTTTTGTTAAATTCCACCGTGTACGCTGCATTCGACCTTAAGGCGGAAATAAGGGGTCCCGGCATCTTCCGACAGGTTGTTCATAGTGAATGAATATTTTCCGTTTGCCGGGCATCCTAGAATCTGGTCAATATCTCCGTATTCGACCAGTTTTTACAGGCTGGCCGGAAGTTTGTCGCCGTTTTCCATTTTATAAATCTCTATGGTGCATTCAAACTTATCGATCTGATCTTGTCATCGACAATGTATTTGCGTGGATGTTCAGACAGCGGGTTTAGATCCGGCAAAGTAAAGTTGTGGTTAATGCCGTATTTCAAGGTGTTGAGCAAATCCTGCTTAACAAACTCGGAATTGATGGGCCGTCACATTTTGAGGTGTGGTCTGGATCATTATAAAGCCTATGGCAAGCGACAGTAATAAAATTATATATCAAAAATCTCCTTAAATTTTTATAATACCATATGTAAATAAAAAATTGAAGAAAGTTAGGAAATTTATGTTTTAAGGTTTTCAACATTATCTTGATTAACATCAAGTTGCTTTGGTATATCGATGTTTTTTTCACCCAATGAATTTTTAAGTTCTAAAAATTTTTGAATTATTTTAGTATCGATTTGTTTCAATTTATCGGATGTTTTAGCCAATTCTTTTAGACTATTAGAATCTTTAGAATAAATTGAACTTGTTAATAATGTTATAAATAGTGATAATGTCATTACACCCGTCGTTATGTATAACATCATTAAAAATTTTCCTATATAATTTGACGGCTCAATACTACCGGGTGGGTTATTTAATATAGTGCAAAAAATGAAATAAAAACAATCAAAAAAAGTTGTATTTGAATTGATATTACTAAACAAATTTATGTTTGATTGACTTAAAAAAAATAAATTTATACTATAATTGAAAGAAAACAATAAAATGACTTGAAAAACGGCTACTAATATTAATGGTAATAAAGAGGAAATATTCAATTTATTAATTAGTATATCAATAAGTTCTTTGATTAAAGTGAATTCATTATTCATTAATTTTTGTATTTTATTATCAATTTCTTCATTTTTACTGTTTTTACTCGTATGTACATCAAAATGATGGAATTTTTCGTATAGATACAAAGCTAAATTAGTTATGTAATATAAAGGCAAATATGGATCGGCCGCAAATTTGAATAATTGTAAAATAAATATTAATGTAGTTGCTACCATTATGCTTGAAATAAGTATTTTTGATTCGATGCCGACAAAAATAAAAAGCCCCCATGAAAGAATAAAAATAATGATAGAATATATCAGAGGTTTTTCATTCATCGCTTCTTCAACTATATTCAATGGAAGTGACATTAATTTAATAAGTTGCCAAAGCGTATAAAAAAATATATATGTAGGGGCCCAAATTGGAAAAAAAAATACATAAGCAAAAAATATAGCTACATCAAAAATTCCATTATGATATGATATAAGTAACATGCTAACAACTGGGGGAATTATAAGGTATATAGATTTCCCTATAATTGTTATGCCGATTGTCTCATATATCAAAACACCAATTATCCAGTACCACAGCAATAATGAAGGTATTCTATAAATCAATAAATTATTTATTAAAGAGTTGTTTTTTATATTATTTTGTTCCATTTATTTCCTTTTAATATTAACTATATTTATGCTATATTATTGCTTATTTTTTAATGATTTTCAACAAATTATATGCTATTTATCTCTCTTGTTAAAAATATAAGTATATTTAAATATATTAATTATCTTTTATCAAGCGTTTATTAAATTTTATAAAAAAAATCCCATATTTCGGATATTTTGAGAAATATTTATCGGACAGGCTCCTTCATGATGTATTAATGAATTTATTTGTAATAAAAGAAAGTTGATATTTTAAAAATCTACCGATTTATATGTTTTCATTTGCATTTTAAGTGAAATTTCATTATTTTTAATAATTTCAAAACGCTTTATAGCGTTTGTTACTTTTTCTATTTTAATGTGTTTGCCGATCATATTAGAATAATCTTTTTTCATTTGATGAAAAACTTCAATACTTTTTTTGTAGAATATTTTATTTTCATCATATAAATCTAATAGATATTTTCCTTCATAATAATTGTATTCTGCTATACCAATTGGGTTTAGGTGAGTTAATATTATTCCTCGAGGTTCTTGATTAAATTCTTTTTTCGTTGATATTAAATGTGCATTTAATAGTGATTCGGGAATATGGAGTCCCCAGTTTCTGATTGTGTTAAAATAGTCTAATAATTTTATTATTTTTTTATCAAGGGGATCGGCATTTAAACTCAAAGCAACAGCATTTTTTTCTAAAGTTCTTCTAAACCTTTTGTAAGACATAGCTCCTTTAGTGTCATCGCCAACTAAATTTAAAATATAATGTGAAACGCTTCTAAATTTATCGTTATAATCGTTATAATCATTTGGTGAAATATTTGCATTATTTTCTTTTGTTAAATTTATTTTATTAATTTTATCATCAATTTGCAATAAATAATAATGGTATTTATCTAATTCCATTTTCATTAAAATTATTAAAAAATTTAGATAAATAATAAAATCATCTGTTGTAATTAATTTAAAATTTTTATTATTCATTTAAATTCTTCCTTTTTCGAATTTTTGTTCATATACATTAATTCTATTACAATTATGTATATTTGTCAAGGAAAAGTTGCCGAAAAGTTGTCGTTCGTTAGCACAAATAGAAATGTCTTATTCTTCTTGTTGATGACTTCTATTGTTAATATTGTGATTTATTTACAGCGGTCTTGCGGGAAATCCCTCGCGGGTTGAGTATTGTGATGTTTTGAAAACATTAACCCCCGTGTGCCGAGCCGTTTCGTATAACTACCACAAAAACGAAAATACATTCATTTAACCATTACGTTGCGGATAATATACGAACATATATTAAAAATTTATGTATTTAATCATACCTAAAAATAAATCATTTGTCAATATTTTTGTATCATATATTTTGTATCATCAATATGAGTAAAATCGTTGCCTGAATTTGATAAATCTACTATTTGGAATGGACTCATTAAAAATCACTTCACTGTTTAAATATTTACAAGAAGATTATTATTCCTCGAATTTAGGCGTTTTCAATTTTATCCATTCAAGAAGGTCGTCGAAAAGGCTGTAGGCCACAGGTGTCAATAGGAGCGTGATTAAAAGGCATAACGTCTGGCCGCCGATTATGACTATCGCCAGAGACGCCCGGGTTCCAGAGCCGGCGCCTGTTCCTAAAGCCATAGGTATCATTCCGGCAATGAGAGTGACCGTCGTCATGAGTATGGGCCTGAGCCTGGCGTGATTTGCGGCGATAATAGCCTCCTCGCGGGGCATTCCCGACTCGCGCAGCGTGTTTGTATAATCGATCTGGAGGATCGAATTTTTCTTGACGATGCCGAAGAGCATGAAAACGCCGAGAGCGGAGAAGATGTTGAGGGAATTTCCGGTTATAAACAGCGAAAGCAGGGCGAAAGGTATTGAAAGCGGCAGCGAGAGCATTATTGTGACGGGATGCAAAAGGCTTTCAAATTGAGACGCGAGTATCAGGTACATGAAAATGGTGCTCATTAAAAATGCCATGATGAAGCCGTTTATCGTCTGGTTCATGTCGCGCGACCTGCCGAAGAATCCGAAGGCATATTCGGGAGGCATTTTAAGCTCGCGTGCGGCGTTTTCCATGAGATTGTTGACTTCGTTGACTGCGCCAAGCGGAGTCATGTTGGCGTTGACGGAGACGCTTCTTTGCCTGTCCTGGCGGTTGATCTGGGTGGCGCCGCGCCCCTCGTTCACCGATGCGAAAGTGTCGAGGCGCACCATCTTTCCTTCACGGTTTTGAAATGTCAGGCCGGCTATCGCGGAGACGTCGTTCCTGTAACTCTTCCCCAGACGCATTCTTATTTCGTACATTTCGTCGTTTTGCTTGAACTGGTTGATGTCGTCGACGCCGCCGATGAGAGTCCTGAGGGCGTATGCGACGGCTTCGACGTCTATTCCCGAGCGGAAAGATCGCTGGCGGTCGATTTTAACGTGTATCTCGGGTTTGGTGTCGAGCGCGGAAGATTCGGCCGCCGAGATCATCGGGTCTTTTTTTATCTTTTCGACGATTTTTTCGGAATATTCCCTTATTTTATCGAGATCAGGCCCTCTGACGGCCATCGTCACGTCCCAGTTTTTTCCGCTGCCCATGCCGCCGGAAATCTGGACGACGGGTTTATACCGGCCGTATTCCACGAGGGCTTTCCGCGTCTCGTCCATCGAGTCGAAGATGGAATAATCCCTCGCTGAAATGTCCACCAGTTGGATGAAAATGGAGCCTTCATTAACTCCGGAGCCCTCGTTTTCAGCTATCGCCGAGAACATGTGCTCTATGCCGCGGATTTTTTTAACCCTGTCTTCCAGCTCTACCAGAATCTTAGCCGTTCCTTCGAGCGACGTTCCTTCCGGCGTCCTGAAAAATATGGTGTATTCGTTGGTGTCGTCCGCCGGAACGAAGTCGATCTTGACGAGTTTCACGAGCGGAAAGATCGCGACTATGCATATAATTGAGATGATTACTATGACCATCCGGTTTTTCATTGAAAAACGCAGGAGTATCCCATAAATTTCGTCGATAAAGGAATAAAAACGCGACGATTTGCTGTGGCCCGATCCACGGGCGAATTTATACTTGAAAAGCCTCGAACACATCATCGGAGTGAGGGTCAGCGAAACCACTATCGAGATTAAAATGGCAAAGGCGACGGTAAGACCGAATTGCTTCATAAATCTACCTATAATGCCCTGCATGAAGGCCACCGGAATGAATATGACGGCGAGCGAAAGGGAAGTCGCCATTACCGCCAGATATATTTCTGAAGTTCCCTCGCTGGCCGCCTTCATTGGACCGGACCCTTTTTCTTCCATGTGCCTGAAGATATTTTCGAGAACGACTATGGCATCGTCGATGACAATACCGACGGCGAGCGTCAGCCCGAGCATCGACATGTTGTTCATGGTGAAGCCCATGTAGCTTATGAGGAAGAATGTCGATATTATCGAGATCGGAATCGAGATAGCCGCTATAACGGTCGAAACGGCGTTTCCCATAAATAGAAGCACCGCAAGTGAGGCGAGAACGGCTCCGAGCACGAGATGGAGATTCAATTCATGAAGCGAATTTTTGACGAACCTGGAGTTGTCGCGTATGGGCGTGATCTTTATTCCTTCGGGAAATGTGGTTTTGAGTTCTTCGAGGCGTTGTTTGACAAGGTCCGTCACTTCGACCGCGTTCACGCCGGATTGTTTTTGCACGGTTACTGAAAGGCATGCTTTCTGGTCGAGGCGGGCTAAAGTTCGCTTTTCTTCCTCGCCGTCAATGACATTTCCTATGTCGGAGATTTTTATCGGAACGTTATTCGGCGAGGCAATGACGATATTCGAAAATTCATCGATCGTTTCGAGCCGGCCGAGGGTTCTTAAGACATATTCCCGGTCGCCGTTCGTCACGTTTCCGCCGGGGATTTCGGAATTCTGTCCTATTATCGCCGCTTTCACCTGGGCCGGTGAAATCTTGTAAGCGTTCATCTTCGCGGCGTCCAGCTCGATGCTTATCTCGCGCTCGAGGCCGCCGACGATCCTGACGCTGCCAATGCCGTTTAACGTTTCAAGCTGCTCCTTGATTTTTTTTCGCGCGAAGTAGGTAAGATCGCGCAACGGCATATCCGCCGAAACGATATAAGTTATGACTGGCTGCGCGCCTGGATCGAGCTTCCCGACCTGCGGAACCGCCATTCCTTTCGGGAATTTACCCTGTATCTGAGAAACGCGCTCCCGTACTTCCTGAGCGGCCATGTCGGCGCTTTTTTCCATATTGAACTGGACCATTATCTGGACGGCCTCGAAGGTGCATGTAGTAGATATCTGGCTGATGCCGGAAATTGAATTTATCGCTTCCTCGATGGGCCTGGCTACCTGAGTTTCGAGTTCCTCAGCGCTCGCGCCGGGAAGCGTCGCGAAGATTCGCGCCATAGGAAAATCTATCTGCGGGAATTGCTCGACGCCGAGTCCGGCGTATGAAAACAGTCCTATCACGACAAGAAAAGACGTGAACATGATTGTGAAAATCGGCCGCTTGATAAAAATATCAGAAACGTTCATTCGACCCTCCATTTTTCGCTTCAAACGAAATAGTGGCGCGAACGAACATGCCCGGCCTGATGATCTTATCCGGGTTCTCTACGGTGAATTCGGCCTTTGCCGTGCGGGTTACGGTGTCTATGACGGCCGGCGTCCGTTCGAGAACGCCAGAAAATTTCTTTCCGGGAAGCGCGTCGATTGTTATCGTGGCCCTGGATCCTTTTTGAAGCAGGGACAGATATTTTTCTGGGCAATCCACCGAGGCATAGATCGGGTCGATTTGTTGCAGAGTATATATCGGGGACGCCGGGTTTACAAAGACTCCCTCGTTCGAATGGCGCGCTGAGACAATGCCGTCGAACGGGGCCTTCAGCGTGGCGTATTCCAACTGGATCATGGCGAGCTCGAGAGACGCTTCCTGTTGCCTTATAAGCGCGCGCATATTTTCCTTTTCCTCTGCCCGCGGGCCCTGGTCAATAATCGCCTTTTGCAGCTTCACCGAAGCGCACTGGGCGCTTGCTACGGTCGCCTTCGCTTCAGTGGCTTCCATCGTTTGTTTGGAAATCATATTCGAAGCGAAGAGTTCCTTCATTCTGATATAATCGGAAATTGCCGTCTTCGATGTCGCCTCTGCCTGGCGTAGCTGCTCGTCTGCCTGCTTTTTTTCTTCAGGCCTGGAGCCAGTTTCCAACTGCCGGAGCCTGGCGGCGCTGGCATCGACGGTGGCTTTCGCCTGCTTGACGACTATTTCGAAGTCTCTTGTATCGAGGCTGGCCATTGGAGTTGCTAATTTAACGTAATCTCCTACGAAATAAGGTATTTTGGTCAAACGTCCGGAAACATTGGTGGAAAGGACTGCTTTTCTTATCGCGGTAATTTCGCCCATAAATTGCTCCAAACCGGGTTTCAGAGAATCGAGTTCGACGCCGGCCGTTCCCTGCCCGAGAGCGGGATGAGCGAAAAACATGGCGAAAAGGAAAGCCGACCCGACGACGATGAGGACAGCAGCGCTCCTTACGGAAGAAGTTTTTGAAAGAGTAACGGAATAATTATACATGATATTCCTCCTTAATCATTTGAAATAGATTTTAAATTTTATTTTAATTAAAGGTGATTTATAAATCACCTTGCCGTGTAAAAAAAATTATTTTGTTGATTAGAGTTTTAAATGATAATATTGTTATAAATTAAAGGTGATATGAAATATTCAAACCCGGAAACTATTTTAAAAATCGTTGAAATCTAACTAGGTGATTGTACAATCACCTCGCTGCGCAAAAAAAATTACTTCGCTTTGAGCATATCAACAAAAGCCTTCCAGGCGTTTTCGCTGTGTTTCAATATGTCCACATCGATTTTGATATTTTTATCGGGATGATGAGATAAAAACATCGTCTGGGAGACCATTCCCATATAAAAGATCACGAGCGTCTGCGTGGTGAAATCCTGGCGTATCTGTTTTTGATCGAGGGCTTTCTGGAAAAGTTTTAACATTTCTCCGAAGTGGAGCCGGCCGACCTCGTCGAACTTGTTTTTGATCTGGTTTTTATTGGTGACGAATTCATCCGAAAAAAATATGAACGGAGCGCCGGGACTTTGCATGATCATCCGGATTTCGGCAAGATAGACGCGCCTGATGCATTCCAGAGGATCTGAGCCGACGCTCTGGGCGGTCTTTATGACCTTCATCATGCGCTCCTGCATCAGGCCCGCGACCGCCTCGATTATCTTGCTTTTATTTCTATAATGCTTGTAAAGCGCCGACGGGACGACCCCTACGAGGGCAGCGACCCTTTCGTTCGTGAGGCCCTTAATTCCGTAGAGTGAAACGACTTCGAGGGCCGCCTGGGCTATCTGTTCGCACCTTATTTCGGTTTCTATTTTTTCCGCATGCATGAACTAACTCCGTAATCGCTTGATTTCTTATTTTATCATCTTTTTCGGGCCGATTCAAGATTGAGGTGATTATTAAATCACCTTCTAAATGAATTTTAGCACAAGTTATTAGAAATGTCAAGGACAATGATATGTAGATTCTCAAAATTTTTCAGGATTTTGATAATAGTTCCAATAATTTAATCATGTTTTTTTTGTGCGGTCCTAATATTGAAAAAAATTTTTCATCAATTTCTTCAATTTTTTTGACTGCTTCAAAAGTTTTTTTAATGCCAACTTCCGTTAATTTTATTAATTTTGCTCTGGTATCTGTTTTAGAATTTGTTCTAATAATTAAAGATTTTTTTTCTAAATTTTTTAAAATAGTAGATGTAGTCATAGGATCTATTTTAGAGTGATTCGATAGAAGAATTTGAGTAGGTTTAACTTTTTTAAGTTCAAACCAATACGTGCTTGCTAATATTACAAATTGAGGATGTGTTAAATTGTAGCACTCAAGTGATTTTTTTATTTCTCTTTGCCATAGGTTTGTAACCTGCCATAGTAAAAATCCCGGGCTATCTTCAGGTTTTTTAACATTGAAAGGCATACTGCCTCCTTATACTTTTATTTTTGTTTATCTTGAGAGAATTTGGCGATGGCTTCCAGTTGTTTCGAAGCTCCGGCCGCAACATCTTCGGCGACTATTTTTCGCCAAAGCCAGCCCAGCGGGCCTTCCATTCTAATGGTACTTTTGAGTTTCAATCCATCCTTTGTTTCTTCAAGTTCGTGAATATCATACATTTTCGCCAATGGAAATTTTGTTACATCGGTAAAACTGACGAATGGAATTACTTGTGTAAGCTGAATTGAAATATTTGGACCGCCTGCTGGTTTAAGAGTAAAATCAGTTCCAGCCTCAAACGGCCCGGATATTTTGGCGAACTCCGTTCCTTCATCCCACTTATTCCAATTATCAACATCAACCCAGGTTGACCATACGGCTTCTTTTTTTAATCCTGGAAATTTTTTTTCATATTTTGCCTGCCACACGTAATCCCAAAAATAAATTAAAAACATGTTTATAAAAATATAAAGTATGCCAATGGATATTAATAGAAAAGATTTAAATTTCATTTTTTATACTCCTTGAACTTGAATTTCCGAAAAAATAATTGTAAATAGGCCACGGCTTTTTAATATTGATCTTTAGATAATGAACTCATATTTTGTCATCTACATATAATACCTCCACAAATACAATATAGTATGTATACATATAATAAGTATACATACTATATTTAAAAATGTCAAGTTAAATTTTAAAAATTTTTGTCAGGTAAATTAGTGATAAAAAAATCACATATTTATGACTTATTGTTAAATATTATACAAATTAAGTCCACAATAATTTGCGTTAGTCGAAAAAATTACAAATATAAACATGTTTAATATTAAAGGTTTCGAATATAGCGAATTGTATATGTATAAATCTATTTTTAAAAACGTCATGTTTTAATATATTTTCGAGGTGCGTCTGAATATTTTTTTATAAAAAATCAGTTCAGGCATAAATTATGCTTATTACTTTACCAAAATTATCGGTAAAGGGGGCGTAAAATGATCAAAACCGTCACTGAAACCACTCTTAACATACCGGCGTTCATTAATAAGATTGCTGCCGATTTCGGTAATTTACTGACGACGCCTTCTGGAAAAGAGATAGACCGCTATATTCATGAAGCAAAGGATTCAAAGGAAAAAGAGTGTTATGGAAGGCTTTATCTTATCTGCCGCGAGTTTTTAAAGAATAATCCCGACAATCTGCACGCCAGTTTAGATCTTCTGGAAGTTTATCTCAGGGTCGATCAACTTGACGCTGCCCGCCGGATACTTGAAAAATTATATTCAAAATATAGCAAAAGCAGTATATATGAGTCCTGTCCAAAAA
>DIVV01000155.1 GCA_002423385.1 bacterium UBP16_UBA6123
TTTAACCTTAAGTCCCTCGGGATAAACTTCAAAGTGTATATCGGAGGCTTTCTTGCGTATAGCCTTTAATATTATGGAATCGACGGTTTTAACTATCGAAATATCTGATAGCGTCTTTAAAAATTCGGCGTCGGCCGCCGCGTCATCGGCTTCTTCATTAACCGCCTTCAATAAAGGAGTATCGTCGGTATCGGAAAATAGCGTGGATTCGCTCAATGAAGTTTCGATCATAAGATTGATAACGCGGCTGATATCGCTTTTAATTGCGACTTGTGCGCGCGTCGGAATGCCGATGACCGATTCGATCTCCTCGATACGCTCCACGTCGGAGGGATCATCGATTATAATAACTAATTTTTCGCCATCCATTTTATGCGGTATAAACTGATAACGCCTGATTATATTTATATCGAATTTAGCAAAAAGCGCGTCATCGATTTTTTCGGCGTTCAAATCGATGAAGTCAGCCTGGTGCTGAGCGGCAATCGCCTTATAAACTGCCGCCGGGTAAATAATATTACGCTCGATGAGTATATCTTTAAGATTGCCGGGCACCCCGCCGAATTCGTCTATGATTTTTTCGAGACCGTCGGCTGAAAGCAAGCCGTCGGCTATCAGTACGTCTTCGAGCGAACGCGCCTTCAGTGAAGAAAAGTAAAATTTATAAGCGGCCGCTTCGCTTTCTAATATTTTAGAAGCGAGAAGCTCTTTTATTCCCTCGGCGGGTTTTTTAGCCGCCAGCGCGTCGCAGAGCGGCTTATCTATTTTACCGCGGTTTTTCAGCTCGTATAGTATCTTCTCCCAGACAGCCATTCTCTATTCTCCTTTTTACCATCAACCTACGACCGTAGCGGCCGTTATCATGGGCAGCAGTATCGCGATTATAATCGTTCCGAAAACGGCCAGCACGAATATCAGAATCATGGGGCCGAAAAGCGATTCGAAGGCCGTAGTGAGCGAATCTAACTCTTCATCCATTACGCCGGAAATATTATTGAAAATTTCGGGAAGCGTCGCGGATTCTTCGCCGGTTTTAATCAGCCTGGGAATAATATCGGAAGCGAACCCGCTTTTTTCGAATGAATAACTTATGGTATTTCCTTCTTTGATGTAGGCTATAGCCTGCCTTATCCTGGCGTTTATAACGCCGTTGGTAATAACGTTGGCGGAAACTTCGAGAGCGCTTACGATATTAATGCCGGATTTGATAAGAAGGCCGCTGGTACGGTAAAAAATCGAATAAAGGGTTTTTTCAGTGAACGCGCGCAATAGCGGCACTTTAAGCACGGCGCGGTCATAAAAATCTTTGCCTTCAGGCGTGGAAAACCAGTTATACACGGTGAAGGCGAAAGCACCCGCCATAAAGGCCAGCGGTAGATAAAAAGCGCCGATAAAATCGCCGGCGAAAAAAACGATTTGCGATATAGGCGGAAGCGAAGCGCCCATTTCACGGAATAATTTAGTGTAAGTGGGCACCACGTTTAAAAAAAGATAGGCGACACCGATCGTGCTCAATACTAATATTACGGCAGGATAAGCCGCGGCGGCAAGAAGTTTTTTATATAGCGCCTGCTTTTTCTGGTAATACTCGCATAAATTGGAAAGAACGCCGCATAGGTTTCCCGAAGTTTCACCGCTTGCCGCCGATTTAACATATAGATCTTCGAATATATCAGGACGGCGCGCGAGCGCTAATGAAAATGAAATGCCGTGATCTACCGATTTTTTTATATCGCCGATTATTTCGGTGAAATAATCCGAATCACCGCGTTTTTCAGAAAGCACGCCTAGCGCCTCGTTTAAAGACATGCCGGACTTTAAAAGCATCGAAAGCACCCTTGAAAATTCGATCAAATACTTGCCCCTGTTAAACGCAAATCTTATGCGGCGGAAATTTTCGGCGCTGAAAAAGAGGCCGGGCTGAAAAGGTATCCTTTCAATATCGACGGCGAATAAATCCTGCTTTTTAAGCATATCGGAAACCGCCTCCACTGAAGAAGCGGTGATAGAAAGCGTTTCAATTTTACCGGTTTTAGCGGATGCTTTAACTTTAAATTCCATAACGACCTTTTATTTGTATGCTTTAATAGCGTAATGGTAGGGATAAAGCTCGAACGAAGACGAAACTTCCCTGAATTTAAGTTTTTTCAATTCATCTTCGATGGAGACGCGGCTTACCCGTTCGCATAACGGCGGCCCCTGAGGCGACTCTTCGGCCTTCCAGTCGATGATTAAAATAACGCCGTCTTTTTTTAATATACGGCGGGCTTCTTCTAAAAATAAACGCTGGTCCGATAACTCATGATATACGTTTATTAGATAAACTACATCGGCGAAATTATCACGCAGCAGCGTGTCGTTTTCTTCGGATTTAACGCAGAACACATTGGTTATCCCCTGCGCTTCAGCGTTTTCCTTAAATTTTCGGATCATTTCAAAACTTATATCGACTCCCACCACTTTAGCGGCCTTATATTTTTTGGCCAGGGCTACCGCGAAATATCCGGTGCCCACGCCGAGCTCGACAACCGTTTTACCGTCGAGGGCACCGAAAACCCCCGAAAGAAGGTCGGGATCCTGCCACTGACGGCGGGCGGGATCGTTTAATTTATCGGCATTTTTATCGTTATATTTTTTACTCATTTAAACCACCACTTTATATTATTTTAAAGCCCGAACATGAAACCAAGCGCCAGATGTATCCGTGAGCGCCATGCCGCCTCGTTGTGCTGGGCGTCTTTAAATTCGCGGTACTTATAGTTTTTGAACCGGGGATAATTTTTGCGTATCTCGCCGTCTAATATGCGCGACGAACGAAGCGCCGTGCGGCCCTCCAAAAGCCCCATATCCATCCACAGCTTATTGCGCGAATCGTCGAAGCCCTTAGACATCGCCCAGGGGATTATCGAATAATTGTCCCAGTAAAGCGCGGGCGATATGACCAGCATTCCGCCGAAAACATCGGGATACTCGAGCCCCATATAAAGCGATATAAGCCCGCCTAGCGAAGAACCGCCGACAGCCGTATTTTGCGCGTCAGGCAGCGTGCGGAAGTTATCGTCGATATACGGCTTGAGCTCCTCGACTATAAAACGCGAATATTGAGCGCCTAATCCGCCGCCACCGCGCTTTTCATCGCGCATCGGCGCGTACTCGTCGAGGCGCGCCTCGGTGTTGTAAACGCCGACCACTATTATTTCTTTCATCTTCTTTAATTTGACCAGCCTGTCAATTGCCTCATCGACGCCCCAATCGACTCCCTGAAACGACAACCGCGCGTCGAAGAGATTGTTGCCGTCGTGCATATAAAGCACGGGATAACGTTTCGAACGGTTTTTAGCGTCGGAGTAACCTTCGGGCACCCATACTATGACATCGCGCGCCAGCTCCATATATTTAGAATCCACTTTTTTAAACAGCTCATAATCGCCTATCAGATTCAGCTTGTAACTATGGACCGCCGCGCTTTCATCAAGCATATCCTTCCACGCCTCGACTTCGCATTCCATACGGCATTTAATTATATTTTGCCCGCCGCAGTCAAGATCGATAAAACGATTCGGCGTGTCGAAGCCCTCGAAGGATTTTTCTATCTTTTTAAAATCGCCTCTATTGAATTTAAACTCTATGCGCTTGGCTTTGGGAATGTAAGCGTTGAATTCGTAAGTACACGGCGCGATTTTAGTCATAAGCGCGGCGCCCGATTTCCAGTTGCCCAAAAGCCTGTGATTGCCGCTGATATATACTTTATCTCTGGCGGGCGTATTTTTAGGCACCGTGACTATTATCTGAACATTGTAATTATCCGCCGCGCAAAAGCCCTCGCGTTTAAAAGCGAGTATAAAAAATAAGCTCAGCGCCAGCAGCAAATTAAAAGACATAACTGCTCCTTAATATGGTAATAATTTAAATTTTATTTTATTTTATTTTATTTTATTTTCAACTTGAATTTTTTATTTTAAATCGTTATTTAATTGTTTAATTATTTAGTTATTTAGTTATTTATCATTTGTTTTAAAGTAATAAACGCCCTTATTTACGGTTAAATTAATAAAAAGGTGCTCGCCTTTTAAATTAATCGCGAATAATGCGGGGTCCAGCGAATATTTTTTAATGAGGCCGCATGAAAACAATATTAACTTTTCACGATATTCACGCACCGCCCGTTCTTTTAAAAGTTTATACTTTTTAATTTTAAGCGGCGAAAGTAAAATAAGTAAAATGTAATATGCAGTCGCGCCGTATAAAGTAAAAATAATATTATCAGCGGCGCAGAATTTAAGCGAAAAGAAAGAAACAGCCGCGATAAGCCCGAAAGCCATAAGATTACGCGCCAGCACGAAATCGTTGGATCGAATAAAGCCGGTTACCGCTTCGCACGCCGATATATAAGAGGCGCTCGCTATTTTTATTTCAAGCAGCTCGATAAGCGCCCCGGCGGTTTGATCGCCATTTTTCTCGTCCGCCGTCATTTTTTTTAATCCGCCTGAAAAACCGGAGGAACGGTGGGGTTCTTCGATCTCGCCGACTGCCGCAATTATAATATTTTCTATGCTTTTCATCGTATTACTTTAAATTTTCATTATTAAATATCTGGTTTATTATATACTAAAGCGATAATACCTTTTTCACTAATTTTTCGACGCCGCGGTTGAGCGAGGCTATATCGCGGGCGAGCATATACGCGGGCGTCGTTACTACAAGATTATTCGGATCGAAACATATCTCTTCGGCCGAGCAGTTGACGTGCTCCGCGCCCCATTTATTAATAGCGGCGGCCGTAGAAGCGTCGTTTCCGATAGTAACTTTTACCTTATGAGCCGCGAGCGCACGCGCTACGACTACCGGCGCGATGCAAATAGCGCCTATGGCTTTTTTAGCGGCGTGAAAATCTTTTATAAGTTTTTCGACCGCCGGATTCACTTTAGTGCCCTCTCCGCCGTTAACGCCGAAATCGCAAAGATTAAGCGCCGCGCCGAAGCCGCCGGGAAATATTAGCGCGTCGTAATCCTTCGGTGATATTTGAGATATATCGACGATTTCGCCGCGCGCGATACGGGCGGATTCGACCATAATATTTCTGGTTTCCCGCATTTCTTTTTTAGTCGAATGGTCCATTACCCTTGTTTGCACTCCGTTTATAGAAGCGCATTGATAAGCCGCTCCGTTAGACGATATATTAAGAAGCGCAAGCGTAGCCTCGTGTATTTCAGAACCATCGGACACTCCGCATCCTGAAAGAATTACAGCTATTTTTTTCATTATTTCCTCCATCGCTAATAAAGTGTTATTTAAATATAATATCAAATTCATTACATGCTATTTTTTCTTTCTCGGCTTATAAGTTTCGGTCTTAACTGGTTTTAAACTTGTATTATACTTGATTATTTTGATTAAATTACCGTCGGCGTCATACTCATATTCGACTTTAGCGGCGTTAAAATCCTCGAAATCGATAACCCTGAGCGTTCCGTCATAATCGTGCGAAGTAAGCGTTAAAACCTTTCCGCGATAAGTTCTTATTTTATAATAACGCTTATTGCCGTCAAGCTCTTTAATTTCGTTAATGCCGACCGGAAGTTTTTTCGCATCGTAGGAGACGTCTTCAAAATAACTTTCCGACGCCGAAAAACAGGTCGATACGATAATCAATAAAACCAAAAGCGCGAATGCCGTAACTATAGCTTTTATAACTTTTTTTTCCATGCGTTTAATATACTATAAATATTATTATATGTCAAATTTTAATTGCTTAACCGCCCTTTTTTTGTTATAATCATCGTGAATATGATAATCGATCGCAACAAAATCAAAGCCGATATATTTAAAATAGCTTCGATATTATCTCGGGCAGGTTATAAGTCTTATCTAGTCGGCGGCGCCATACGCGATATAATTTTCGGCAAAGAGCCTGAAGACTACGATGTGCTTACCGACGCGCGCTGTGAGGATGTCAGGCGCATTTTTAAAAACGTGGTGCCCTACGGCATGAAACACGGGACGGTGCTTGTGATCATCAATAAAGCGCCCTACGACGTAACTTCTTATAACGACGGCGAACCGGCGCCGTTGAGCTTAGAAAATGACCTGGCGATCCGCGATTTTACGATAAACGCTATGGCCTGCGATCTAAACGGCCTCGAACTCATAGATCTTTTCGACGGTCTCGCCGGCTACCGCAATAAAGAAATTAAATGCGTAGTTTCGCCCGAAGCCAGATTCACTAAAGACCCGCTGCGAATCCTGCGGGCGGTCAGGCAGGCGGCAAAATTCGGTTTCGAAATAGAACGCTCTACATTCGAAGCCGCGCAAAAACTTTCGCCGCTTATAATAAATGCCGCGCCGGAAAGAATAATGAGCGAGCTTGTAAAACTTTTCGATATTAAATCTGACGACGGCTCTAAATATCTAAGATATCTCGTTGAAATAAAAGCCTGGCACGAAATATTCCATAAATATTATAAAAGCGTGATATCAGCGGGAAACGATAAATTATATTTTAATTTCAGTGATAAATGTTACGAAATTTACAACAGGCTCGGCCTCGCCGAACGCGAAATTAAATTAGCCTATCTCATAATTTTCAGCCTTTACCGCTCGGCCGGAGATAAAATCATAAATTACGAATATAAAAAATTAAGTAAAGCTTTATTCGATCTTAAATTCCGCCGCGACGATTTCGATAAAATATCCGCTCTTGTTTTTTTAACTTTCAAGCTGCTTGTGAGTGGCCCTATAATCAAAACTGACGGTCACGCCGGCATCGATATCGCCATAAAGGAATTGATGATCAATAATTACGAATCGACCAAACTCAAAATCGATATCCGCGAAGTTTTCCTATTAGCCGAACTTTTCAGTGAGGTCGCACAAAACCGGGACCTTTGCGTTAATTACCGTTCCGCCGGCGCCGCCGCGGATAAAATCATAAACGAAAAACATCCGGTGTATGTCGATGATTTAGAAATTGACGGCAACGATATTAAAGCGCTGCTCGAAGTGGACGCGGGCGACATGATCGGCCGCGCGCTCAAGTTTGCGCAGCGCGAAGTCATTACGGATAAAAACAATAATAATAAAGAAACACTTAAAGCGATTATATTAAAGCGCTTCAAAAACGCCTGATTTTTCTTTATTTTTTTTGACATTCCAGGCTAAATTATAAATAAGAATTTTTTAAAATATCATGCAGACGCCATGCGCGGCACGCTTATATTCTGGCGCCGGCGTTTTCAAGAAGTTTTATTATCTTTTCATCGCCCTTTTCCATGGCGAGTCTCAGCACGGTCCAGCCCGATTTATTTTCAGCGTTGACGTTAGCGCCATTTTGGACGAGAAGCTCCGCCATGGCAAAGCCGCCTGAAACAACTGCCTGAATGAGGGCGCTGACTCCGTTATTATCTGCCGCGTTAACGTCGGCTCCGTGTTCGATTAAAAGTTTCGCTATTTCAATATCGTTTGACACTGCCGTAAGCGTGAGCGCGCTCATGCCGAAAATAGTCTGCTTGATGTTGACGTCCATGCCATTTTCGATTAAAAGTTTCACGACTCTAATATGGCCCATGCGCGAAGCGTAGAAAAAAGCCGTATTTCCGAGGCCGTCGAGCGCGTTTATATCGGCGCGGTGGTTCAGCAGAAGTTTAACCGCGTCGTACTGCCCGGCGGAGGCGGCTATCATAAGCGCGCTCATGCCGACCGCGTTATCGCGCGTATCTACCTGTATGCCGTTAGCTATAAGCTGTCTTAGTATATCGCAGTTGCCGTATGATGCGGCGTAAATATAGGCCATTTTAGCTACGTCGCCGTCCGCGGCCGATTGAAGCAGAGAATCGGATATTAAAGAATCATGCGTGTCGATACCCATAACAGCCTCCCTTTATTTTGATTCGATATTTTTATTGATGATCCCGCTATTAATTATCGAAGCAGTCTGCCGGCTATTTTTTCGAGTTCGGCTTCCGCTTCGGTTATTAAAGATTCAATTATGGTTTTCATCGGCAGTATATCATCGATTAATCCGACGCTCTGGCCGGCCATAAGCGAGCCGGTTTCGACATCTCCATCGATGACCGCGCGGCGCAGAGAACCGGTCCAGAAATTTTCAACGGCGAACTGCGCCTGCTCGCGGGTTATTTTATTATCGTTAAGTTTAGTAAGCAGTTCGAGCTGAAGTTTAGCGAATTCTTCGCTGCCTTTATTTTTGATGGCGCGAACCGCCACCACTGGAAGTTTAGAATCATACTGCGGCGTGGATGCGGCATGACGGGCGCGCGCCTTTAAAAACGCCTTTTTAAAGTTCGGATGCGCCGTGCATTCTTCGCTCATAACGAAACGCGTTCCAAGCTGGCAGCCCGCCGCGCCCATTAACATTAAATGAGCCATCAGCCCGCCTCTGGCTATGCCGCCGCCGACGAATACCGGCACGGTTTCGCCATGGCCGAAAAGCACCTGCTGAATTAAAATAGCGAGCGATACGTGGCCGATATGGCCCCCCGCTTCGCTGCCTTCGAGTATAAGCGCGTCTATGCCGTATTTAATCTGCTGGGAGGCGATGGACTCCTCCGCGGCAAAAGACATGGTTTTTTTACCGGAATTTTTCATCTGCTCGATTTCAGAACGGCGCGGTATGCCGCCCGCGAAAACTACGAACGGCGCTTTTTTTGAAAGCAAAACCTCGTACTGCGGCTTGTAATTAGGCGCTATGGTAACTAAATTCACCGCGAACGGCTCCTTTATATTTGCAATGCAGCGATCTATTTCACGCTCGAATATTTCCGGCGGCATATTGCCACCCGCAAAAACCGCGAAGGCGCCGTTTTCCGCCACCGCGCGAACCAGTTCGAAATTGCTTACCCAGGTCATGCCGCCTGAAATAATAGGATATTTAACGCCGAGAAACTCGGAGCCTCTCGCGGCTAATTTATTAAAATACATCGGCCCTCCCGCTTCCGTTAAAGATAACATTTCATTTCCTTGCCGATAACCCCGGCGTATAGCTCGATATAAGGCTTAACGCAGCTCGAGTTGATCTTTCTGAACAATACTTCTTCGATTTGAAAAAACCCCACGGATTCATTCATTTCTACGGTAATTCTTATCGGGCGGTTTTCGCCCTTGCTTATTTTGACCGATTCAACGGCTGACGATGAATATTTATGAATATCGCCGACTTTAGCGTCCGGATGAAGTATCATGGGTATGCGCGCGCGGCCTTTTTCCATATCGCAGCCATCGGCTATCAATATAACGCCCGCTTCCAGGGAATATACCTTCTGAGTCGCCATGTGCCCGACGATACATTCAGTAATCATTGATTTAGCTATAACGCGCTTATGCATGTCGCCTTCGTATATAAGATTTAAAATTCTGTCTAATATGGTGCCGGCAAGTATCGCGCCCATCTGCTCATGATTTTCGCGGCCCACGCTCATTCCGATATCGTGAAGGAAGCCCGCGATTAATACGACTATCACGCTGTCGTCAAAATCCCCGCCGGCTTCTTTTTCTATATTAAGCTCGATTCCGGCTTCCTTGAGCAGTTTCACCATTTTAACTGCATTGATGGCCACTTTACGCATGTGTACGGGGCCATGGTCGTTGTGATCGAGCCTTTTAATAGAAACCACATTGGCGTAATCCTGCAAATGTTGTATTTCTTCGTCGCTGACAAGTATTTCGGCTGCCTTTAAAACGCGGCCTGAAACCATCGATAATATTTTAGAGTCAAGCGATATCTCTTTTGGCGATTTCATTATATCATTCCCTTCTTAATTTTATCTTATCGCGCTTGTAAGATCGAATATCGGCAGAAACATCGCCACCGATATAAAGCCTATAAAAAGCCCCATCGTTATAATAAGCGCCGGTTCGATAAGCGATATAATCCCGTCTATGGCTATTTCAACCTCATATTCGAAAAAATCGGAAGCTTTTATAAGCAGTTTCGGCAGCGTACCTGTTTTTTCGCCGGTCTGAATCATTTTAGTTACTATAGCCGGAAATTCCGGCTTGCCCCTGAGTATCTCATACATTGTAAGACCCTGCGCCACTCCGCCTTTAAGCGAGGTAACGACTCTTTTCAAAACCGAATTTTCCACTATATTTTCACAAACTTCCAGGCTTTTTAATATAGGCACGCCGCTGTTTAAAAGCGTGGCTAGCGTTCTTATAAAACGCGCTATAGTGGCCTTGGATATTACATCGCCGAATACCGGCAGCTTAAGCGTCACTCTGTCGAAGACGGTCTGGGCTTTTTCGTTAGTGTTGATAAACCACCTGAGAATAAAAAAAGCCGCTATTAAGCCCGCCATTATTAAAATATAATATTGCTGCATAAACTCGCTGGATTTCATAAGCAGAACCGTAGGCGTCGGAAGCGCCGTCTTTGATTTTGCGAATACCTTCGTAAATTTAGGAAATACGTAAATTACCAGAAATAAAATTACGCTTACGGCTATGGCGCTAAGCGTAAGAGGGTAGATCATAGCGGATTTTACTTTCGAGCGAATTTTAGTGTCGCGTTCGGAAAATTTAGCGATACGCTCTAAAACTTCATCGAGCCCCGCGCCGGTTTCGCCGGCTTTGATCATATTAGCGGCCACGTCGTCGAAAATCTGTGGATGGCGGCTGACTGCTTCAAAAAAAGTCTGACCGGTCGCTATTCTTGTTTTAATGTCGTTTATTATATTTTTAAAGTGAGGGTTCTGCGTCTGCTCGATTAAAGATTCAAGGCTTTCGATGAGCGTGACGCCGGAAGATATCAGAGTGGAAAGCTGAATATAGAAGTAAGTCACTTCCTTTTGCGACACTTTGTTAAATAAGCCCGTCGAAAAAGAAAAATAAGGCTTGATTTTTTTCTGCACTTCTTTTATTTCGACCACGTATAAACCTTTTTCGATAAGCGAATCTATCAATGCCTCACGGCTCGCAGCCTCCGCGAACGAAGACTGGATTTTATCCGCGCGGTCCGACGCCTTATATTCAAATAACGGCATAAACCTCACCTGCCTTACATTTATAAATTAAATTTTGATCGCATAAGCGTTTATCGCCTGTTCTTTTCCTTTTACGAAAAAAGGAGGCAGAGCTTCGCAATTAAATCTGTCTTTTACGTGCCGATAAACACTTTCATTGATCACGATCTCGTTACGGCCCGCCTTAGCCTGCAACCTGGCCGCGAGATTGACCGTATCGCCGATGGCCGTATATTCCATACGCTCGAGCGAGCCGACGTTGCCGACGATAGCTTCACCGGTATTTATGCCGATACTAAAACTTACCTCGACGCCGTATTCCCTTTTATATTCCGCCGACATATTTTTAACGGTTTCTATAATTTCGACCGCGGTCATAACCGAACGCAGCACATCGTCGTCGTGGACCATGGGCGCTCCGAAAAACGCCATCACCGCGTCGCCTATAAATTTATCGAGGGTGCCGTCGTGTTTGAATATTATCTGGGTAATTTCGGAAAAAGTTTTATTAAGCATCGCAAATACGTCTTCTACCTTAAGCTGTTCGGACATTTTGGTGAAATTATTTATATCGGCGAAAAAAACGCTGATATTGCGCTTTTCACCGTCGAGTTTAAGCTCGCCGCTGGTCTGGGTAAGCTGATCGATAAGATTCGGCGATATATATCGTTCCATATTGTTTCTGATGCTTCGTTCGCGTTTTATAGCCATTATAAGTTTGGTATTTTCGATAGCCACGGAAACCGCGCTGGCAAAGTTTTTCAAAAATTCCGCATCCGCCTCGTCGAAAGGCTGCGAAGCGTCTTTTTCCAGATAGAAAGAGCCCTGAAGGCCCTGCTGGGAGACTAACGGTATGCAGAGTATGGATTTAGCGTCCATCGCCACCACGCTTTCGGCGGAAGCGAACCGCTCGTCTGAAATGCTGTTTTTAATTAAAACCGGCCCCTGATTATTTTTCATATATGAAAGTATTGATTTAGAAACGGAATTTTCATCGAATTTAAGATCGTTAAGGCTCATTTTACGGGTAACGTAAGGCACGAACCTGTCGGTTTTTTTTTCATATAATAAAACCAGTCCCCGATCGACTTTTTTAATCTGATGAACCAGATCCAGGGCTATATTAAGCAGTTGCTTTAAATTCAATATTTCCGAAATAGATTTGGTGAGCTCGAATAAAATCTTCATCTCGGAATTAACTCGCTGGCTCTGTTTAACATACGAATTTACAACTTCGCTCAGCTTGTCTTGAAATTCCGCGGACTCCTTTAAAAAATTATCGGCGCGGGCTCTGGCATTAAAATCTTCGAGCAGTTCGTTTATTTTAAGCGAAAAATCGTTTAATACTACGTTTTGGACCGCCGCTTTTTCATCGGTGTACTCGCTGATATCGCTTTTATTGATTATTATCGACTGCAGAAGCTCTTCGTCGTTAAATTCGATAAGAACGTCGCCTATTCTGACAACGTCATAACTCGAAATTTCCGTTTCAGTGATCTTTTTGCCGTTCAGCCAGGTGCCGTTAGTCGATTGATTATCCTTAAGCCGCCAGCAGCCTCTGTCGAACGTAAGCACGGCGTGTATGCGGGACGCGACGCTGGATTTTATCATAAAAGAACAATCAGGACTGCGTCCGAGCGTATACTCCTTAGACATGTCTAATTCCGCCGTGCTGAATTCTCTATTACTGTTAACTATCGTAATATTCAAGCGAATCACCTTTTATTTTATATTTTCCCATCTGCGATCGTCGGTAAGTTCGAGTATTAAAGCCGGCGTTTTCAAGCCTCTGGCCTTGGAGTTTTCAACGAGGCCGCTCTGAATTTCAATCGAATACTTGCCTGAAGGCATCGATAAAAATCTCGGATCAAATTTTAAAACGCCTATATTCAGACGTGTTTCCTGTATTGGAAAGCTCTGTTCCGAAACCTGCGCGCCCGTATTGAAATAGCCTATAACGTTATAAGTAGGCGTGCCCGCGTTTGTAATCGACTTATCCCAGTAAAGCGTCTGATTATCTTCAGAGAATTCGACTTTCAAAGGCGGCGGTATTTTTTTATATAAAGCGTCGTTGCGCTGAAGATAAAAAGGATACGGCTCCGAAAATACTCCCTCGAGAGGAGGCGTAGTTTCGGCAAGAACCGCTTTAACCCTTATGATATGATTGCCCGGAGCGATATTTTCAGATAGGCCATAACAGGCGCTCCTGGTATACGGCTGATTTTCTTCATGAGTCATTATTTCTCCATCAAGTTCCACTTTATAGCTGGCGATAGGCAGCTTATCGACTAAAACAGGCTGCCATCTTATAATGCTGTTGTAAGTATCGATTTGAATTTGAACGACTTTGCCAAGCTCGTCCGAAGATTCGCCGGCCTGGGTATTAAAGTAATAAGTTTCGGAATACGGACCGGCGATCTCGGGATTGGTATTGGCGATAACCGCCCTGACCGACACTTCGTGAGTGGCCGGCGTTAAAATATCGGTCGAGTATTCGGGGCGCAGATATAAATTCGGAAGCTCTTTTCCATCGACTTTAACCCTGTAATAACAAACCATTTCACTCACTACGACCGGCAGCCACCTTACAATTTTTCTTGAATGAAGATAGGCCAGCCCCATTACCCGGGGAATATTGGTATCTACAAAAAGCTCGTAAGGCTCCGAAAACGGCCCTTTAAGCTCCGGATTATAATTTTGTATTATAGCCTGCACTAAAATTTCATGGGTTCCGCTTTTAAGCCCGGCCGCGTTATATTCGTTTTTTATAAAAGTAGTAGCGCTGAGATTCCCGTCCACCTTAACTCTGTAAACACATGGCTGTTCGTTTGCATAAACGCTTCCCCACGTGATTATTTTCGTCAACGAATCGTATTTGATCCCGCTTACTTTTGCAATCACCGGAAGCTCGCCTGTAGGCAATTTAATGGCAGACGACTTCAGGCTGTTATTAAAACCATCGAAGGTAGAAACCTCCAGAACGCAGTTAAACGAGTCGGAGGGCAGCTTCGATTTTATAAATTCCAGCGAAACCGAATCGGTAGCGACCACGTCGGCTATTTTAGTATAAACGCTCCCCGTGGGCCTATCGTAAGAAGCCAGAATGCGATAAACATAATTAGTGACCGGCGATTCTAAAGACCATTTAAGTTCATCCGCAATAGGCTCATATCCGAAATTTTGCGGATAAGGTATCATTTCATACGGCCTGTTTCCGTCATCATTATTAAAAGAAAATTCGACGCTCCACGGACCCTCGTCGATAACCTCTATCTGTATATCCGATTCGTCGATAATAACGGCCTGCACTCTCAATTTATGCGTTCCCTTTGAAAGCCCGGGCGGAATACCGTAACAGGCGGCCTTTGTTATATAAATATTGGATATTTCATCATCGAACATCACGCGATAACTGTAAACCGTATCGGAATCCGAAACCGGCTGCCAGTTGAAGTAACCGGAAAATATCGCCACGGCGGCAATCGATGGGACCGTTGAAACGGCTTTGATATTGAATGAGTAAATATCCGAAAGCGGGCCGAAATCCAGCGGGTGAGAACTTCCGGCTATTTTGGCCTGGACCTGAATCGTACGCCGGCCGGCAAAAAACATGGCGACCGAAAATTCGGGCATGGTAACGTAACTCGGCATGGGACTTCCATCGATTTTAACTAAATATTCTACATCGCGGCCTTCGAGAGTTACGGGAGTCCACTTAACTATTTTATTGACCGAATAATAGAATAATCCGGTAACTTTGGCGATGTTCTCCTGATTATGAATATTAACGGTATAATCAACCGAACTGATCTCAGAATTAGCGAACCCCGGCTTAATCGCCACAGCCTTTATGGTTTTTGTCATCGCTATTTCGATGGTACCGTTATATTTAAAACTCGAAGCCGAAGGAGGGCTGTGGTCGAGCGTATAATAAATATCGGCGCCGGAAGTGGCCGAGGTGATAAGCACTTCGAGAGTCGTATCGTATATTCCGGACTGGTAATTAAACTCAGGGGCCGCGGCGGCCGTCGAAGAATGTATTATTTCATAAAATCCGGTAACGACCGCTGAAGATTGGTAACCGTCTTTAACCGCGAAAGTTTTTATCGTCACGGTTGAAGCCGCCATAACGGGTTTCGAGTATAGAATCGAGTTGAAATTAGGTTCGCTGCCATCGAGAGTATAATAAATTAAAGCGCCCTCGGTTGCCGTAGATATGATAATTTCGCGCGTAGAGTTATAAACCCCGGGCGGCACGCTTAAAACGGGTTCGGCTACTCTGGTGTCGATATTTTTAACTCCGTACGCGCCCGATGTAACAAATGAATCCTGCATAGCGTTTTTAACCGCGACCGCCTTTAAAGTAAATGACGAATTAATCAATACGGATGCGGTATCGCCATAAAGCGGAGAAACGCCCGGCAGCGGCTCGCTTCCGTCGAGCGTGTAATAAATAAGAGCCGAAGGAGTGGCCGAGCTTATTTTAACTTCATAACCGGCTTCGTAGAAACCGGGAGGCGGATTAAACACCGGCGAGGCCGCGCGCGGTTCGGGGGGCGCTATGTTGATTATATAATCCTGCGTAACGGTATTCGAATCGACCATATCGCTTTTTATCGCGATCGCCGATAATGTTTGAACGCTCGAAACTACCAGCGGTCCCTGATAAAGCGCGCTCGACGAATTGGGTTTCCTTCCATCGGCGGTATAAAATATTTTAGCCTGCGGTGTGGATGTGGTAATAGACACTTCCTGCGTAGAGTTATAAACTCCGCCGGCCGGCGAAAAAATCGGATCGCCGACTTTTTCTAAAGGCGTTATAGCTTCGATAATCGCTTTAATATTATCGACCGCCGTAGCCTGGTTAATTTCGGTTTTATTGATATTAACGGTTTCGGCTTGATTATTAGCCTTTATTTCCGCAGCCGCGGAAGCGTTGTTAAGAGCGTAAACGAAATATTTAAGAGCGTCGCTGGCCTCTATAAAATTTCTTGGCGGCGGCAGTATTTCGTTTTTAACCGCCGCATCGAGCGTATCGGATGTGAGCCCGAATATTAAAGTTTTAACGGCCTTAGCGAGTTCTAAAACGTTTAAAAGCCCGCCCGAACTATTGACGATCTGATTCTGTGAATAATTTTTAATCTCGTCGTAATTTTTTACTATAGCGGCCTCACCCTGATAGGCGCTTAAATCGATAAAAAGAGGAGGCGCAATATTTTTTTCGGCGGAAAGCAGCGCCAGCGCAGTCGAAAAATCGTTAATTTCGATGTTTTTAACGCTGAGGCTTTTTAAGCCGGCCGGCATTTCAGAATAACGCGGTATGCGGCCGATAAGGTTGCGATGCAAAAAACGATTTGTGGAATTTTCTTTGACCGTGAGCATTATATAAGAATCGTTATTAACCGGAGCGAATTTAATCAAAAACTTATTATCGTCAATGACGGCCGAGGCCAGTTCATTATTTAAATAGCGGTCCGTGGCTACAATCGAAAACCTGCCGGAAGTAAAATCAGAGGCGCGCAACCGCGAGCCGTTATAATCGGGCGAACCGTTCGCCGAAGTTTGAACGATATTACCTTCAAAATAAAAAAAATGACCGCCGTCCGGCCCGGGCGGCACAGGTGATACTCCGCCGCCGCCACCGCCGCAGCCCGCAAACCAGAAAAAACTTAAAATTAAAAATGATATGGCTGATATGGCAAACGATCTATTCTTTTTATATGGCACTTTTATTTATCTCCAATGCGCTAATATTCAGCTAATATAACTATCGAGCGCGAGCGCACTTTTATTTTTTTATTCGCGACGGCCGGCATATCGCCGTCTTCGAATATATCTTTGCCCCGTGCCTCGAAAGTATCAGCCTTGAGCCGCCATCGGGTTTTTGGACGCGTCGGGGGCAATTCGAATTCAAGAGAGCCGTTAAATGCGTTAATTGCGATATAAAACCTTCTATCATAATTTTTAATCGATGTAATTTTTGAAAGCCCGTTTATCGTAAAAGCTAAAGAATGTGAAAAATAAGACCAATCGGGCTGATTTAATTTTACGCCGTGCCATTCTATAAATCTAGAGTAAAGCTCCGGATTATGCGCATCGCTTTTGCTGAGGAATGTTTCGAGGCATAATATCGGATTTTGCTTTCTGAAAGCTATTATTTTTTTGAAATAATCAAAAACTTCGGCGTATCGGTCTATAAACTCCCAGTTAAACCACGACAGCTTGTTGTCCTGGCAGTAACAATTGTTATTGCCGCGCTGAGTACGATAAAACTCGTCGCCGCCGAGTATCATTGGCGTCCCCTGAGATATCATGAGTATAGTAACGAAATTTTTAATTTGCCTTATGCGCGTTCGGTTTATTTCACTATCGCCCGTCTCGCCTTCAGCGCCGTAGTTATAACTGCGGTTATCGTTGGTTCCATCGGCGTTATTTTCGCCGTTTTCAAAATTATTTTTTTCGTTGTAGGTAACTAAATCGCGCAGAGTGAACCCGTCGTGCGATGTAATGAAATTAATGCTGTGATAGGGCGCGCGGCCGTTGCCGTATAAATCGGGACTGCCGCAAATGCGCGTGGCCAGAGCGGAAACGCAGCCATCATCGCCTTTGATGAAACTGCGGATATCATCGCGGAATTTACCGTTCCACTCGGCCCAGCCGGGAGGAAATTCGCCGACCTTATAACAGCCCGCCGCATCCCAGCCCTCGGCTATAAGTTTAGTGCCGGACAGAACGGGATCTTCGGAAATATCGCGCAGAAGGCTGTTCGCGCCTATCCACTCGCCGCGGGCATCACGGCCCAGTATGGCCGCCAGATCGAAACGAAAGCCGTCAACATGCAATTCAGTGACGAAATATCTGAGACTGTCGATTATCATCTGCTTAACCGCGGAATGATTGCAGTTGAGCGTATTGCCGCAGCCTGAATAATTTTTATAATAACGATTATTTTCAAGATGATAGTAGAGCCGGT
Organism: bacterium UBP16_UBA6123; assembly: GCA_002423385.1. GTDB lineage: Bacteria > Muiribacteriota > UBA9980 > UBA9980 > UBA9980 > UBA9980. Next base: position 17,947 of record DIVV01000155.1, read on the forward strand.
TGTCGATTCCGCGAAAAGCCAGAGTGGGCCCGACTTCATTCCCCTCGCCGGTATGATTGTACACCACGTCGAGTATAACCTCGATATCCGCGCCATGAAGGCTGCGAACCATATCGCGAAACTCGTCGACCACGCCGCCCGGCTCTGCTGAAGAAGAATATAAGCTGTTCAAAGCGAAAAATGAAAGGGAATTATAACCCCAGTAGTTTTTAAGACGCTCGCCGGTTTTGGGATTAACGCGGATTATCTCGTTTTCGTTAAACTCGTGAACCGGAAGAAACTCTATGGCGGTAATTCCGAGCTCTTTAAAATAAGATATCTTTTCGGCTATGCCCGCGAAAGTACCGCGTGAAACCACTTTCGATGAATCGTGCATCGTCGTTCCGCGAACATGCGTTTCGTATATTATGGTTTTATTAAGAGGAATACGCGGGTGATGATCATCATGCCACTCATAATGAGAATCATCGGTTATAACGCACTTCATAGCCATTTTTGAATTATCGGTAGCGCTTATAGTAAGATCTATATCTTTTTTAAGGCTTTTATCATAACCATAGGCATCGTCGAAATGCCATCGGTTATCGAAACTGACCAGCGCGCGGGCATACGGGTCGATTAGTAGTTTAGACGGATTAAATCGGTCGCCTGTTTTTTCGGGTGAATAATCGCCATAAAAACGATAGGCGTAACATAATTCACCGAAATTCAATCCGCTGATATGCGCATGCCATATATCGCCGGTTTTATTTTTTTTGGGGCTTAACTCGATTGAAACCAGAGGCCGAAAAAGCTCACTGAGTTTATAAAACTCCAGCACGACACCGCTCGTATTTTTTGATAAAATGGCAAAATTAAAACCGCCCTTTTTATCGAACGAACTTCCTAAAGGATATGGCCTTCCTTTTAATAATTTATATTCATGCTGCATAGCGTTTATTTTTCTGTTTCTTTAACTGCGACGTTAAGATTTAAACTGCCGAACTGCGTTTGAAAAGGTATTAAAATGGCGGGAACGTCTGACTCGGGGACCTGTATCTCACGCCCGACGAATAAAGTTGGCGGCGAAAAATCGACGCGATATCCGGCGCCAACAAGAAGCGCTATAGCCCGTCCGGTAACCATATTCGTCATTTCCGCAAGCGCGGAACGGGCCAGGTCGTTTAATTCCTCCTGGACCGGCTCAAAAAGCATCTTGCCCGCCACTTCGCAGGCAAGCGTATTTTCAAACGTGTAAATAACGCGCCCTTTAACGTTACCTACGATTCCAAGAATTATTACGGCGAGTTTTTCCTTTGAAGCCACGCAGTCTTTTGCCAGCAATAAACCCGTCCTGTTGAACGTAATACCGTTTACTATCTGCGGCAATATCTGGGCGGCTGCTTCTATGAAGGGATTGATAAGTTCCTTTTTAATTTTAAACACTCCCGGTATTTAATAAAACAGGCCGAAAACCACCGCGGCAAAGCAAGCAAGATTCGAGCGCTGTCGTTGATTCGGCTGCTACATTTTCAATACTTTATCGATAGTGGCGATTAAGTTATCTTCGGTAAAGGGTTTAACTATAAAATGCTTGGCGCCGAGAGTGAGCGCCTCGATAACCTTGTCTTTCTGCGAAGCCGCCGACACCATTATAACTCGCGCCTGCGGGTTGATCTGCTTGATTTGTTTCAAGCCTTCGATTCCTGATTCGCCCGGCATTGTTATATCCATGGTTACAAGATCCGGCGTTTCGGCCTGATAGACCTTTAAAGCATTTTCGACGTTTTCAGCTTCGCATATATTGTCGAAGCCAAATTTCGCGAGAATTTTTTTTATGGTATAACGCATAAACTGAGCGTCATCGACTATAAGAATTTTTTCGGCTCTTTCACCCATCGGTTTTCTCCTTGCATTTTAGAGTTTTTGAGTTTTGTTTTAAAATTCACTAATACTTTTACCATATTATATCTTTATTGTCAACATTAATTTTATTAATTATTCGCTGACTATTTATAGCTGTGAAGCGACCGACTGGATTTCTACACCGCCTTCAAACGCCTTTTTTATCGACCGGCCATATATATTTGTGCATCTGCAACTGAAAACGGGCTTTAAGCATATCTTTAAGCATCCATCCAATAATTTTACGAGGCTCGATACGTCCGTAAACCGCCGACAATAAAACGCCGCAACGCTGCGTGAGACGGTGGTCCAGTATCATTTTTCTGCTGTATTCGTAATCCTTCCTGTCGCCGATTACGAATTTAATTTCATCGACCGGCCTTATGTGATTTAAATTATCAAGGAGCATCATCTGAGAGCAGCCGGACGATGGAGTTTTAATGTCCATTATAATAACGGCGTCGGGATTAATATTTTCAATCGGCATCGAACCTGACGTTTCTATAAGCAGGCGCGGTTTTATTATGTCAGGCTCCGTCTTACGCGCGCGGCCGTTCGCTAAATTTACGAGCGCGTCGATAAGTTCTCGCGTATTTGGCTGCCAGAGCGGTTCGCCGCCGGTAAGTTCTATGATATGAGTGTCGAGGGATGCCGTTTTAGATACGATTTCGTCTATCGACATATAACGTCCCGCTTTATAAGCGTAGGCGGTATCGCAATATGAACACCTGAGATTGCAGCCGGAAAGCCTTACAAAGGCGCAGTCGAGGCCCGCGAATGAAGATTCGCCCTGGATACTTTTAAAAATTTCATTGACTTTAAATTTCATCGTTCCCGCATAGTTCATAAGCTAATTTTAACACATTAAGAAGAGCTTTTCAATATATTTAAAGCCACGGCCAAAAATAATATAAATAAAATCGCGCGCTTATTGAAAAAAAAATTAAAATATGGTATTATGAGGTGCTTGAAGTAAAAAGTTATATTTAACAACTTTCGGTTTTCATGTAAAACCGCATGTTGTTTTATTTTTTTAATTATTTTTTAATTCGTCAGTTTTTATTTTAGAAGAAATAAGGGGTCTATTATTTTATGGACATTTTCGAATCATTGAATCCTATGCAGTATGAGGCCGCCACTCTCACGGACGGACCACTGATCATATTCGCGGGCGCAGGCACAGGTAAAACAAAGGTAATCACCCATAGAATCGCCTATCTGATCAAAAAGAAAAACGTCAACCCTAAAAACATACTCGCCATAACCTTTACCAATAAAGCGGCCGAAGAAATGCGCTCGCGCGTGAACGTTTTATTGCCCGGCAACGGAGGCGACGTGTGGGTATCGACTTTTCATAAAATCTGCCTTTTCATACTAAGATGCAACGCGGAAGCCGTCGGACTCACTAAGAATTTTATTATTTACGACGACGGCGACCAGAATTCTCTTATAAAAGAATGTTTAAAAGAAATCGATATCAACGAAGAAAACATTAAGCCGCGAATGATATTGTCCAAAATATCCCTGGCTAAATCGAGCATGATATCTGAAGATGACTACCTTCTTAACGAAAGCTCCCATATCGACTCTATCATTGAAAAGGTATATAAACTTTACAGCAAAAAATTACGGCAAAATAACGCCGTCGATTTCGACGATATAATTTATTTAACCGTCAACCTGCTCAAAAATAACGAATCTATTCTTAAAACATATTCAACGCGCTTCAAATACATTCTCGTAGATGAATATCAAGACATCAACTACTCGCAGTACATGTTCGTTAAAATACTTTCAAATATTCACAAAAATATTTGCGTCGTCGGCGACGACGACCAGTGCATCTGCGCCAATTCAGAGGTCCTGACGCCCAACGGCTATCAAAAAATTGAAAATATTATCGAGGGCGGACAGATCATTTCGTGCACCGGCCGCGACGGAGTCAACATAGCACGCGCCGACAAAGTGATGCGCCGTCCCTACACTGGAGAGGCCATAAAAATAACGCTCGAAAATCAGAAAACCATGACGGTAACTCCGAACCATCTTCTTTTCGCCAAATACAATTCATCCGCCTCGCTCAACTATGTGTATATGATGTACCGCAGAAGCTTCGGCTATAAAATTGGAATCTGTCAGGGACTTTCGTTGTTCACCGAATCGCGCAAATACGACCTCGAAGAAGGCGATAAAATATGGATACTTAAAATATGCAAAAATCCCAAAGACGCTTCATACTACGAATCGCTCTATTCCACCAAATACGGAATTCCGACTCTTCATTTTACGGCGCGCTCACTGGGAACGACTCTCGAACAGGATAAAATAAAAAAAATATACGCCGAAGTTGATACCTTCGTACGCGCCGAGGTTTTAATGCGCGATTTAATGATATACGAAGAGCATCCGCATTACGTTTCAGTGGTTAAAACGCGCTCGCTGTCTTCACCCAAGGTTCTCAGCCTTACGATGTTCGGCGCAAACGACCGCTCGCGCGAAAACGGATGGTATTTTCACCGCATGAACCTGGATATTAACGCACAGAACATAGGATTGCTACGCGGCGACAACGCCGAAATTAAAAAAACCGGATCGCTTGACAAATGGAAAGTAGAAGCCGTGCGCGAAGATTATTCAGAATTAGTCAGCTTCGCTAAAACCATTTCAGGCCTCGACGAACTTCTGCTTGTCGAAAAAGCGCAGTTGACGACTAAAGCGCCGTTTTATCAAATGCCCGCCTCTCACGTTCACGAAAACATGACTTTAGCGTTCTTCAACCATAAAGATAAAAAAATAGAAGAATTAATGGTGAGCGAAGTTGAAGTGATTAACTACGAAGGCTTCGTTTACGATATATCCGTGCCTCACCTTCATAATTTTATAGTTGATGGTTTTATAGTGCATAACTCTATATATTCATGGCGCGGCGCCGACGTACGCTCGATGCTGAATTTCGAACGCGATTATCCTAACTCGCAAATAGTCAAGCTGGAACAGAATTACCGCTCTACCAAAAACATCCTGCTCGCGGCTTCGGAAGTTATTAAAAACAACGTGACGCGCCGCGAAAAAACCCTTTGGACACAGGGCGAGCACGGAGAAAAAATAACGGTTTACGAAGCCATAAACGAGCAGGCCGAAGTGATCTTCGCCATAAATCAAATGCGCCAGGTCATTTACCGCGAAGATAAAAAATATTCCGACTTCGCTTTTTTTTACAGAACCAACGCGCAGTCTCGCGTCATAGAAGAAACACTCATCAAAGAAGGAATCCCGTATAAAATGGTCGGCTCGATCAAATTTTACCAGCGCAAGGAAATTAAAGACGTAATCGCCTACCTGCGGCTTATTTTGAATACCAGCGATAACCTCAGCCTGCTGCGAATATTAAATGTGCCGCGCCGCGGCATCGGCGAAAAATCCATAAGCTCGCTCGTCGCCTTCGCTAACGAAAAAAATATATCCATATTCGAAGCTCTCGCCAGAGTGGCCGAAATAGAAGACCTTCCGTTAAAAGCAAAAAATACGACGCTTAATTTCGTCGATCTTATAAACGAGCTGCGCGAAGACTGCGCGAAGTTAAACGTCACCGAACTCACTAAAAACGTATTGGATAAAACGGGCTATCTCCGCGAATTAAAAGTGATAAACTCTTCCCAGACGCTCGATCGCTCGAAAAATATAAACGAATTACTCAGCGTCACCGAAGCATACGATCTCGAAAAATCGACGGCGGGACTTTCCGGCTTTTTAGAAAGAGTAACTCTTGTCAGTGACCTCGACGAAATCGACGAAAAACAGAACTCCGTCACGCTGATGACGTTTCACTCCGCGAAAGGCCTCGAATTTCCAGTAGTATTCATGCTGGGCATGGAAGAAAGATTATTCCCGCACGAACACTCCAGCGACGAAAATTACGATATAGCCGAAGAGCGCAGGCTCTGCTACGTCGGAATGACCAGAGCCCGCGAAAGACTTTATATCATTCATACAAGACAGCGGCGCATTTTCGGCTCCGTTTTCAACAATCCGGTTTCCCGGTTCGTATCCGAAATACCCGAATCGCTCGTAATAAGCATATCCTGCGAAGAAGAATTCTTAAACAGCGTGCCGCAGATGACCCGCAAGGTTTTTCGCGACAGCGCTCCGCAGAAGGTTCACAGCGACGATGACGGTTACGGTTCGCGCGATATCGGCGCCCCGTACGTCGGAGGACATAACGAAACGGACGGCGGCGGCCATGACGAATCGCTGGCGGAATTCGGCGGAGTCTCGTTTTCTAAAAACGACCGCGTAAAACATTCGATGTGGGGCATAGGAGTCGTTTTAGAGGCCGCCGGCAGAGGCGACGAGTGCCTGGTAAAAGTTAACTTTATGAACGTGGGCGAAAAGAAACTATTGTTAAAATACGCGCCGCTCGATAAAATTTAGCGCGGCGTTAATTTACAAATTATAAAGGAAAAATATTAAATAAATGGAATATATTCAACTTGAAGAAAAAATAAAAAGTTATAATCCCAACGCCAATTTCGAGTATTTAAAAAAAGCCTACGATTTCGCGCGCGAAGCCCATAAAACCCAGTTTCGCGCCAGCGGCGAGCCTTATTTTATTCATCCGTTCAACGTCGCGATGATACTCGCCGACCTTAAACTCGACGTAATATCTATAGCAGCCGGCCTGCTGCACGACGTCGTGGAAGACACCGCGTTCAACTCCGAAAATATATCCGCCGAATTCGGCTCGACCATGTGCCTTATCATCGACGGTGTAACGAAGCTGTCGAAACTCTCTTTTAAATCGAAAGAAGAATTCGCCGCGGAAAATCTTCGTAAAATGCTTTTCGCGCTCATCAAAGATATCCGCGTCATAATCGTCAAATTAGCCGACCGGCTCAATAATATCAGAACTCTCGATTCGCTCTCGCCCGAAAAGCAAAAACGCATCGCGCGCGAAACTCTCGATATATACGCGCCGCTGGCAAACCGCCTCGGAATGCACAGCATTAAAATCGAGCTCGAAGATTCATGCTTCCGCATATGCGAACCGGAAATAGCCAGAGAACTCGATACAAAACTTTTTAAAGACAAACAGAACGCCGAAAAATATATAGAAGATATTATCGCCACGCTGAAGCAGGAATGCAACGAAAATAACATCCAATGTGAAATTTTTGGCCGCCAGAAGCATTTATACAGTATCTATAAAAAAATAAACAATAAAGATAAAACTATAGACGACATTTACGATTTAATAGGCCTGCGCGCTATAGTTAATTCCATAAACGACTGCTACGCAGTGCTCGGACTGGTACATAAGCTCTGGAAGCCAATAATGGGCCGCTTCAAAGATTATATCGCCGTGCCTAAAACCAACCTTTACCAGTCGCTGCACACAACCATCGTCCACGGCGGAGGCGAGCCGGTCGAAATTCAAATTCGCACCAACGTAATGCACCGCATCGCCGAAGAAGGCATCGCCGCGCACTGGAACTATAAAGAAAGCGGCTCGAAAAAAGCCGCCGAAGGCCAGAAAAACGATATGGCATGGCTGCGCCAGATAATCAACTGGCACCGCGACGTGACCGACGCGCGCGAATATATAGAAACTATTAAAGTAGATCTTTATCAGGATGAAGTTTTCGTATTCACGCCTAACGGCGACATAAAAGTGCTCACCTCAAAAAGCACGCCATTAGATTTTGCCTACCTTATCCATTCGGAGGTCGGCAATAAATGCGTCGGCGCGAAGGTTAACGGCAAAATGGTCACGCTCGATTACGAACTCAAAAACGGCGATATAATCGACATATTAACCTCTAACAGCGCGCGCCCGTCTAAAGACTGGCTTAAAATAGTCAAATCGCCCCATGCGCGCACTAAAATAAAAGCCTGGTTTAAAAACGAGGAGCGCGAAAACGACCTTAAAAAAGGCCGCGAATATTTCAGCGAATACTGCGCCACGCACATAAAAGACGTTATCAAATTCTATGAAGAACTCGGTAAAACTCCCTTCGTTCACGAAAAACAGAATTTTTCAAAAGACGATTTCGAATTAAACAGACTTTTAAAATCAAAATTATTTTTAGACTCGATGAGCGCCCTTAACTTTAAAGCCATCGACGACTTTTTCGTTATTCTCGGACGCGGCGAATACCAAATTAAAAATATATACGCTAAAATGTTCCCCGAATATATCGAATCCATACTCAATAAAGGCAAACCGCTGCACGTAATGCAGCAGAAAAAAGCGCCCGAAAAAAAATCGCGTTCGGTCAACGGAGTAATAGTTTCCGGTTTAGACGACGTTCTGGTGCGCTTTTCAAAGTGCTGCACGCCGGTGCCGGGCGACCCGATAATAGGATTTATAACGCGCGGCCGCGGAGTATCGATCCATCGCAAAAACTGCCCCAATATATCCGTCGATCAGGCCGAAAAAGACCGCATAATCGAAGTAAGCTGGGACCAGGGAAGACTTTTGTCGCATAATATCTCCTACGCGACGCGTATCCGGGTTAAGGCTATCGACAGGCCGAATCTTCTTCTAAACGTAACTAATTTAATAGCCAACCTTAAACTAAATATTTACGAACTGCACGCCAGAATCGAAAAAAACTTCGCCATAGTCGAATTCACGGTAGATATTATCAATATTCAACAACTCGACGAATTTATTAAAAATATCGAAAAAATAGACGGCGTTATGAACGTTTACCGCACCGAAACTACCGGGGGCCCGCCCGCAGGGCAAAAACCGCATAAAAAATAACGCGGCTTTTTTACGCCCGATAATTCAAACAACTTAATAATTCAATTAATCCAATAATTCAAATAATTTAAAATTAAAAAGTTATCGGAGGAGTAATGAATATCGGTTCGCATCCTATAGGATTATATGTCTTGTTTTTCACCGAAGCATGGGAGCGCTTTTCATATTACGGAATGCGCGCACTTTTAGTTTTATATCTTGTGAAACACCTTAATATGGAGCGGCATAACGCGCTCGAAATATACGCGCTTTATACCGGATTGGTTTATTTTACGCCGATGATAGGCGGATATCTCGCCGATAAATATCTCGGCGCGCGCAAAGCCATAATTATAGGCGGCCTGGTAATGGCGCTCGGCCATCTGGCTATGGCCTTCGATTCGCTGCTATACACCGCGCTCGGCCTTTTAATCATCGGCAACGGTTTTTTTAAGCCGAACATATCCACCATAGTCGGCGGTCTCTACGAAGAACACGATCCGCGCCGTGACGGAGGATTTACCATATTTTACATGGGCATTAATCTTGGCGCCTTTTTCTCGCCGATCGTATGCGGAATGCTCGGCGAAACTATCGGCTGGGACTGGGGATTTTCAGCCGCCGGTATCGGAATGGCCATAGGACTGCTCGTATTTTTGATGGGCCAGAAACTTATCGGCCCGAAAGGTTTTCCGCCCCACTCCAACCGTGATTATCTGAACGCTAAAGATTACGCCGATATCGGCATATATACTGCCGCGTCGGTAGCTTTAGTCATCGGCTTCATCAAATTCTGGGGCTTCTTCGGACCGCACTGGAACGCTTTTACTTTATCTCATAAAACCTTGTTTTCCATATTTTTAATAGCGTCAGTCCTTTCGATCGGTAAATTATTCGCTAAAAAGAATAAGGCGATCGCTAAACCGCTCGCCGGCACGGAAACCCTCGATGAAAACGATGAAGACGCGCCGTTGACATGGCCGGAATGGCAGCGCATAATCGTTATATGCGTGTTATCCGTGTTCGTTATATTTTTCTGGATGGGCTTCGAACAGGCCGGCGGTACACTCACTCTTTTTGCCGATCAACAGACGAACCGCAATATAAGGAGCGTCGAAATACCGGCATCTATCTTCCAGTCGATCAATCCTCTGGCAATTATGCTGCTGGCGCCGCTTTTTTCGATTCTATGGTTTAAAATAGACGGTTCGAAGTACGCGCTTTCTACGCCCGCCAAAATGGCGATAGGCATGATAACCCTGGGAATTGGATTTGTCGTGATGTATTTCGGTCAGTCGCTGGCCTTCGCCGGCGATACCAATAAATTGACTACGGTCGCCATGACAAACGGTTTTTCAATATTCCCCGTCGATATCTATATCCGTGAATATGGAAAAGTCGGTCCGCTATGGCTTGTAATGGTATATTTAATACACACCATCGGCGAACTGTGCCTTTCACCGATAGGGCTTTCAATGGTAACGAAATTATCGCCCGCGCGCGTGGTGTCGCTTATGATGGGAATATGGCTCGCCTCTTCGGCGCTGTCTAATTACCTGGCGGGCAGGCTCGAAGAAATATTGGGCATTTATCAAATGAATATTTACGTGTTTTTAATAATATCTTCGATCGGCGCGGGCTTTCTTCTGCTTGCCATGACGCCGCTTTTAAATAAATGGTCGCACGGCAAAGCTTAACTTAAACTATATCGCCGAACTTAAGACGCGTTATTTTTTCGGCGATTTTATCGCTTAACCCGAGAAATTTTACGAGTTTGAGTTTTTGCCAGAACCTCGCACGGCGCGCTTCTTTGATATTTTCCGGCACCCGGCCTTCGAAGTTTTCACTCGGAGTGCCGGGACGCCCTTCGTATTTTAACGCCTGATATAAAGCTATATCGGCGCGGTTTATTAATTCATAAGATTTAATGAAATCATCCCGCTCTTCGCCGGGAAAGCCGGTCATAACTATCGAGCTTACACTTTTTACCTTTGTTTCGCGTATTATATAATTAACGGCCGCCACGGCGGAGCTTATCTTATAGCGGCGCCGCATCGCGTCTAATATTTTTTGCGATCCAGACTGAAGCGGAACGCAAAACGAACTCACGCGGCCTGTTTTAAAAATCGGGACGAGCGCGTCTAAATGCTTTAAAAGCCAAACCGGCTCAATAAAACGGATATTAACCTTAAAACCAGTTCCCGCCTTTATTACCTCCGTCAATAATTCAGGCAGGCTCGAATTAATATCAGCGCCGTAACAGCCCATATCATCTCCGGCGAATGAAATTTCACTATACCCCTGCGCAACGGCTTCTTTCAGCCTGGCCATAATGATATCGGGCGCGACGCTTTTAATGCTGCCGCGCGCCCGTTTAATCGCGCAGTAAGAACATTCGCCCAGACAACCCGAGGCGCCCCTTATCATATACCACTCATCGACCGGAACCGTATCTAAAAAATCGGGCATTTTGATGAACTTAAATATTTTATTAAGAGCGGAAAATATTTTTTTAAGCCTGATACCTGCCATAAACATTTTGTTTTGAGAATATTCAGAAACCGCTATGACATTGGCGCTTATATTTTTTACAGACGTCCCGGAAGGAAATAAATTTTCTATTTCATCGGTTTCAGAAGGCGGAAGCGCCGTAACGCCGCCTATCGAATTAAACAGCAAAGGATTTATCTTTGAAAGGCAGCCGCTGACTATAATTCGGGCCCCTTTTTTAGCCGCGTTTTTAGCGCGTTCGATTTTTTCGAGCGCGTCGGTTTCGTACTCGCGGTTAAACGCGCAGGTAGAAATAATAACCGTGTCGGCCGCCGCTATATTATCGGTGATTAAATGACCGGCCGCTAAAAGATAGCGCTTGATCAAAGTTATATCCAGCACTAATTCCGTGCACGGATGAGCCGAGTTGAGAATATGAAACAGCATAATTATTCCTTTACAATTATTTAACGCCGAATATAATGTTTTTAACATGCTTTTTTACCGCGGCGCGGTGCATTACGGCATAGCGCCTGTCGATTTCATCCTGCGGAACCTGATTGTCTAATTCCGCGGCTTTGGTGGCCGGCCTGCGCTCATACTTAAAGACCATGTGCATTTCATATTTGACCTCCTCGATTAAACGCAGCGACTGAATGAAATCTTCTTCGGTCTCGCCAGGGAACCCAATTATAATATTATTGCCGATCATCGATACGCCGGTTTTTTCGATAATATAATTAACCGTTTCTTTAACCTGCTCGAATGTGTAACGACGGTTCATCGATTTTAATATTTTATTCGAGCCGGATTGCGCGGGTGAACAAAATGCCTTTATTTTTCCGGTTTTAAAAGCCGGCATTAACTTATCCCTGAGCCGGCAGAGCCAGAACGGATCTATAAAGCGAAGGTTGATTTTAAAATTGCCCGGCAGACAGACTAATTCATTGAGCAAATCCGCCAGATCCAATTTAATATCGACGCCGTAGCCGCCAAGATCTTCTCCTGTAAGAGCTATTTCGCGATAACCTATCTCGATCCCTTTTTTTGCCTGGGCAACAATCGATTTTACCGGCTCGCTCTTGATCGGGCCGTGAGCGTTTCTAATGGCGCAGTAGGAACAATTGCCGGTACAGCCCATGGCCGCACGTACGCAATACCATTTTTCGGAGGGCACCGTGAATAATATCTTCGGAACTCTAACCAGCGGAAGAAAACTGAATTTTTCAAACCATTTGCGCGCCCTGAAAAATTTAGATATTTTAGGATCTGTATCGTATTCGCGCTCCGTAACGAAATGATTTTCAACGCTTTCAATTTTACTTTCAAAATTCATTATTTCATTAAACTTACCTATTTTAGAAGTCGGAACGCTGCGGCCGCTAAATACGCTCTGAAGACGGTCTTTATTAATATCCGGCAGACAGCCCGTAACGATGAGCTCGCAGCCATCTTTTTTTTCACGCCCGAATTTTTCGATAACGCTTATTTCATAATCTTCCTGTTCCTTCGAAAATCCGCAGGTCGATACTATTATAATATCCGCTTCGGCGGCAACGCCGGTTATATCCCAGCCGTTCGCCGAATACCAGCGCTTGACGGCGTTGATATTCATCGCGTTTTCCGTACATGGATGTTTCGTTGAGTGTATATAGGCTTTTTTCATAAAATCATTCTCCATATTTATTGACTACTATACAACTATTGCCGCCCGAAAAACCGCACGAATTCGAAATAGCCCCGTTAATAATTAATTTGCGCGCCGCGCCCGGACAGTAATCCAGATCGCAAACCGCGTCCGGCGTTATAAGATTGATCGTCGGATGACATATATCGTTTTTGACGCTCAGCGCCGTGACTACCGCTTCGATCGCGCCCGCCGCGGCCACCGAATGGCCTATCATCGATTTAGTCGCGCTTATTACGATATCTTTGGCTGCCGCACCAAACAGCAATTTGATCGCGCGCGTTTCAGCCGCGTCGTTAAGCCGCGTTGAAGTCGCGTGCGGGTTTATATAATTAATGCCTGAAGGCGTTAACGACGCATCGAGCATCGCCTGTTCCATGGCTAATTTCAACATGCCGCCATCGGGGCGGCAGGCGGTTATTTTTTCGGCGTCGGAACTCGACGCATAACCGGAAAGCTCGCATATAATATCCGCGCCGCGCGCCCGGGCGCAGCTTTCTTCTTCGAGCACCAGCACCGCCGCGCCTTCACCCAGAACGAAACCGTCGCGCTCGGCGTCGAATGGCCGCGAAGCCGACTCCGGATTTTTATTGTTCGTAGAAAGCGCGCCCAGTAGATTAAATCCGGTTAATATATAGGCGTCTATCATTTCATCGCACGAGCCGGTTATAGCCATATCGATCTCGCCCGAACGTATCCGGCGCATCGCTTCGCCTATTGCGTAATTAGACGACGCGCAGGCGTTTGAAGTGGCCATGAGAGGGCCTTTTATATTATGCCGGCCCGCTATATAGCCCGGAATAAAAAAAGGAAATTTATTTCTTATTTCGTATTTATTAAGCAGCTTCAGGCAATCGCGGCCAAATAGACCGTAATCGACTTTAAAATCAGGACCGCAGGAGCGCCTGTATATCTCGAACGCTTTTTCAAAGGCGATCCGGCTCGTTTCAATACCAAAAAACAGGCCGCAGGATATATCATTAAAATCGAATAAACGCGCACCGGCAAGCGCTTCGTCGAGCGCGCTTAAAATAAAGGCGAGTTTGCGCGACGCGTATTTAGCGGCGTCCGGGTATTTTTCGATAAGTTTATGGGCGTCCCTCACTTCGGCGCCTATATAAACTTCGAAGCCGGCTTTTTTGAATTCATCCAATTCGCCTATGGCGGATTTTCCGGCGCAAAGCCCCGAGAAAGTTTCGGCGGCGCTTAAGCCGAGCGGCGTTACCAATCCGGCCCCGCTCACAACTACCCGTCTTCTTTCTTTTTTCATTTCAACTCCAAAATATTAATTTTATATTCTATCGCTCAGTTTTCCGCCGATGAAAAACCACGCGCCTTTTTTTAAACCGGCCTCAGCCGGTACTTTTGTAATTACCGCCGCCGGATCGGGATAAAGCGTTATATCGTTTGGTATCATACGCCCGGGAGCTATTATCAATCCGGCCGCTATGCGCGTGCGATGGCCGATTATAGAGCCGGCAAAGCGCAGGCCGGTGTCTTTAACCCCGTCAGAACACATTACCGATATGGTTTTACCGTCAAGCCTGTAATCGGAAGGTATCGAATTCATAACGGCGGAATCATAACCGAAACACGAAAACTGATAAGGACCGCTGATTAAAAAAGCACGCGGATAAACGACCGAGAAAAAAATCACGTTGTTATTGGCGATATAAGCGTTATCCCCTATGACGCTGAATTTAACGGCGCTGTGATCGTCAATGTAAGCGCCCGCGCCGATAAGCGAAAAACGCACTACCGCGTAAGCGCCTATTATCGCGCCTGATTTAACGACGCTTCCTTCTATTACAGCGGTAGGATGAACTTTCGCGCCTTTTTCAACGCGCGATACGGCCGATAATATCTTCGCCTCACTTATCGAACGCGCTTTAAATAATACACTTAATTTTTCAAAAACACTCAGCTTGCGATAACGGGCGAGTCGCGCAAAATTGGCCGCCATATTGACCATAGCGATATGTATCGGCTCGCATACGCGGACTATAGCCTTAGATGTGACGCAAAATTTAAAATGATCTTTACCTATCATGTGATCCGGAAAATGTCCCGATTCATAAAACTCGTCAGGATTAATAACAACGTTTTCAGCGGCGGCTGGCTCGAAATTACCGCTTTTATAAAAATAAAACGGATATTCAATTATCGATTCGTTTTCACGCAAATGCTGTAAAATCGCTATCTGCTTCGTAAACAAAGTTTTTTCAACGGCGGCGCGGACGACGCGCGCCCCTTTTTTTACCGCGCGACACATAAATTCATTCAAAAATTCAGGCGTAAAAAATAAGTCATCATCAAAAACAATCGTATTATCAAGACTTTCATCTTTAATGCCGCCGCGATCAATAAATTTATACGAATAACCGGCGGCCGATAAAATACGCTCCTGATAATCACGAAGCTTTTCATTCAAAATTAAAATATCGCCGCAATGGTCGTTAAACGGCGGTATAAGAGTATCAGTTTTAATTATTAAAACTTTTATTTTCATAACTTAATGATTATAACATTTTTATAAACTTTTTTCAATATCCATTTCATATCCATCTCAAGACGATATCCATTTCAAGACCGTTCGGACGCTTTAGACTGCTTTAGACCGCGACGGGGGAAAAGAAA
>DIVV01000033.1 GCA_002423385.1 bacterium UBP16_UBA6123
AGTATTATGGCTTAAATCTTTAGATTTTTGATTAAAACCTATCGCCACTTCTATATTTTTAAATTCTTCAACGCCGACGTTGGAAGTCATTATTACCACGCAGTCTTTGAATAACACCTTAACGCCCTTGTTGTCGGTGAGTATGCCATCGTCCATTATCTGCAGGAGCAGATTGTGAACCTTTTTATGGGCTTTTTCAAGTTCGTCGAATAAAACGACCGATTTAGGTTTATTTTTAACCGCTTCGGTTAAAAAACCGCCTTCTTTGTGGCCTATATAGCCGGGAGGCGCGCCTATAAGTTTGGCGTATTCATGACTCATCGAATATTCGGAGCAGTCGATTCTGATAAGTTCGTTTTCGTTGCCGTATAAAAACTCGGCCAGCGCTTTAGCCAGCTCCGTTTTACCGACGCCGGTCTGGCCTGCGAAAATAAACGAACCAATCGGCCTGTTAGGATTGCGCAGTCCGACGTGCGCCTTTCTGATGGCCTGTGATACCAGCGAAACCGCGAAATTCTGGCCGACTATTCTTCTGTGTATATATTTTTCCATGTTGATGAGGCGTTCCGATATATCCCAACTGCCGTCAGATGAAGCGTCCGATTTATTTAAAAGCTGAATCTGGCTATCAGGAGAATTTTTCGCGTCGTCATCAACGGTTATCGTAACTTTTTTAATATCGAGCGAAGGGTTGACTTTAATACAAAGGTTATATAATTCCTGCTCGGCTATTTCACCGAAAAGCGAGTAATTATTGTTGCCAAATACGAGCTGAGCTATCTCTTCGAGATAATTAACTATAGTCGTATTGATAACAAGCCTTTTATAAGATTTTTTATCGGTTATTTTAACGTTTTTAAATATTCTGTCCACTTCTTCATCGCTGAACTGACGAATCTCGACGAAGCGGTCCAGAGATTCGCAGAATTTCATTTTAATAGAACCCGGGCTCATTATTTGCACCTCGCTTTTTCAAATTCTAAGACGTCTGCTGCAATATCTTTTCTAAAGTGAATGTCTTTGAAATATACTTTTTCAACTTCGTTATACGCTTTTTTTCTGGCGTCGTTTATATTTGCCGCTATAGCCACCACATCGAGCGCGCGCCCGCCGGCGGTTACAAGTTTATCGGAAGGATCGCGCCCCGTGCCTGCGTGGAATAACAGCAAGTCGTCAGACTCGCACACGTTGCCGGCGCCGCTTATAAGCATACCCGTATTGTATTTCATGGGATAACCGCCGGAAACAAGGACTACTCCGACAGTCGAACGTTGGTCCCATTCGATATTCAATTTATCAGCTTTTCCTTCGCATATGGCCAGCATTATTTCAACAAGGTCGGTTTTTAACCGGGGCAGAACCGCCTGAGTCGCCGGATCGTTGAACCTGACTAAAATTTCAACTACTTTCGGGCCGTGGTCGGTAAGTATAAGATCCATATATAAAGCGCCCTTGAGCATATATTTTTCTTTTTTCATGGCGTCTATCGTCGGTTGAAGTATTTTTTCGGTGATAGTTTTCATGATATCTTCGGATACGTGAGGATCGGGAGAATAAGCTCCCATGCCGCCCGTGAACGGACCGCGATCGCCGTCGTAAACCCTTTTATAGACGTGCGTGGAAGTGGCGCTTAATATTTTATTTCCGTCGGTGAATGCCACTATTCCGGTTTCGGTTCCCGATACGGCCTCTTCGATAATAACGCAGTTTCCGGCTTCGCCGAAAGTTTTATCTTTCATTATTACCTGCACCGCAAGGCGCGCCGTTATTTCGTCGCGGGCTATGATAAGGCCCTTGCCTGAATCCATGCCGTCGGCTTTAATAGCGAACGGCGGGCTGTTTCTGTCGATATAATCGAAGGCTTCCTGCTCGTTTGAAAAAACGCCGAATTTAGCCGTCGGTATATTATATTTGCTCATAAGCTGCTTGGCGAAAGCTTTTGAATTTTCGAGCTGAACCGAGGCTTTCGATGGGCCGAATATTTTAAGGCCTTCTTTTTCGAACTTATCGACAATGCCCTGCGCCAGAGCGACTTCGGGCCCTACGACGCTGAGAACGACGTTATGCTTTTTAGCGAACTCGACGAGCTTATCGACGTGTTCCGCTGGAATATTAACGCGTTCGGCAAGCTGCTCTATACCGCTATTGCCCGTAGCGCAATAAACTTTTTTTACTAACGGCGACTGCTTGATTTTACTGACTAAAGCATGTTCGCGTCCGCCGCGCCCTATTACTAATACATTCATTACAACACCTTCTTCATGAAAAGAGATGATTTTTCATTTTATGGATTTATTATAATCAAGTTTAAATATATTTGCAAGCTTTAATTATTAATTGTTTAAAATTTTTTAAATCGATTTTGGAAATAACATAAGTAAATTCACATAATTCCATGTAATTTTCACAACCACAAAATATGATTGTATTTTACGTTGTATTTTGGGAATTTTTGTAGTATAATTGCTTAAAATAATGGAGTTGCAACATGTTAGAACTCGTATCGGTTTCTAAAAAATACCAATCAGCCGAAGCTTTGAACTGCGCCAGCCTGATGGTCGGACAGGGAAGGATCACGGCGCTTTTAGGCCCGAACGGAGCCGGAAAGACCACTGCAATCAAAGTCTTAGCAGGGCTTGTCAGCCCGGATTCCGGCGACGCCTTCATATGCAATTATTCAATATCGAAAGAACCCGTACAAGCTAAAAATAACCTGGGATATCTTTCCGACTCGCCCATGCTTTTTGAATATCTGAGCGGGATCGATTACCTTAATTTCGTCATGGACATATTTCACATACCGCAAAACGAACGGCAATCACGGGTCGAAAAATATATCGACGCTTTCGGTATGGGCGGGTATATGTTAAAGCAGATTTCCGGCTACTCGCTCGGCTCCAAAAAAAAGATCGCGCTTATCGCCGCCCTTTGCCATAAGCCAAAAGTGCTCCTTCTTGACGAACCGGCTTCGGGCCTCGATCCTAAATCAATAAAAGCGCTGCGCGATATTTTAACTAATTACGCGCGCAAAGGCAATACTGTTCTATTTTCAACCCATATTCTCGAAATCGCCGAAAAAATGTGCGGCACTGCCGCAATAATTTCAAACGGCCGCGTTATAGCCGAAGGAACATTTTCAGAGCTGCGGGCGAAAACTTCAGCCGGCTCCGCTTCGCTCGAAGATGTTTTTCTGCAAATAACGGCCATGGAAGGCCTTCCTGGCGAAATCGGCGCGCTTTATTAATTGTTAACCATAATCATTACCGGCAGGCATAAAAAATGGAAAGCGTTTTTATCGTATTAAAATACAGGTTTAAAGAATTTTTTAACGCCGCGCTCGGTGGCGGTAATATGTGGTTATCGTTTTTTTTGCTATTTTACGTCCCCGCGTTCATTTTTTTATTATACCACGCTCCGGGGCTTATTGCCGAAAACGAATCATGGATCGCTTCCGGTATCCATAATAAAGGCGCGCAAGAAACAGTTTTATCCATTTCGGCGGCGTTACTGCTTCTATTGATAATTTCATATTCTTTCGATATGCAATATACGCTTTTTTTCAAAGGATATTACGAAGAATACTCCCATTTTCCTATAAAATCAGAAGTTTTAAACACGATTTTTTTCTTTGAACCGGTATTTTTCAACATCGTCAATTATTATATTTTTATCTGTTTTTTCTCGATCGGCAGTTGCTTAGCCATACCCGCGGCTGTAAATTTAATGGCGGCGGTCTTTTTTTTATTTTTATTTAAAGTTATAACGTTTTTGATTTTATCACACTTTTTATTTTACCTTTCGAATTTTTTAAAAAATGTCGAAAAAAAATATCATATTAAAGACCTTTATTACCCGCTCCTGTTTTTAATAGTGTTAATAACCTGCTATATAGCGTTCATCTACTCTAAACTGAGCGAACAGATACCTTTAAAATCAATATTTTACGACGCATATTACGCGGCCTCGTATTTTTTTCCGACTAAACTGCCGGTAGCGGCCATATTCGCTTTTTCTGAAAAAAATTACGGACTGGCGCTTTCTTACTCGCTGGCCGTATTTTTTCTTGCCGCCTTTTTATTATACCTTTCCAGATATCTTTCGCCTGATTTTTTTCGAAATTTTTATCCGTCAAAAGACGAAGAAGTTTTCAGATTTATGTGCATATCGAGTTCCGAAAAAATTTATTCCTATGTAGAATCGCCTTTATTTTACTCGCTTATAAAAAAAGATTTTTATTACCTGATGTTAATAGTTCAATTAAATATTCTACTGACCGTCATATCGCTGTCGCTGATAAAAATAGCCGGAATGTCCGTTGGATACACGCTGTTTAATTATTTTATCTATTCGATGTTTACCGGCGTATTCATGTATTCTTCAGATATTAAAGGACTGGAATTCATTAAATCCACGCCGCTTAATTTTCAGGTCGTTTACCTGATTAAAACCGCTTCGTGCGCGATTATACACGCATTTTTTTTGAGCGTAACTTATTTTGCCGCTTATAAATTAAAAAATCTAACGCTCGATTTAAACGATCTGTTATTATTCACCTTTTTCGGAACCTGGCTTAATATTTACTGGAGCGATCTTTTTATTTTCTTTTACTACAGAAAAAAATCTGAAAATATTCTTTCAAAACTGTCTTTATACAATTTGGCCATCCTCGTTTCAACCGCAGCAATCACGATCGGCTTATTCCATTTTTTGAATGTTTGTTATAGAAGCGGCTGGCTGACATATTTCTGGGGCGTGGTTATCTTATCGGCGGCGTACCATTTAATTATTCACTGCTCATCCGTTAAAAGATTCGAAAAGGAGAATTTATGAAAGCATTAATTTACGACGGCGGCCTTAAAATGGCCGAAATTGAAAAACCTTCAGCCAGAGAAGGCTATGCGCTTATTAAAATTTTATACTCATCGATTTGCAATACCGATATCGAATTGATAAAAGGGTATATGGGATTTAAAGGGGTTTTAGGCCATGAATTCGCCGGTGAAGTAATTAACCAGGAAAGCGGGTTTTACGGAAAAAAAGTCGCCGGCGAAATTAACTGCGCCTGTGGAAAGTGCGTAATGTGCGATTTAAATACGCCGAAGCATTGCTTCAACAGAGGCACGATCGGCATTTATAATTATCAGGGCGTTTTCGCCGATTATATATCGCTTCCCGAAGAAAATCTTCATGAAATACCCGCAGGCCTCGATTTAGAAAGCGCGGTTTTTACCGAACCGCTCGCGGCCGCCTGCGAAATCTTTGAAAGCGTTCACATAAAGCCGACGGAAAAAGTATTCATATTCGGCGGCGGTAAACTGGGACTTTTAATAGCTCAGGTTTTTAAACTCAACGGCTGCGATTATACCCTGTTTACCAGAAGCGCCGAAAAGACCGATTTTGCGGCGAAACTCGGCCTTAATTCCAGAAGACTGTCCACGCTCGACCCTGATGAAAAAGCCGCTATATGCGTCGATTGCACCGGAAACGAAAAAGGCGCCGCGCTCGCGCTCGGCCATCTGCTGCCGCGCGGAACGCTGGTGCTTAAAACTACGGTCGCCGCACCCGATAAAATTGACCTCAACGCGATAGTGATAAACGAATACCGCATAATAGGCTCCAGATGCGGGCCTTTCGCGCCGGCTCTCAGGCTGCTCAA
The DNA here is from genome assembly GCA_002423385.1 of bacterium UBP16_UBA6123. Taxonomy (GTDB): domain Bacteria; phylum Muiribacteriota; class UBA9980; order UBA9980; family UBA9980; genus UBA9980. The sequence continues at coordinate 5,657 of DIVV01000033.1, forward strand.
AGAAAATTTAATCCGGGTAAAGCCGCTCATAGCTAAAACCTTTCATTTTAACGACATAATACAGGCATTCGATTATGCTTCGAAGCCCGGCGCTTTAAAGGTTTTAATAAAACATTTCTAACCGGCGCCGTACGAACGATATATTTTACTAAAAATTACGAATCTTTAATGATAGTTCTTTACAACACATAAATTTTATGATATAATAGTGTCATTCAACCAATTGTCGGAGTGGCGGAATTGGCAGACGCGCTAGATTCAGGTTCTAGTGGCCTTAGTGCTCGTGCGAGTTCAAGTCTCGCCTTCGACATAATAAAACGGCTGTCGTTCGACAGTCGTTTTTTTTATTCGCTTTTTATACCATAACGGCACAACGCATCGCCTTTGCTTGTTGAAATCCCGCTTGACAATTATTTAAAATTCGGTTATAGTAAACAGCATAATTAATTTTATTGGCCGGCAACAATCTTTTCTACGCTCGCTGTCCTCGACGCCTACGGCGTCTGCGGAGGCTTCGCTCCGAAAAATTATTGCCGGCCTTGCAATAATATAACTAATTCCATTTATCGCATTATCAAGACAAAAAAGCCGCAGCATTATATTCCGGCAACTTTTTAAGAAAGTAAATTATATTAAAACGGAGAGTCATTATGATAAATAATATTTTCGAAAAATACGCTAAACTTCTCGTTAATTATTCGCTTAAACTCAAAAAAGGAGACAGGCTCCTCATCAATTCAACCTATCTCGCCGAACCGCTTATCAAAGAAGTATACAAGCAGGCGCTGATAAACGGCGCGAACGCCGAATTAAAGATCGCCATCAACGGCACCGGCAAAATATTCTACGACAACGCCGACGACACTCAGCTCAACTACGTGGCTGAACTCTATAAATACGCGGTCGAAAACTTCGAGGCGATCCTTACAATCAACGCCCCATTCAATCTTAAAGAAACGCAAAGCGTTTCCAGCGATAAAAAGAAAATCGTCAACATGGCGAATTCATCCATCAGCAAGCGTTTCATGCAGCGCTCCAGCGAGGGCAAACTTAAATGGAGCTACTGCGAGTTCCCGACGGACGCCGGAGCACAAGAAGCCGGCATGGCGCGCGATGAATATGAAAATTTCGTTTACGGCGCCTGCTTTTTATATGACGACGACCCGTGCGCAAAGTGGGAAGAACTTAAAAATAACCAGCAAAAATGGGTTGACTACCTTTCAAAACGCAAAATCGTCCGCTTCGTCAATAAAGATTCCGACGTTTCTTTCTCGGTCGAAGACCGCATCTGGATAAACAGCTCGGGCGACGCCAACATGCCTTCGGGCGAGGTCTTCACCGCGCCCGTCGAAAACTCGGTTAACGGCAAAATACGCTTTTCTTATCCCGGCATATTTATGGGCCAGGAGATCGAAGATATCTCGCTTGAAATCAAAGACGGCGAGGTAGTCAGATGGAACGCTAAAAAAGGCGCAGGGCTTCTCGACAATGTATTCTCGATTCCCGGCGCGCGCCGGTTCGGCGAAGTAGCCATAGGCACCAATTATGGCATACAGCGCTTCATTAAAAATATGCTCTTCGACGAAAAGATCGGCGGAACCATACACATGGCCGTCGGGGCCGCATACCCGCAAACCCGCGGCACTAACGAATGCAGCGTCCACTGGGACCTTCTGGCCGATATGAACGACGGCGGAGAAATATACGCCGACGGTGAACTTATATATAAAAACGGCAAATTCATAATTTAAACCTTTTTATTCGGGTATTTTAGTTATTAACCGGTTTTATAAAATGATACTTTATAAAAATATTTGAAATATATTTATATTCCGCAAAATCAAAGGAGCTTTACCGTGCATTACATTTTAATTGCATTAACCATAGCGATGGCACTGTTTCAAAAATACCGCCGCAACGCCGGCTGGACCGACGCGTTTCTTATGTCGATTCTCTTCTGTCTGGTGGGCATTTCAGGCCTCTGGGCTTTTACGGGGCATTTTTTCGTCGCGGATAAAGTGGCGCAGGGCATAGGCTGGCCGACGGGAAGCCCCTTCCAGCAGGAGATCGCCTTCACCAACCTCGGCATAGGCATTCTCGGCATTCTTTGCCTTTGGCTGCGAAACGGCTTCTGGACCGCGACGGTGATAATGAGCTCGACCTTTCTTTTAGGCGCCAGTTATGTCCATATCAAAGACATGATCGAAAAAGGAAATATGAATCCGCTCAACTCCGGGCTTATTCTTTATATCGATATATTTATACCGCTATTTGCTATAGCGCTTCTTATAACTAAACACTACGTCGACAAAAAATCAACGAAGATAAAATAAAACAAAACCTGAAAAATACAATTAAAAAATATAGCCCTTGACACGAAGGCATTTTATTTGTAAAATTATTGAAACGATTTAATTTCGAGTTAAATTTATAGACGCCTGACGTTTATTATTTACAATTAAGTTTTAATAAGTTTTAAAAAAACGGGAGTGAATGATTTGAATTTTTGTAAAAAAAGAAAAGGTCCATTCAAAGCTGTTTTATTAACCTTTACTGCCGCTATTTATATGCTTGCGGTCATAAGCGTTTTATTATATCCCGGGGAATCTTTTGCCGCTGAAAAAGCCGCGGTCAAGCCCGCTAAATGGACTTTCATGATATTTTTAAACGGCGTCAACGATTTATATCCTTACGGCCCCAGAACTATCAATCAGCTTAAAAAAATAGGCTCTACTGAAGATTTCAATATAGTAATCCTTCGCGGTTATCTTTCAAAGTCAGGCGAAAAAGTAATTATTAAAAAAGGCAAAGCTGAAATTATCGAAAAAGGGCTTAAATTAGATATGGGCGATTACAAAGAGCTCGTTAAATTCGCCAAATGGACGCATGAAAATTATCCGGCCGAGCATTATCTTATCGATATCTGGAACCACGGCCTCGGCTGGAAGAAAAAAAGCCGGGGCAGCACCAAAGGAATCTCTTACGACGATGTTACCGGCAATCATATAACAACTCTACAGCTCGGCACGGCCATGAAAATGATAAAAGGCGTATTCGGCCATAACGTAGATATTCTGGGCATGGATGCCTGTCTGATGCAGATGGCGGAAGTCGCTTACGAATTAAAAGAAAGCGTCAGTTATATCGTGGCGGCCGAAGAAATAGAGCCGGGCACCGGCTGGCCATACGATAAATTCGCGCAAATACCGGCTAAAAATCCGCAAATCACTCCGAAACAATATGCGGCGGCTATGGTCGAAGCGCACAGGCAGAGCTACCTTCCAGTCAAAACCGAAGCCACCACCTGTTCGGCTATAGAATGCAGCGGCCTTCCTCTTTTTTACTCTAAATTAGAAGAATTGTCAATAGCGATCAAAGCGCGCATCGGAGAAAATAAAATTATCGAAACTTTAAAACGCGTCCGCGACGAAGTTCAAATATTCGATGAAGGCGATCACTGTGATCTGGTACACTTCTGCCGGCTTTTATCACAATACTGTGAAGACGACACTATTAAAAACAGAGCTGAAGAACTCATAAATATTCTCGCCGCTTCGACTTCTAAAGTAATAATCGCCAACGGCGTTACGGGCGAATATATGAAAAACGCTTTCGGCCTGGCTATTTATTTTCCTCGCGGCGATTTCGACGCCGAATATCGCAAAATACTCAACTTCGGAAAAACTACATGGGCTGATATTATCGAGTATTACTCACTGAATAAAAATAATCAGGGCTCAAATTAAAAAACCTAATTCAATGTAAAAATAATTAAATAATCGATAAATGTAATTGACAAAATCAAAAATAACTTGTATAATTAAATAACTAAAAGTTGCTTTACAGAATTGTTTGATAATTAAAAATTCAAAGATTCCGTGAAGCATTTTTTTTTGTAGTTCTTTAATCAATTCCGGCAAACGCTATCGGTTTTTTCAATTTAAGCACTGGCGCCAGCAACTGATTAACTCAGCTTAACAATCACGGGTTTTTTCAATTTTATTAAAAATCAACCAATCAATTTTTACCCCAAAAAATATAAAGTATGTAGAAAGAGAGTGTGAGGTAGGTATGGTAAAAAAAGGGTTAGTATTCATTTCAATTTTAGCGGTAATATTTCTCACGGCAAATTTCGCTCTGGCTCAGCAAGAAGCGGACACTAAAGCAAAAGCGGAATGGACCTTTATGGTATTTTTAAACGGCGATAACGATCTTGATCCGTTCGGCGAAAAAGACCTTACGGAAATGAAAAGAATAGGTTCGACTCCCGATGTTAATATTATAGTCCTTCAGGACCGTTTCAAAAAACCGGCGCGCAAATTTATAGTCAATAAAGGCGCCATCCAGATACTCGAAGAAGTCGGCGAAATCGACATGGGCGATTATAAAGAACTCGTTAAATTCGTAAAATGGGCGCACGAAAAATACCCTGCTAAAAAATATATGGTAGATATCTGGAACCACGGCGCAGGCTGGAAAAAAAGCAGAGCCGAAAAAGTATTCAAAGGCATATCTTACGATGAACAGTCAGGCAATCATATATCCACACCGCAACTCGGCACGGCCATGCAGCAGATTAAATCAGTAATAGGCCATAATGTAGATGTTCTCGGTATGGACGCCTGCCTTATGCAAATGATGGAAGTCGGTTACGAAGTCAGAAGTTCAGTAGATTATATCGCGGCTTCCGAAGAAACCGAACCGGGCAATGGCTGGCCTTACGATCTCGTACTTGGCCCTCTCGTTAAAAACCCGGCGATGTCCGGAGCGGAACTCGCTATTTTAACGGTTCAGGCATATAAAAAAGGCTATTCAAGCAATCTTAGCGAAAACACCACTCAGTCTGCCGTTGATTGTTCGAAATTCGACGCAGTGTGCGCTAAACTCGAAACTTTCGCCAGCGCCATGACCGCAAAACTCGGCGACGCTAAAGTAAAAGCCGGCCTCAAAAAAGCGGCGAAAGAAGTTCAGGTTTACGCTTACGACGATAACTGCGACCTCGGCCATTTTTGCCAGTTAGTAAACGCCAACGTTAAAGACGACGCCATAAATAAAGCAGCCACCGAATTATTGACAGTTTTACTTTCAGCGCCTTCAAAATTAGTTTTAGCTAACTCAATAACCGGCCCCGGCGGCGTTAAAGACTCTACCGGCCTTGCAATTTATCTTCCCAGACAGTCGGTCGCTCCAAACTATAAAGGTATAATGCTCGGTAAAACCGCATGGGCTACTTTTATCAGCGCTTTTTTAAGATAAACTCAACGCTAATGCAATAATAAACTGCACGCGATACGGTGTGATATAATACAACACCGGCAGGCAAATTAATATAAAAGAGAGGATGTAAAATCACATCCTCTCTTTTGTTTAATATTTAATCAACATTTACAATTTAACCATTAATGGCATTTATAAAGGTCTCAAAAAATGTATAAAAATGAGGCCTCATTTTTTTTAAAATTCCTTGACATGACGATATTCTTCTGATAAAATTATCGTGTTTAAAAATTCAATTTTTTCTTTTAAAAAAGTTCTTTTTCAAATCAAGGCGTATGGCGAACGCCTGTATTTTTATTCAGTTAATCCGGCTGCCAGGCCGCGAATTAACTTAAGTGATCGTTCATACTTAAATAATCAGGCCGTATTTTAATGCCAATCAAAACATCTGCCTCGTGCAGTTTTTATTAAACAGGAATCAGCGAACATATTTATTTTTTAAGGAGATTAAACTTAATGAACAATATTATCATTATTGGGAAAATGGGTGCCGGAAAAGATACGCTCGCCGAAATTCTCGTCAAAAATTACGGATACACGCAAACCTCTATCGCAGGCCGGCTAAAACAAATAGCCGAACTCTTATATGCCGACGTATTCGCTACGGGCGACAGAAATCAAAAAAGGATAATATTACAGAAATTAGGCGATTTGTTAAGAAGCCAGAATATTAATATATTCAACGAAGCCTTAATACGCGAAATTGAAACTAAAAAAATGGCTCCAGTAGTAATTTCCGACGTTCGCTACTCGATGGAATACGATTTTTTCGTTTCACGGGGCTTTATTCCCGTAAAAATAAGCATCGAAGACAGCGTCCGTTTTGACCGCCTCCTCGCGCGCGACGGCACATATCCGTCGATCGAAACGCTGAATCATAAAAGCGAAAACGATATATGCGCTACGGGCGGACGCGTTTTTATCGAAATAGACAACAACGGAGAAGTTGCCAGCCTCGAAAAAAATACCGCCGAACTTATAAAAAACAATATAATAAATTACCGGAAGCTCGTACCCGCGGTCTCCGGCGAAAACACCTGCCAGACAGGTTGTTATATGCAAAAGGCCGTTATGTAAATAAAGACCGGCCCGAATTTTTCTTTCAACTAAAGGATTTATTTATATGCTTCGAAAACCATATGTTGCCGGGCAATTTTACAGTTCGAACCCCGGCGCTCTGAAAAAAGAAATAGACGCCTGTTTTACTTCGAATTTAGGGCCCGGAAAACATTTCAGCCAGACGCCTCCCGGCGCCGGAAATTTTTTCAAAGGCGGCGTTGCGCCCCATGCCGGCTATATTTACTCGGGCTACGAAGCCGCGCATTTATATTTACGAATGTACGAATCGGGCCTGCCCGAAACGGTTATAGTAATAGGACCGTGCCACAGAGCGTTTTTGGACAAAGCCATCGGCGTTTTTTCCGGAAGCGGCTTTGAAACGCCTCTCGGAGTATGCGAAACCGACTTGAAACTTTCGGAGGCCATCGCGCAAAAGCCGCCTTTTTCTTTTGACGACAGGCTGCACCAGTTCGAACATTCAATCGAAGTGCAACTGCCTTTTTTACAGCATATTTACGCCGCCGCCGGCAAACCTCTTAAGATCGCGGCGCTCTGCGTTTTAGACCAGAGCCTCAAAACCGCGAAACACGCGGCGGAATCGCTCGGCGGCATACTTAAAGAACGCGGCGGAAATTTCGCGATCATAGCTTCTTCCGATTTCTCGCATTACCTGCCCGCGGCCGAAGCCTGTAAATACGATAAATACGCCATAGACGAAATTTTAAAACTCGATATAGACGCGATGTATCGCGCTATCGAAAAGTACGATATAACCATGTGCGGCTACGGCCCGATCGCTATATGCGCCCTGACTTTAAGTAAAATTTATTCCATAAAACCGCGTCTGCTTAAGTATGGAAACAGCGGCGAGGTTAAAGCCATGCCGAAAGTCGTCGGCTACGCCGCTATTTCATTTGAAACCAACGAAAACGAAACAGAGGTTATGAATTGAAAGCTATTGAATTATATATCGCCGATCTTAAAAGTACGGTGCATGAAAAACGTAAGCGCGCAATCAACGCATTGATCGCTCTTAAAGAAAAAGAATCTATAAAGCCGCTTTTAGTTATAGCCAACGACCGCAATATCGAAATTCGTTATATGACGGCCCGCGCGTTCGGCGTTTTCGACGACAGAATACTTATCGAGCCTCTTATAAAATATCTCAAGGACGAATCGCCTAAAGTGCGTTACAGAGCCGCTATGAGCCTGATGACTCACCGTCACGAAAAAATAGTTCAGCCGCTTATCGACGCGCTGTCCGACGCGGACGAAAACGTGAGATACTGGGCCGCAAAAGCTCTCGCCAAAACAGGCGACGAAAACGCCATATTAAAATTAAGACAGTGCCTTTCATCACCCGAATGGATAGTCCGAAAATCCGCTTCAGACGCGCTTATCGAAATAGGCGCGCCGTCGCTCAAGTATTTATACGAAATATTAGAGCGCGCCGGAGAAGACGCCAGGTTCTGGACGGTTAAAACTATAGGCAAAATAGCCGATCAAAGCTCCACTTCGGTATTAATTCCTTTCATGGCCGATAAAAATCAAGATATTCAAACTGCCGCGGTAGAGGCGCTCGGCAATATTTCCGATTCGCGGGCCATCAACCCGCTCATATCGCTTCTGCAAAGCGACGAAAATCATTTAAAGCACCACATAAAAGAAGCTTTATGCAAAATAGGCGATAAATGTATCGCGCACCTTATAAAAGTGCTTTCATCTTCGAGCTGGGGCGCCAGGCGCACCGCCTCTAAAGTGCTCGGAGAAATAGGCGGGCGCTCTATCGAATTTTTAATGTCTGAATTAAAAAAATATAAATCGGCGCCCTCCGACGGAACCGCGCCTAACGACGACGCGGTTTACTGGATAGTCGAAGCGCTGGGTGAAATAGGCGATAAGGTAGTAACTCTTCCGCTCATCGAATTATTAAAAAGCAGAAAAAATGAAATAAAAACAGCCGCTATAAAGGCGCTTGGAAATATTAAAGACGAACGGGCGCTTTCGCATTTAATTGAAATGCTCGAAGAAAACGAAGAAACTGTTTCAGAAACCTTAATAAATGCAATTGCCGTGTTTAAAGACGACGCCGTAAACTCGCTTATAAAAAATCTCGGCTCCGATAAATGGCAGGTAAGAAGCAACACAGCGGCAGCGCTCGAAAAAATCGGGCCGACGGTAGCACCGCGCATGCTCGAGCTTCTCGACTGCAAGAACCGCGACGTATCGCACTGGGCGGCGGAAGTTATCGCGCGCTTCGATAAATATCTTGAAAACGACCTCATAGACCTTCTTGAAAACGGAAATTATGACCAGCGTTTTTACGCCTCTAAAATACTCGGGCGCATAAAATCCGAAAAAGCTATACCGGGGCTTATAAACGGCTTGCAGGACGAATACTGGACCGTAAGAAAAAATTCAGCCTTCTCGCTCGGCGAACTCAAAAGTAAAGACGCGATACCGCCTTTAGTGCGCTCGCTCAAAGACGAAGACGAAGATCTCAGGGCCGAAATCTGCACGGCGCTGGCTAAAATGGGCTACGCGCAGGTCGGCAAATTTTTAAGCCCATACATAGACGACGAATTCACCAACGTGCGCATAGCCGCTATCAGCGCGGCCGGCGAACTCGGATATAAAGAAGCTCTTCCGGCGATAGCGGGCCGCATAAACGACGACAACATATACGTGCGTATAGCCGCTATAAAAGCCGTCGGCCGCCTCAAAGGCGAAGCGTGCATCAACCTTCTGCTCGCTCAGATGAATAACGCCGAACTGCGTAAGCACATAATCAGCGCGCTCGGCGAAATCGGCGCTTTAAGCAATATAAAACACTTAACGGCCGTGCTCGCTAAAAGCGAAAACCGCGAAGAACGGGCGCTGGCAGCCGCCGTATTAAATAATTTCGATCAACGCGAAGTAATAAAATCCCTTTCTGAAGCCCTTTCTGACGACTATTACATGGTGCGTAAAAACGCGGCGCTGAGCCTCACGCTCATCAACGAAAAACGCCGCGGCCTCGATAAAATCAGAAACAGTCCGGCCGGCGAAAACAGCGAAGCCGATTCTTTATATTCACTGGGGATAGCTTTTTTAAACGCTAAAAAATACAGCGACGCGGTGGTCGCCTTCCAAAAATCTTTAGCGCTCGCGCCTAAAACCTATAATACTTTGATCAAGCTCGGAATAGCCTACGAAAATAAAGATATGCTCAACGAAGCTATCGAATGTTTTAACAAGTGTTCCGTCATCGGACCTAACAGGCCGGAAAGCTATATTTATCTGGCAGTGGCCTTAAGCAGCGTAAAAAAATACGAAGAATCGCTCATAAATCTCAAGCGCGCGGAAGAATGCGCTAAAAACCCCAAAACTCTCGATATAGTTAAAAAACTCATTAAAAAAGTCAAAACTTTAATGTACAGTTATTAAACACGATCAATCATCGATATAAAATAAAAAATAGACCGGTCAAGAAAATAATTTTTGAAACGGTCTATTTTTTTATCGCTGAAATTTATTTAATTTAATTTAATTTAATTTAATTTTAAAGCACTCCGTGATAACAGCATCTGACGCGCTTTTCTTCTATATTGAAAAAATAATTATGTTTCGATGGAACCGCCGGGCATTTAGGAATAGCTTTAACTGAAGTTTTAAGACTGCCTTTAATATCGTTAAGAGATTTAAGCGTAGCTCCCGACTGGGTTAAATATAAATCGACGGCTTCGTTTAAAATCGCCATATTTTTGCGGCATTGCCATTCCTGAAAAAATAAGACGCCCTGGTATATGCCATAACCCAATCCAAAAATAAGCGCGCAGTAAAATACGACTTCAATAATGGTAATAGCGCGTTTTTTATTATTTATTCCGATAAAAGAACGGTCCATTTGCCCACACCTCAAAAAAAATAAAAATTTTGTTTCATTTTTTAAAAAAATATTATATACTAATATCCAGTTAACCTAATTATACCAGAATAACAAAATAAATGCAAGTCAAATGGGTGTGCGAAATAAAAATATATT
>DIVV01000066.1 GCA_002423385.1 bacterium UBP16_UBA6123
TTATAATTTGGTGGGATTTTAGGATCCATATTTCCGCAGGCGCAAAAAAAAGGGCTTAATTTTGTGATTATGATAGATGAAAATATAACCAAGTACATAGTTTCAGATTCGCACAGGTATAAGCAGGTGCTCAATAATTTATTGAGCAACGCCGTAAAATTTTGCGAATCGGGTGAAATCAAGGCTGAATTAAAAATAGTGTCGGAGAGCGCTTTCTATTACATGATACGTACGTCTATAACCGACAGCGGTATTGGCATCGAGCCGCGGATGCTTAAAAAACTTTTTGAGCCTTTCGTTCAGTGCGGACATTCGGTGTCTCAAAAATACGGTGGAACCGGACTGGGGCTTGCTATATCAAATCAGATAGTTAAACTTCTCGGCGGAGAGAATATAGTAGTGGAAAGCGAAATAGGCTGCGGCAGCAGATTTTATTTTGACTTAAACGTCAAAACTTCATCGAGTATAAGAGCGGTTGATATAGACTCAGGCGGTTCGAAAAACGATAATCAATATTGCAGATGGAGTGAAAGCCGGTTCAAGCCGCCGGCGTTAAATATTCTGGCGGCCGATGACAGCGCGATGAATACAAAACTTATCGAAACTATTCTTAAGGGCGAGGGGCATACTATACTTACCGCTGAAAACGGAAGACAAGCCGTGGAATTCGGGGTTAACGCATCTTTCGATTTAATTTTAATGGATATAAATATGCCTGAGTTGAATGGATATCAGGCCGCGTCGGAATTGAGGCGCCTCGGAATTAAGGCGCCCATAATAGCAATAACGGCCGCTGCGATGGAAGACGAAATAGCCGAATGCAAAAAAAACGGAATGGATGATGTTATAATTAAACCTCTTCGATACGATGCTTTTATAGCTACAATAAACGAGTATGCTTTTAAAATAAAATCGGCGCAGAAAAAGGTCTCTTCTTTGACGGGTTTTGCCGATGCAGGGAGCTTTGGTGGAGATAAGATTTTTGACGGTGATTTTTTAATGAGCAATACCTGCGGTCGCAAAGATCTTGCGGTTGAATTAATTTCGATTTTTTGTGAAACCTGTGAAAAAGAGCTTTTGCGCACTGGCGCTTTGATTGAAACGAATGATTTCGAACAGATAAGTCTTTGCGCGCATAAAATAAAAGGTTCCGCGCTTAACGTCGGCGCTAACGTTCTCGCGGCGACGGCCGCCGGATTTGAAGCCGCAGCGAAATCATCTGCGGTGGATGAAATCGGCCGATTATATCTTTGTTTAAAATCTGATTTCGAAAAATTTAAAAACTTAAAACTTAAACTTTAAAACATAAAATACAAAGTACATAATATAAAAAACTTAAAATACAAAATACAAAGTACAAAGTATAAAAATTAATATAAAAATCATAAAATCATAAAAACATAAAAACATTGAAAAATATTTGATTTTTATGTATAATGGTAATAAAATAAAGGTTTGATATAAGGCCGAGAGATTATTAAACTTAATGGTATTGAAAAAATTAATATCTGGATGAGGCGGTTAAATGAATAAAAAAGCGGCGGCTTTTATCAATTCCGAAATTGACAGGCTCGCGGAAAAAATATTTTCAGTACAGCGGTTGAGGCAGCCGGAATTAAACGAAAGATACGACGCCAGTTTGAAAAAACTCTGTCTTCAGGATATAAAATGCCATCTGTCTTATCTTGGCGAAGCGCTTGAAGTGTCGAGTTTGACTCTCTTTCTTGATTACATGGTGTGGGCAAAAGACCTTCTTAATAATTTAAAACTTCCGACGCAGGATTTTATAGTAAATGTCGAGTGTATAAAAGAAGTTTTAGCCGAAGAAACGCCGGCCGGATGCGCCGAAATTATCGCGTCATACATAGAGGCGGCGCTTGAAAAACTTAAAATTCAAACGTTTTGCCGGCGAAGTTTTTTAGATATCGAAGCGCCGCATTATGAACTCGCCGGTAAATATTTAAATTTTCTTATAAACGGCGATAAAAATCAGGCTAACCAATTAATTCAGGACGCTTTTAAAAATGGCGTGAGTATCAAGGATTTGTATTTGTACGTTTTCCAGAAAACTCAGCGCGAATTAGGACGGCTCTGGTATGAAAATAAAATAACGGTCGCCTGCGAACATTACTGCACAGCGGCTACTCAGCTTATTATATCACAGCTATATCCGTATATTTTCAGCGCATCTAAAAATTCTGAAAATAAAAAATATAATATCGTTATCGCATGCGTTTCAAACGAGCTGCATGAAATGGGCATCAGGATGGTGGCCGATTTTCTGGAGCTTGAAGGTTTTAATACTTATTATCTCGGCGCCAACGTTCCGCAAAAAAGCATTATTCAAACGATTTATGAAAAAAAAGCGAACGTTCTCGCGCTATCGACTACTATAACCACTCATATAAAACATACCGCGGCTATTATCGAAGAAATTAAAGGTTGCCCCGCGGGTAGCGATGTCAAAGTTATCGTGGGCGGGTATCCTTTTAACGTTGACGCCGGTTTATGGAAAAAAATAGGCGCGCATGGTTATGCCGCGGATATGTCTTGCGCGGTTGAAAAGGTTTCGTCTCTTATAGGCCTCAAGGAGAATTAGATCTATGACATTAAATAACGGCGAATCGACCGGAACTGTATTTTTAACCGACTTAAACGGTCGGGTAATTGAAATCGTTTTTAATAATCTTTTTCAAAAGCCGGATCTTTTAACGGGCCGCATGATAACCAGTCTTGTAATAAGTGAAAATTTCGAAAAAATGCTTAATTTTATGGCGCGAGTCCGTATTGAAAACGCCGGTCTAAGCGTTGAAATAAATTCATGCGTCGAAGACGAAATAGTAGCGCTCGTTTTTACCGGCATCCGCATGGATGAAAAAATTTTGATAATAGCCTCGCGCTCTTCAGCCGCCATTGTGGAATTTTGCGAAAAACTCATGCAGATAAATAATGAACAGCTAAATTTTGTGCGGGGCGTCATTAAAGAAAAAATTATCGGCGGCAAAAGCGAATCGTCCGGTTCTGATATATTTTTTTACGACGAACTTACGCGCCTTAATAACGAACTGGCCAATGCGCAGCGCGAAGTTATAAAAAAAAATATCGAGCTGGAGGAACTCAATGATCAAAAGAACCAGTTAATAGGCATGGCGGCTCACGATCTTAGAAATCCTCTCAGCGTGATAAAAGGTTACAGCGAGTTTTTGTTGACTGACGATGCCGCCGGGTTGAACGAAGAACAGGTTGAAATTATAAAAATCGTAAGCGAAGCCAGTAATCGCATGCTGGATATGGTTAATAATCTTTTAGACATATCAAAAATCGAGTCGGGAAAAGTGGAGCTTAATCTTAAAAAAGAAAACATGACCGCTCTTATAGCCAGTTTGGTCAAAGTAAATAAAATAATCGCCGCTAAAAAGGGCATTAATATTATCTTTAACCATTCAGATGAAGAAATTTCCGTTAATATAGATACTCATAAAATAACCCAGGTGCTCGACAATCTTTTGTCGAACGCCATTAAATTTTCTTTTCCGGGCTCTTCGATCGAAGTTAGCGTTACTTTAAATGACCTTCTGGTAAAGGTTTGCGTTAAAGATTACGGCCAGGGAATTCCGGCCGGCGAAATTCATAAGCTGTTTAAGCCTTTTTCAAGGACCAGCGTTAAAAGCACCGCCGGCGAGTCGAATTCAGGTCTGGGACTGGCTATAGTAAAAAAAATTATTCAAAGCCATAAGGGCGATATCTTTGTGGAAAGCGAATTTAAAAAAGGGGCTTCGTTCTATTTCACGCTTCCAGTCTGCACATAGAGTTATCGGGCGGCGGCCGATCCGATCAGATTCGGTCTGCCGCTTTTGGTTTTCGGCGTTTTAATACACTTATATTTGATAAGGGGGCTTTATGAAGTTAACTAATACCATCATCGGTGCCTGGCTTGTTTTATTTCTTATCGTATCATGCGGCGGTCCCGCATATTGCTATGAAGTTTCATATTACAAGGATTCGAATATAGGAGTTTTTAAAGTCTCGATTGGCGCAGCGGAATTGAAAAATCATCCGGCGTCCTCGATAGTTGCGGTTTATGACGCTAATATTCTATCAGAGGTTTATACCTTCGATTCAAGGACTGAAAAGCGCGATGGCGTATATGTGGACGACGCCGAAAAAAAAGAAAAAGATAAAAACAGCGCGAGAATGGATGAATTGAATAAACAGCAAACGGAGCTTTATAAAAAGCGCAGCGATTTATATGAAGAAGTTCATTTTTTAGAAAAATTTGTCGAACGGGCTTCTAAAGGCGAATTAAAAATCGAACAGAGCGTTTTGAAGGACAACACGGCTAAAATTGCAGCCCTCAAAGATGAGATCAAAAAAGTAGATGAGCGAAATTCTTTACTGACCACGGAGATTCATAATATATACAGCGAGACCTATAATTATAAAACCCATAATATCACGAAAAAAGAATTAAACGAAGATATTAAATTTTTTGTTTATGGCAGATTTTTTAAGCATGGCGCGGCGGCTCTTTCTCTTCTAAACGCCGAATCGGGCGAGGTCGTTCTGGATATAAAGTTAAACCTTATAGACCATGAAGATAAAGCTGAAAAGCAGATTTTAGATAAATGGCTCGCCGTAGCGAAAAATTATTTTATGAAATTAAGAAGCGGCTCGGCTGAAAACGCTTTCAGCTATATAGCGGCGCAGTCGGAACGCCGGTTTACCCCGTCGAGCGAAGAAGCGCTTCTTTCACGCAAAAATTTATTCAGAGAGTTTACGTCGGTCGGTGAGCCGGATCTTTATTCGATGTCAAGCGGTATGCTCGCAATTCAGGAGGCCCTTCAATTAGATAGAATGACGGGCGAACTCACTAAAGAAGGCGGCGGGCAGATCGCCGTTCAAACTTTAAAAGGTCCCGAAATAAAATCACATCCCTTCGAATTGATGCTGGGCGGGAAAACGCCGAAAACCTATCCTATGGACGCTTTAATTCCGGCGGACTTTTATTATCTTCATTTTTCCAATATTAACGATCAGATAGCATTTTCGGATTTGATGGATAAATGGGGAACTAATTTTCTTCATCTGATGCAGGTTTCTTCAACCGATTCGATGATCAAAGAAAAATATCTCGGGCAGCTTTGCTTGAAGGTGTCGGAGTTGACGAGGTTATTCGGCGATAAAGTAATAGATGATATGGCGATATGCGGAAACGATCCGTTTTTAGAGGACGGCACCGATCTTAGCGTTATTTTCAGCGTCAAAAACAAAGCCGTGTTCGATTTAAACGTTTCAAGATATTTCACGGAAGCGAAATCTTCTCATAAAGATGTTAAAGATGAAACCATAGACGCATCGGGCTTCAAGATAAGGGCGTTTTATACTCCCGACGGCACGGTGTCTTCGTATTCATGTTATATAAACGATTTCATGCTTTATTCAAATTCGCGCGAAGCCGCGCTCAAAATAATAAACGCTTTTTTAAATCCCCGTAAATCGATGGCTAAAACCGACGATTACTTATATATGCGTACGGTTTACGAAACCGTGGCCGGAAATGAAAGCGCGTTTTTATATCTATCAGACGCCCATATCAGAAAATTAGTAGGGCCGGAATTTAAAATCGCCCGCCAGCGGCGGCTTAATTGCGCGCTAAGCCTGCGCATGATTAATAACGCGGTCACTCTTTATAAAATGGATAAAAAAACGGACCGTCCTTCGCTTGAAACTCTTATTGCCGGCGGATATCTCGAAGAAAAATATATATTCTGCCCTGATGGCGGAACTTATTCGTTGCTTTCAGAAACGCTTGAGCCCTGCTGCTCAAAGCATCGCCGTCTTCGTTATATGACTCCGATTTCTGAAATGGTTCCGCAATACGCTACTAATAGTGAAAGCAATCAGTATAAAAGGTTCGTTAAAGAATATAACAATTACTGGAGCAAGTTTTTCGATCCGGTTGGCATCAGGATAAAAAACACTCCGAAAAGAATATCTCTTGAAACCTGCATATTGCCGCTGGTTGAAAATAGTATTTATAACTTGCTTTCTGACGTGTGCGGAGGCGCCGCCGCTAAATTTGACGATTACCGCGTGCCTTCGACCATCTTTTCTTTAAGGGCAAAATTTAATACTAATCACGGAGACGGCGTTAAAACTTTTTCCTCAATGTTATCATCGACTTCGTTTACACTCGATAGATTTCTTAATTTTATCGGAAACAATATAAGCGTCCATCTGCTCGACAGCGATATCCGCTTCACTCTCGATCCGATGATGAATAGAATGCTCGCCTTTATGGGCCGTGAATCCTTCATTATTTTCGGCTCTTTAGTGCTATGCGCGCTCAACCATCCGCTGTATGTGATCATAGATGTAACTAATATGCGCGAGGCCGAAAGTTTTATTATCGAGCTTATTAAATTTATAGAAGCCGAAAATAATAGAAAAACGGCCGGATTATTTCGCAGCGATTTTTATAATTATAGAGTGCGGCCGGTTGAAGCCGGGCCTGCTATATATACGCTTAATTACAAGTTGTTTTTGATAGGCTTTAACCTTCATTTGATGGTGCATGAAAATAAAATAATTATTGCGACTAAAAGAAGTATTTTAATAGATATTTTGAAAAATTCGCCTGATAAAAAAGAAAGTTCGGCATCTAATTTCGAGTTTGAAATTAATTCGGCCAATTTCAGCCTTATATCACAAACCTATAATATAGTGTGGGCGGAAAAGATACGCAAAGCCTGTCATTCTAATTTATGGCCTATTTATATCTTGAACAGATTAAGAGGCGTTGATATGAACGCCATTAAAGACGCTTCGCTTGCCGTCAGCGGATATTTTCCATACTGCCCGATAGGCGGCGAATACAAATTCGACGAAGCGCGCGGCGGCGTTTATTGCACGCTGCACGGAGGCGTTTACGATCCCGTACAGCCCGTCGAACTTGACGGTTCTAATGAATTAGTCAAGTTTTTCAAGGGCCTGAAAAAAATCAGAACTGCACTTACTTTCAGCGTGCATGGTATAATGACGGAAGTTGTTATCGATCGGGAATAAAAGATTGCCGGTGGACTAAAAGATATCACGGCGCCCGTTGAAAGAGACGCGGCGCCGTGTTTTTTTACTTTTAATCATTAAGGATATCATATGCATTATCGCATATTATAGTTTATTTTTTTTGCTTTAATAAATCGCGTATTTCGGCGAGGAGTATTTCCTGCTTTGGGATTTCGGGCACGGCAACCGGTTCGGGCTTTTCTTCGATTATTTTTTTCTTAAAGGTGTTTGCGATTTTAACGAGAATAAAGATCGCGAAGGCGACTATCGTAAAATCGACCATAACTTGCAGAAAATTACCTATATTTAAAGTGACCGCCGGCGTCGCGATTTTGCCCGCGGCGTCTATAACGGCGTCTTTCATTACTATTTTAATATCGGTGAAGTTGACGCCGCCCGTTAAAAGGCCGATCGGCGGCATTATTACGTCGGCGACAAGCGAAGCGATAATTTTTGCGAAAGCGCCTCCTATTATAACGCCTACGGCCATATCCATTACATTGCCTTTCATCGCGAATTCTCTGAATTCATTAATTAGTCCCATTTCGTTCCTCCAGATTATATTTTAGGTGTTATTGCAAATAATTTCTTTTATTTTAAGACGTTTTATAATTAACACGCTTAATTTTATAGCTCTTTTGTTTTTTTGTCAACTATAATAATAGTTACCGAATTAAGATTGAAAAAAACCTGAATTTAGTTTATAATTGTATTAGGCGCAAATACGCCATTAGCGTAATTTCAATAAAAAAAGAGCTTGTATAAAAAATGAAAAACCAGGCGGTTAATTCCGTAAACGAAATTAATGAAAATCAAGATTTGACTGAAGAACAATTGGGCTCTATGATAGTTGATTTTGAAGAGCTTTCGTCGAGTCCTGAACAATATATTCAAACTCTGGTAGCTTCGCTCGGAAGCCCTGACGAACGCGTCAGAAAGTATGCTTTCGAAGTTATGTGCGAGCTGGCGGATGAACGGGCGGTTAAAATATTAACGTTGTACCTCGAGCATAAAGATAATCTGGTAAGATATTCGGTTAAAAAGGCTTTGGAGGCCGTTATAAAAAAATGTCCGGGGCGTTTTGAAGCGATTATTAACCGCGCGCCTTTAAAAGCTCCCCTGAAAAATTATTTACGGGCGGGATTCTTTGCGGTAGCGGTTTTAATTTTATCGGCTTATATCTATTTTTTAAATATGAAAGTCGATTATTATTTACCGGCGGCATCTTTACAGAACAAAGAAAAACAAATAAAAACGGCGGCCGCGGGCGGCGCCAATTTTATTAAATACGACGAAAAGGGCGTGCCGGTAATAACTGTACGGGGAATTGTAGGTTCATATAATTCCATAAAGCGCGAGGCAGTGATAGATTTGAATTCATACGGCGACAGTTGTAAAATTATATTCGGTGATTCGATGAAAATCGATTTTTCAATAGGCTCAAAACTCCAGGTGGAAGCCGAAATATTGCATAACGATAATATCAACCCTTTGTTGTTAAGGGCGAAAAGTTATAAGCGGCCGCCCGCTGGATATTAAAGCGCGGTTATATAAAATGGAGCGGTTATGAAAAAAAAAGAATTTGAAAACTCCCTTTTTTTTCACGGAGATTTTCAGAAAATTAGCGGCGGCGCGCGGGGCGCATTCACTTTTGTGGAAACGTTAATGGCGATCGCCGTTTTTTCATTGGTGATAACCGGCAGTTATTATATTTTTAATTATTTCACTCAAAAAATACCAGGCTTGAATGAAGAAATAGCGGTCCAGAGAGTGTATAGAACGGCGGATCAGCTTCTGGAAAAAAGGCTTTCGCAGGCGGTGGAAATTCTCGAACCGGCGCCGGTAAAAACTCTTGATTATATTAAATTTAAGGAAATCGATGGAAGAATTATTTTTTTAAAGTTACAGGGCGGCGTTCTTGCCACATTTGACCAGGCCGGAAATTTAGAAAAAGCCTCCGAAGATTTTTACCCGATATATATAAAAAATGTTGACAGCGTAGATTTTACGGCGTTGAGTTATTCTTCTTTGATGGTTAAAATAAAGTTTAAAAATAGCGGTGAAAAAGATTTTAGCGGCGCTATATTCGTGGTGAGGTTTAAAAATGCGAATTCAACCATGTAGCCAGAGCGGCCAATTATATAACCTCCGGCGCCGTAGCGTTCATTCACGCCGCGGAATGGCGCTTGCGCTTGTAATAGGTATGGCCGTCGTTTTATTTATAGGCTTAACTTCGCTTTCGTTTACTACGCGTGAAGAAAGCGGCCAGGCGTCTAAATTTATTTTTAATATCAAGGCGGAGTGCCTTTCAGAAGCCATTCATACTTTTTTACTCGCCGAATCTTATTCTTATTCCTGGGACGACAGGTTTTATAAAGACCGCCAGATATTTAGTTCGGAGCAGGGTAGCATTTGCACCGCGCCAGTCGAATTAATGAAAAAATCGTTGGGAGCGCTTATGGTTAAAGATCCGGCGCTCGCTGAAAATATCGGTTACGACGGTTATATTGAATCGGAAACGATCAACGGAATGCGCGTTATCATAATTTGCGTCAATATAACTCTTAAGGTATCCATGCTTAAAAATGAAGTTATTTTAACCCACACATATTATGATCTTTATAAACGTAATCTGCTCGATTCGCTCGGTGAAACGGTTTCTTTTTTTTCGAGCGCGACCGGTTCCCAGGCAAAAAAAATAAGCGCTAAAATATTAAATTCTCTTCAGGGTTCTGTTTCATTTGAAAATGAAATCGAGCAGGAAGCAAAAAGCAGACGCAAAGACCGTAAAAAACCGAAAGATAGAAAGCGCGGTCATGGCAAAGGCAAGTAAAACCCTGTTTTGAAGGATGGTAATTTGAATGACGGCTGTTAATAAAAAAGGTTTGTCGCTTATAGAAATCATTTTCGCGCTGGCGATAGTGTGTTTTTTGCTTTCTGTCGCTATTTTTCAGTTCGCCGGAACTAAAAGGATTCATTACATCAGTAACGAGTATTTAAATAAAGCCTGCCTCGCCGATATAGCCTCCAAACTTATCAAAGATCAAATTCAGGTCAACCCTTATTTTTTTAAAAATATTAATAACGCGGTTGTTAAAAATTCCGACGGCCCGCATTTGATTAATAAGGATGAAGATCTTTCAGACGCGGTAGGCGGCGCCGGTTATTCTTTTGCAGTAACCGATTTTCCGGTTATAACGAGCGTAAAAAATAATGCGGCGGTTGAACAATTTTATTACTTCGGGCTTTTTAAGGTCGAAAATATAGGGGCGCTGCAGGCTTTGAGCGCGCCTTCTTTCAATTCAAAGGCTTTTTTAAATATTAAAGACCTTCAAAAATACAGTTTCGACCTTTCGATTACCGATGAAAGCGATACGAGCCTTGCTGGAATTTTGAAAAATATCGATATTAAAATTAAATATGGCGGCGCGGATGATGCGCATCCGTTTTTATTGTCAACTAAGATAATATGCCCGCCTGAAAGTCTTTCATCGATGGTTTACAGCGAATTTCAAAAAAAACTTTTCGAAACCAGCCGCGGTGAATTTTTAAATAATATGAACCTTCTTTTAAAAGACACCGGCTCTTCGGTAAAGGAAAACGTCGATGCGGTCTTTGATTGGCTGTGTTCTAAAAATCCGCCTCCGCTTATGTTCAAGCACTACGCCGCTTTGGGCGGAGGACTCGAGCCTGAATATAAAAAAACGGCGGAACGCTACTTTAAAAACGTATATTTTTTAATTTACATATTCGATTTCAACGCTTATATGCAGTCTGTGTGGGCCGATAGAATTGAAGAATTAAGCGTTATGCCCGCGCTGGGGCCGATAGAAAGGTTATTGACTATCGCTTCCACCTATCGTAAAAAAGCGCAACTGGCGCTTCAGACCGCCGATCAGGTGCGAATCCCTTTAGAGGAAATATGCTCTTATCTTCAAAAAGGTACCAGGGATACGGTTTCGGTAATGCTGGCGAGTTTTCTCAAAAACCGCGTCGATGAATTTCTTGACTATAAAGATACCAGTTTGCTGGATATAATTAAGATCGAAGTTAAACAACTGTCTGAAGATTTTACTACCGATGGAATAAAAGGCGCGCTTGAAAAACTTAACGACCTGCTGGCTAAGTCTTATCAGGACATGGTTCCGCGCGCGCTGCACAATATGATAAAGGAAATGACGGCCTTTAACGAGGTGAATCAAATAACGGCCAGTGTATCTCAAAGCGGTTATATCAACGACGAGTTTAAAAACGCGCAGGGCAATATCAAAACTATTATGGAGCGTAAATACCTTCCCGATAAATTCGAGGCGGGAGCCGCTTATCTTAAATCGGAGACGGCTAAAAGTGAATTGATCGATAATCTGGTTAATACCAGGTATAAAGTGGCGGCCGAAAAAATTAAATATTTCTGGGATATGAACCGCATCGTGCAGCGCCTGGATATGACGCTTGAAATTATGATTATGGCTATAAATCAAAATGTATCGGGCGAACTTAAAGATTTATTGAAAAACGATGACATAATTTTTAATATGGAATTTAACCGCGATCTGGCTTTATCGAATAATGAAGGGATTAGCCGCGACGAGTTTTTGCGCAGAAATTATAATATTAGCGAAATTGAATATGACGAGCTTCGAAACAAGCACGGCGATAACCTCAATGCTTCCGTAATCAGGGCTTATGTAACGCAAAGAGACCGCTGACGGGGCGTTTCAGGTTTTATAAACCAGGAAAAGACTATTAATAAAAAGGAGAGTTTGCTATGATTAAAAATTTGCTGATTTCAATTTTACTTATTATCTGCCTGGCCGGAGGATTTTTCGCGCTTAACGCCGGCTGCGGAGGCGCTCCTGCCGATGGCGTTCTCGCCGTTATATCCGAATCGTCGGGAACTTTTACCATTAATTCTAAACCGGCTAAAACCGGCGATGAGCTTAAAGCCGGCGATACCGTCGAAGCGGGCCCGGATTCCTATGCGGTTATTAAATATAAGCAGGATAATTACGAGCTTATGCTCTTTTCTTCGAAAACTTCGCGGCAAAATGCGAGCTGCCAGATAAAGCCCATTAAAAGTGAAAGTAAAACTTTCGTGATTAATCTTATAAACGGAATTCTCACTTTTTTCGTGCCACCGGCCGAAAAGCGCTCGAGCAGTCTTGAAATAACCGCCGATGACGCGGTGGTTTCAATACGTCAGACCAAAGGCAAAGTTGAAAACGATTCGTCTAAATTTAATGTTGCTTTAGTCAATGGTAAAGTAAACGTGAATTATAAGGGGCAGGATACCGCCGTCGAGGCCGGACAGCAGCTTTTTTATGATAAAACGGGAGCGAAAAAAATAGAAGTGAAGTCTTACGATTTTTATGATAAAACCGAGCAGGAGTATTATTATAAAGGCAAAGTCGATAACAATCCCATAATCAACGATAAATAAAATAAAAATATTTTGAAAGGACCGCGACTTCAAAGGTGGTTTTAAGGCCGTATTATGAAAAAAATTAAAAAAAATATAGTTTTATTAATCGTGATATCATTTGTCATATTCGCGGTCCTTTATTTTTCTAATTTAAACCTTTACTTACTTAATTTTTCATACGATACTTTCACAAATTTACGGAGCCCGGAAAAAAAGACCGATAAAGTAATTATAATCGGTATCGACGACGCATCGCTTCTTAAATACGATAAAAAAAAGAGCGGCGTTCTGCCCAAGAATCTATATTCACAACTTATCGACGAAATGAATTACTATTTTCCGTCGATACTCGCTTTCGACGTAATATTCGAGTTAAATAACAATTCGAGCGATGAATGCGCCCTGCTCGCTTCGGCCGCGCGCTATAAACGCGAAATCGTCTTCAGCTCTTATTTTAAGACTGACTTTAATTTTTCAAAGCCGGTAGATATATACGAGGAGCCGCTTAAAGCGCCCGGCGCGCCGCCTAATTTAATTTACGGTTTCGTTAATATTTTCAGGGGCGTCACCGCCGATAGCGACGGCGTAAAAAGAAGATACAGGCCCGTTATCGATTGCGCGGCCGACGGGGAAGAATGCGGCCGCGGCGTTTTACAATCGCTTCCGGTTGCGGCCGTAAGCTCGGTTTATTCTGTGAAGTTCGAGCCGGGCGGCGGCCGCATCGGTTTTTACGAAAAAGCGACGATGAAACTTCATTCGTCGCTTGCGCTTGATAATTCCGCCGCTTATATTAATTATTTCGGCACGCATAATAATTTTCACGTGATACCGATCGCTGATCTGCTGGAGGCCGACGATGCGCAAAAATTAATTTATCAGAGGCTTATTAAAAACAAGGCCGTCGTGGTCGGTTCGGTTTCACCGTTCCACAGAGATTATCAGGATATACCCGCGCTTTCTTTCAATTTTTTTAAGCGGCAGAAACAGGAGTACGGCGTCGTGATCCTGGCTAATATTATCGACTCTCTTTTAAAAGGCTCTTGCATTGCGCGGCCGTCGCCTTTATTCGAATTTTCGGCCGGTTTTATAATAACTGCGTGCGGCGCTTTCGTTTTTTCCGCTCTTACGCCGATCGCTGGTCTGGCAGCTTTTATCGCGCTTGCGGTCGGAATTCTTTTTATCTGTTTTATCTGTTTTATTAATTACGGCCTTTTTTTCAACTGCTTTCTTTCGGCCGCGTCTTTATTCGCCCTTTATGCAGTGGTGTCGCTTTATAAATATTATGCGATAAGCCGTGAGAGTAAAATATTGATATCTGTTTTAAATAAATACGTTTCTCCGGATGTGGCAAAACATATCACCATGCTCGAAGTCGAGCAATCCAACAGCGGCATAAAAAAAGTTATAACCGTAATGTTCGCCGATATCAGAGGCTTTACCGCGATGTCGGAGAATATGGACCCTAAAGATATCAGTAAATTATTGAATGAATATTTCAATAAGATGACCGCTATAATCTTTAAAAATAACGGAACTATAGATAAATTCATAGGCGATGCCATAATGGTTTTATTCGGCGCGCCGCTCGACGTCGAAGACGCCCCGCTGAAGGCCGTTATGACCGCGCTCGAAATGACGCGCGAACTTAAAAAAATGAGCCTTAAATGGAGCGATAAAACCGAACAGACGCTCGAAATCGGAATCGGAATAAATACCGGCGAGGTGTTTGTCGGCAACCTTGGCACCGACCGGCATAAAGAATACAGCGCACTCGGTGATACGGTTAACACCGCGGCCCGTCTTGAAAGTTTAGCTAAAAAGGGGCAGATTTTAATATCGGAAAGCGTTTTTAAATGCGTAGCGGATAAAATCGAATGCCGTGCGCTCGAACCTATTATTCTTCGAGGTAAAAGCAGGCCGCAGGAAGTTTATGAGGCGTCAGGGCCGGCCGGCGGCGCGGCGCGGACGCCATAGAACGCGCTGAACGGCTTTAATTAATATTTCGTCGTACGCGTTTAATGAAGGTGAATTTTAAAATTATAATATAAAATGAGGGGGAAAAAGTTTTGAAAAATTTTTATTTATCGGTTTTAACGGTGATTATTATAATGGGTTTTTATGCGGCGGCGGCATCGGGTGATGATTTTAGCGCGGTAAAACCCGACCCGGCGCCGAACCGGATCGCGACAGTCGATATGGCGGCCGTTTTTGCGCTTCATCCCATGATGCGATATCACGACGAAAATACCGGCTTATTTATAAAACCTTTTAATAAACTCACGAGCGGTGCGCAGTTGTTAAACGCCATACAGGAGCGTAAAGATGCTTACATGAAACTTAAAAGCTCCAGAGCGGCCGAAATTTCCCGCCTTGTAGCTGATATGGCATCCGTTGAAGGTGATATTAAAAAAACTAATTCAAGAAAAGTTTTTGAAATCGCGTCGCTTTCAGATAAATACGAAACGTCGCTCAAAGAGGCTTCCGATGAAAATGCTAAAAAAGAAATTATTAAAAAAAGAACTTTAGAACTTGCCGCATTAGAGAGCGAATTTAATAAAAATTTAAATGCGCTCAGAGTTAAATATGTCGATTCTAAGACCGCCTTAGATAAAGTTTACCAGTCTTTAACCGCCGCGTATTACATGTCGCCCGCCGAAACTGAAGATATGTTTAAAAATATAGGCCGCGAGATAAAAGAAGCGATTAATTTCGTCGCGGCAAAAAAGGGAGTGCTCAGCGTTATTAACATGAGCCGTATGCTTAACGATTCTTTTTTACTTAACGCGCCGGGCGCGGCTGCAAAAGATAGTTCTTCCGCCTCGAAAAGATTGGATCTTCGTGCATTTGCGCTCGCGCTCGAAGCCGGCCCCGACTATACTAAAATATTAAATTTTTTACAGCCCCCGGAGGCGCCTAAACCGGATATGTCTGAAGCCGAAAAAAAATATAGCGAAACTAAAAATGAAATGCGCCTCACTTCTGAAATAAACGAATATAAATCGGCGTATGAAAATCGTTTTAAAATAATACCGTTAAAAGAGCTCGCCCATATTATGAACGCGAATATAGTCTATGGCGGCTGTGATATAACGGCGCCGGTTATCGTTTACGTTTTTTATAAAAACGGCATTTCGAAACAACACGCCGAAGCCGTTTGCGGCGCGCTTAACGAAGTGGAAGATCTCGACGAGTAGCGGATAACGATGTCGTTTTATTATCCATCGAAAGGACTGTTTTTATGTCATCTATAATTCGAATTGTAAAAAATTGTATTCACTTATTTATTTTAGCCATGGTGGCGCATTATATAATTTCGCCGGCTGAGATTTGTGCCGCGGGCGGCGCCGGAGTTTTCGATCGTAATGGTGAAGTTTATGTTATGATCGGTTCCGGCTCGCGTATGGGTGTTTACGCCAACCAGAAGATCGATTCGGCCGGTAATCGCGTTATAATTAAGCCGGATGGCGTCCGGCTTTTTCCGGCGCCCGAGCGCATAGAGGCTATGAACGATTATATGGCGCTTGCCGTCGATCAGTTTCGCAATATATATGTGCTTGCCGGAAAGTGCGACCCCGGCCTCATCGATCCGCCCGCTAATTTTTACTGGCCCGTCGATCCGCCTAAAAATGAAGGCGTAGTGGGAGTCGGAACAAATTTGTCGGGAAAAGAATTTCATGACGTGTTAAATTATATTCCCGATTCGCCGCAGAGCGCTCATGGAAGGCCGGATCCGGCAATAGTTAAAACCAAGGCGAATTTTAGTTGTTACTACGACGGCGGGCTTGACCGGGGCCCCGCTCCGGCGCCGCCTGATGATATTTTAAGGCAGTACATGGCTAAATATTCCGCGGTTGACCGCCGGCAGTTTCGACGCATCGATAACAGTTGGTACCCGGGATTTTATCCGGCCTGGAATAATCATTCGCGCGTTTACTTTTCTAAGGATAACCAGTGGGGCGACGGCATCGGCGGCGGCAACTGGCAGCGGCGCTGGGGATTTAAAATCCAGCGCGTCAATTTGTGGATAAGTCATTTTGTCCAGAGCGTTCCGGCCGGAGTTATACTGCCGCCTTATATCACTCCGGGAACTGAAAATCCTACGCTCGAAGAAGTTTTTAAAACCACCAATTTGCAGTTTACTTTTCAGCGCGCGAGCGCATGCGCCGAAACTTCGCATGCGGGTTCGAAAGATCCCACCAAAGACGATGTTACCACTAACTATAAATTGGGATTCGCCGCCACCGGCGCCGGCCGCCGTTACGTATATTCATCGCTGCCGGATCCTGTAATAAAACGCGGTTCCATCCAGCTTGTTGCCGGTAATACTTACGGAATTCCGCTCGTTGATTCGTCGGTTTATACGGGCGCTAAAGGCTATGGCGGAGCGCCGCCCGCGCCGTCAAATATATTGAGCAAAGATGTGTGTAAAATAGGCGCGGCCACCAAAAATCCGACTGAAGACTGGGTATACGCAGCCCCTGTCACCGAAGGCGGTTATGATGTCATAGATTTTTGCGTGGCGGACCAGTGGGATGGCGAAGGCGGCGTTACTTTCCGGCTTCTTCAGCAGCGGGGCGATCCCAACCGCTTGTTCAATTCGGATTTGAGTAAAAAGGTTAAATGGAATAAATTTAACGGTTATACCGCCATCACCGCCGATCCGGCCAATATAAAGGCCGGTGAAATGTCTTTGCCGAATGACGCGAAATGCATCGCGGCCGACGGCGGCGGTACGCTTTACTACCTTACCGAGGCGCGTCCGGTAATCGACGGTTCCAGCGAGAAGGGGCTTACCTACGATTTTTTTGACCGTACGAAGCGGGTTTCAAAGCCCGTTGAGTGCCCGCCCGAAGAAGGACAGAAAATATGGAAATGGTGGCGCCAATATCAGGTCAGGGCCGTCTCTGAACTATACCAGATCGAATACTATACGAAGAAATCATCCGCCATCAATGAATTTACAGTAGGTTCCGAAAATGTTATCGTAATGGAAATTTTTGGCGACGCCGATGGCGCTAATCTTTTAAAACGCGGAATTCCCGAAGTCGAAGGGCCGCGAGTCAAGGATATCAAACTCGGCCTTGCCGTCATTAACCTCGCCGGCCCGCCCGTCGGTAATAACGAAAAATCCTGCGTGGATATATATTCTACGATATCGAGCGGGCGTAATCAAAAAGAAATAACCTATACCAGAAGGGCGCCCGACGGCTCTATCGCTCAGAACAAGGTTACCGGTGATGAAACGGCCGAAGATGAACAGTATCAGTGCGTTATGGAAAACGCGCCGCCTGAGTTTTCAAAGGATTTTATATGTAAAAATATAAATTCAGGCAGCAAACTCGCCGATTTGAACGCCAACGGAGTTATCGGCGGCTTTTTATATTCACTGCGGCCCGCCACTGCATGCTACTACTGGAAAGTTGAAATGCTCGAGCCCATGCAAAAAAATATCATGCCTGATACTTCGTTTACCAGCGCGGTTAATTCCGATCGCAGCGTAAATTTGAAGGCCGCTTCCGAACCGGCCGGCTGGCGTGACCTTCCGGGAAAAGGCGCCCGCTCCAACCAGGTTAATATCGGCGACGGCACATGGTATTGCTCGTTAGGCTCTAACGCGTCGCTTAAACCGGCAGATGAAAAGATGGATGCGGCCGAGGCGCCGCCCGATTTCGCCTTCACCCCGAAAGAGCCGGGCGTGTACAAAATAAGCCTGATCGCCTGCGCTAAAGTCTGGGATTATGAAAAAATGCCTTACCCTTCATATATAACCGATCGGCAAAACTATAAATCGGCCGCTTTTAAGTACCTTTTCTTCGATGACGGCGGCACGCCCGGCAGTGGCGGCATTAAAGGCAATGGAATTAAAGACGGCGACGAGGATTACCTCGCCGAAAGATATATCGTGGTAGAGGCGCAAAAACCCCAGCCCGATAAATATATCACCAATATTAAAATCGAAGGGCCGTCGAGCGTCGATGAAAATAAAGTGTGCCTGTTTTCAGCTTCCGCCCTTCTCAGATTCGTTAAATCTTTTAATCATGAAGCAGGCAATCCTTCTCACAAGGAGCTTATGGAAACTTATAACGGCATCGGCGTGTGGGATTACGAACCGGCCGCCGTCGCATCTTCCGAAGGCGCTCGAAGCTGGGGGCTTTTGCCTTATGATAATATCGGCGAAAATTACTTTAAAGGCGCCGCCGCGAAACCGCCCAACTGCTACGCAGGCCAGGGCGGTACCGGAACCCTGGAAGTCAAACTCAGAAATTTCGGCGAAATTCCGCCCGACGGGTTGGTTATTCAGCCTCCGCCATATATCAACGCCGCCGGCGCCAGGGTGTGGGGAACTTCACCCGGGACGGCTTTGTGGATTGAAGGCGTTGGCACCACCTCTAATCCGTCGCAAAAACTTAACCGCGCCGACCGCGGCTGTATCGAATATGAATGGTATATAGCCGGCGAGAGTATCGACGAGGGCAACGTAAAAGCCGTCGGCACCGAAATCTTTGACGGCAGAGCGTATCCGTCTATTTTAATAGCCAAAGGCAGATTGTCCGATGAAATGCCGTTTCCTCAAAATTTTAAGGATATGCCCTCTAAAAATGCCGTCAATTGGGATAATTACGGCAATTCGGACCGGCGCTTCAAAGTTACGCTCAATTTAAGATATGCCTTCGATATGCCTCTTGCGCCCGGCCGCTATTTCCTTTATATTAAATTCAAATATCCTAAACTTAAATGGGAAGGCCGTTCGCCTAAAAAGACCGACAGTGGAGCGGAAAATATATTCGCTTATTATGATCTTGTTCCTGACGGCGCCGGTGAAACCATATATACCCTCGATAACTGGGCGTCGGTTACATCCGTCTCCGATCCGGCCGGCTTTGCCGTTACCGTTAATGATAAACAGCCGCCGCAGGCGTTTTTTACCACCGGCGATTCTTCGCGCGATCCCGACCCGGCTAAACCGGTCGAGCGCGGCTGCCTGCCGCAGACCGGCGTGGCGTTTAAGGGCGGTTCAACCGGCGATCCGTTTCCATTCGATATAGATTATACGGTCTGTGATAATAATCCGAACCAGGCCATACCGCAGGCTTTTATTAAAGCGCGCCTTGGCGCCAACGCCTCCGCGCTCGCCTGGAAAAACGTTTCGGTCACTAAAACGTCAGACGCGTCCACGGCGTTTAATCGCGATAATTTAAAAATAGCCCTCGAAACGACTATAGCCCCCGCGCCCGCCGCTAAAAAACCGGGTCAGGTCCAGGACGCCGTTGAAATACCGGTAGACGCCTATCCAGGTTACGGCAGCGCCGGCCCATACCGTCGCGCCGTTTATAAATTAGATGCGCCTTATCCCAATATGATGCGTTCGGGCCCTTTCGGCGAAGGCGACATCCCTTATGATATGACAGGCAGTCTGCCGATGTATGTGGCCGGTAGAGACGCTGCGGGCAACGTTATCGGCAATACTAAATGCCGCGCGGAGCAGGATACCGCCGAGGTCGAATCCAAGCTCGGCCGCACCGACGACGGTTCGAGCATTTACCGCCAGCAATATTCCAACGCGCCCGCCTATATATCCGTTAAAGATAACGACCCGCCCACGGTTGTTTTCAGGGCGCTGCGCCCGCGCGAAAACGTTTACCGCGAATATAAGATACGCCAGAGCGGCGCGGTAATCGATTCTTCCACCGGAAGGGCTTCGGACGATCCTTGTTATCACGACGTGCTCGATGCCGATGACGGAAGTTATTCGGGCCGGCTTCGTTTTACTTCGTATGGCAGCGGCTCGATTTCCGCAGATGATTATAATATCGACGGAACTCCGGCTTCCATAAGCGGACAGAGAAGCCCG
Organism: bacterium UBP16_UBA6123; assembly: GCA_002423385.1. Taxonomy (GTDB): domain Bacteria; phylum Muiribacteriota; class UBA9980; order UBA9980; family UBA9980; genus UBA9980. The sequence continues at coordinate 20,340 of DIVV01000066.1, forward strand.
CTGCTGCCTGAAACAAGCGTTACCAACGACGGCGTCAGATGCAGGATGCTCGATAAAAATTTTACGGGCGATTCCGATTTCGGCTGCGGCCTCGTGGAAGGACGGCCCGGCTATATTATAAAATTCGCGTCTAAAAACGTCGGATTGTGCAATCAGTACGACGATTACAACCCGGCGTGCGTATCGTTTTATAATTTTGAAAAGCTCCTTGAATCGAGCGGCTCTGATACCCTTGAAATGGTAGAAAATTCCAGGACGCGCTTTGAAATTTCAGCCATAGATAACGTTGACGGAAAAATTCAGCCCGCCTTATATACGAGCGGCCCTTCTATGAGCGGATATAACGCATACGTAGATACCGATAATCTCGGCGACGCACTCAGCTTTAGAGAAGTGCTCTCTAACTGGAAGTTAAACAATAAGAAAAATCTCGAAGCCTACGGCATATTCAGAAAAGCCACCCCGCCGGGCGGTCCGAAGCCTTTTTTGATGATAATCGTTAAAGATTCCGCAGGTAACGCCGTCGCGGCTAAAATACCGATAATAATACTTCACACTTATATGGAAAGAAATGTATTAAACACCGAAACCAGAAGAAGCGAATAAAATTTATGGCGCTATTTTTGAAAAAACATTTAATCCTTTGTTGATTAAGTTGTAAAATAAAAGTTTTATTTTTACGGTTGTTTTAAGTTGTAAAATAAAAGTTTTATCTTCGCGGTTGTTTTAAGTTTTACTTTATAGTTAATTATTAACTTATTAACTATAATTTATAATTTATTATAAAGTTCGCCGGTCATTTTTTAAGATTAATATTACAACGATAATAGACCGCACTAAGACCGCGACGGGGGAAAAGAANNTCTCTCCCGGAATATTTTTGGGGTAGTCGGCGTTCGTTCTGGCATGCCCAAAAACCCTATTGCTGAAGAGTTAATAAACACTTAATGCTGCTTTAAAACTTTTTTTATAATCCCTTTATA
>DIVV01000216.1 GCA_002423385.1 bacterium UBP16_UBA6123
TGATCTGCGGCGCGGTTATGGTATTTTTAAACCCGGTTATATAATCGGCCGTCCGCGTTTCCAGAGCTTGATAAAAGAGATCTATCCTGTGGGACAGCTCGTGGCAGACCGCCTGATAGTCGCGTCTGGACGATTTTTTGGCCAGGTATAACAGCGAATTGACAATCGCGAGCCTCAGGTATTGTTTTGAAAGACATTCGGACTCAATTCTATCAAATAGTTCTTCTAATTGCAAGATATTTTCGGAACAAAAATCATAGACTTTTTCGCAGAAACCGTTAACTTCGTAAACCCGGTTTATAATCGCGGCGGCGTCGTGAGCCGTCAGGCCGAACTCGAGTTTGGCTATAAAAGATATAAGCGTTTCCGCTCCCGAGGCCGCATTGACGGAAGTAAGCGCGGAGATTGCCGCGCCGATAGAGCCGGCCGCTTCGATTATAACTTCGAGGGCCGCTGTGCCGGCATTACTTTTAAGCGAGCGGGCATAAGATTTTACCGCCGCGGCGTCAGGCTCGTCAAAGCGCACCAGTTGGCAGCGCGAGCGAATAGTTGGAAGCATCGAATCGATGGAAGATGTAATTAATATAAAGACGACGTTGGCTATAGGTTCTTCGAGTGTTTTAAGAAAGCTGTTGGCTGATTCAGAGTTAAAGAAGCGCGCGTCGTTGATTATATAGACGCTTCTGATATTTTGCGCAACTTTTAACATGCAGGGCGAGATGATGCGGTTGCGGATATCGTCGATGGGAATTTCGCCGAATTTATAATTAAGCGTAGTTAAATATTCGAACCTTCCGTTGAGTATTTTAATGCAATTTTCACACTTATAACATGCGAGGCCTTCGCACGGTGAAAGGCAGTTGAGGGAAAGGGTCATCAACTTAGCGAAAGTCGATTTGCCAATATTTTTAGGGCCGTAAAATAAAAATGAATGTGACGCGTTGGTGCGGCTGCGGGCTGAGCGGATTAATTCGATTTTATCCAGGTGGCCGCAGAGGCCGTGTTTGATAAAAGATTCGGACAGAAAAACGCTCATCGGTTTTCACCGTCTGTTTTATTGTCGTCTGTTTTGTTGTCGTCTGTTTTTTCTTTAAGCGCCGCTGCGCTGCGTTTGGCGTTTATTATGTGTCGCATTCTGATCATGCCGATGATAAAAAGCAGACATATAAGAAGAAGAAGGAACATCGCCTTTATATTGTTGATTTTTGCCATTCCTATCGAAAAGAAAGAAAGCGACAGCGCGATTATGTAGAGTATTATGACCGCCTGCTTATGCGAGAGACCGAGTTCTAAAAACTGATGGTGCAGGTGTTCTTTATCGGCGATATGCGGCGGTATTTCGCGCGTTATGCGCCGCAGGATCGCGTATATCATATCGAAAATCGGGATAAGAAGCGCTAAAAAAGGCACCAGTACGATCGCGAAAGTGGCGCTTTTAAACGCGCCCATAACCGAGGTGACCCCGAGCGTGAAGCCGAGAAAAGTGGCTCCGCCGTCGCCCATAAATACCTTTGCGGGGTGGAAGTTATACTTCAGAAAACCGACGCACGCGCCGGCGGTAGAAGCGAGCATAACGCAGGAATTGATAGAAAGTTTATCGAGGTAATTAATGATAATAAGCGTGAGCGAGGCTATTACGGTTATGCCCGCGGCGAGGCCGTCGAGGCCGTCTATAAAGTTGATCATATTGGTGATGGCGACGACCCAGAAAATAGTGGCTGGTATTTTTAAAATGCCGAGGTCGAAATAGGTGCCTGGATTGATTCCTGAAATCATTTCTATCTTTAAGCCGAAGGTCACCAGAATTGTTGCGGCTAAGATCTGCACGAAAAATTTAAAGCGCGGCGTGAGGTCGTATTTATCGTCGAAAACGCCGAGGATAACGATTATAAGAGAAGACAGCAAAAACCCGATTATGGACATATCGAATGAAATAGCGGTTTTAAGAGGAAGCCCGAATTGGGCCGGAGCGAGGATGCCGATTAAGAACGCGAAATAAATAGCGACTCCGCCAAGCCTGCCGCGAGGTTCTGAATGAATTTTACGGGGCGACGGGCGGTCGAGCACCTTAAAATATTCGGATAATTTAATAGCGAAAGGCGTAAGCAGAAGCGAGGCCAGCGCTGAAAAAACAAAACTTATAATAATTTTTTGCATTAAGGGTGGAATCATTTATATAATTGCTTTCTATCAAAATTTTACCGAAAATAAAACTCGTGAATTATAAACTAATTTAATAAATTTGTCAAATTTTAAAAAATTTTATTCTGAAGGCGAACGGGCCGATTATCGAAACATCCGCGATGATTTCGATTGAAAGTTTTATTTTACATTTGAATTTATGTATTTCGTTTATCATATCGTGCAGGGTTATTGAATCGAAATTGGTAAAAGGCTCGATAACCATTCCGTCATCCTTGACTTTTTCTCTGACTTTTTCAAGAAACGCCAGAAGTTCTATCTTAATGTGTTCGCGATTTTTCGAGCCGTCGATTAGCACATGTTCGGTTTCAGCCGCGTCTTTATTTATCTCATCGAAGGAGATTATATCGCCTTTGTGGTAAATGATGCGGTTACGTTCGGCCTGAACTTTGACGTCTTCTAAAAATTCGCCTTCCATGACGCGTTGAGTGGTTTTAAGGTAAACGACGAGTTCCTGGTTAATTTTTAATTTAGAGACGGCGTCCATAAGCGGGCCTCGCAGTTGCGCCCAGATCTCTTCGAGCGTACGAGTTTTAACGCCGAATTCGCTGCAAAGCGCTCTGATGCGTTCTATCATGGTCAAAAATTGTTTTTCATATTCGGCTTCGGTGCTTTTGGCATTCGGAGATATAACCACGAAATCGAGGAATTCTTCAGGCTGAAATACTACCCTTTCGCGTTTTTTAACTTCGAGTGATTTTGAGAGGCTTGCGGTTTCGGCGCGCAATTTTTCTTTGGATTCGTTGAGATCTTTTAATACGTTGAGAGCGCGTTCATATTCGAGTTTGATCGTATCGCGCTCCGCCCTGATTTCGCGCGAGTTGAAAAGGGCGACTTTGGCTTCTTCGGAAATAGTGGTTAAAATTAAAAGCGTGACGATGGTAATAAGCATTCCGGTAATGATTGAAATGACGATGGCCGTAGTTTTAGGGCGCATTCCGGGAATGCTGATGCGCAGCTTGCCGAGGCGGCGGCCAAGGTAATCGCCGACGTAAGCTAAAAATCCGCTTAATAGAAGCAATATAAGTATATTTTCGTTAAAAAAACTTTTCATTGGCTGTTTTCGGCTTTGTTAACTCTTTAAATTTAACGATTCGAGGTTATTATCGCTAGCAAAATAATACATCATAAAGTTAGAAATAACAAGAGAAAAATGAAAATAATAAAAATAAAATAATAGAGAATTAAAAACTGATAATTGTCAGGCCCCGTAAACGTGTTCTATAACTATTTTAACGCCTATGGCGATAAGAATGATTCCGCCGCTTAATTCCATACGGCTGCCGAATTTAGAGCCGAGCCGTTCGCCGATCTTCATTCCGGCGATACTCATCATCATTGTGATGATGCCGATGACCGCCGCCGGATACCATATATCGACTTTGAGCATGGCAAGGCTCACGCCGATCGCGAGTGCATCGATACTTGTGGCTATGGCGATAAAAAGTAAAGAAAATCCGCGAGTAGGGTCTTTAACGTTTTTTTTCAGCGAGGCGCAGGCATTATCGCAGACGGCGCCGGATTCGCAATGCTTATCTTCGAAGGATTCGCGGATCATCTTCGCGCCGATAAGCCCCAGTAGAATAAAAGCTATCCAATGGTCGTAATCGGCTATATAGGCGGAAAATGAAGAGCCGAGATACCAGCCGATTACCGGCATTAAAAACTGGAAAAATCCGGTGTGAAATGAAAGTCGAAAGATCTGTCGGCCGGATACCGTCGAAAGGCAGATGCTCGCGGCTATTGAAACGGCGAACGCATCCATGGCCAGGCCTATTGCTATAAAAAGGATAGTCGGAAAATTCATTTTAAATATTCACTCTACCCATGGGTATTTTGAAGTAAAAAATCGAGCCGCTGCCCTCTCTGGTATCGAACCAGAAAGTGCCGCCGTGAATTTCGATGAAGGATTTGCACAGTTTGAGTCCGGTGCCGAACCCGGATTCGGCGAAAGTGCCGGGGGCCGAAACGCAGAAGTCGCTCAAAAACGTTTTTTCCTGTATTTCTTCCGAAATCCCGGCGCCTTTGTCTGATATTGAAAAAAGGAGGCTTTCACCTTCGAAACAGGCTTTAACCAAAATAACGCCGCCGGCCGGGCTGAATTTAACGGCGTTGGAAACCAGATTATTTACTACGGCAGAAATTTTTGCTCTGTCTATATTCACGAAAGTAAGAGCGTCGCTTATTTCTTTTTTAATGCTTAATTTTTTAATTTCTATAATCGGCGCGTAATAATCGAAGGCTTTATCGACTAACGGGCTAAAGGAAGTTTTAGAGTTATTGATTATGAGTTTTTCTTCGCCGCCCTCGCCGAGTCCGGCCGCGCTTAAAAAGTCGAGGCAGGCGTTTTTTACGGCGGAGGCGGGCGCAAAAAGCTGCGCGCCGTATTTATTTTTAAACTCCGTATCGTCAAAGCCTGCCGCTTCAAGGTAATTTATAAGAGCGTTTAATGGCGTTTTTATATCCAGCGAGACGAGTTTATCGAAATCGCGTTTGCTGTTAAGGGTTTCGGCAAGACGCCGGTTTAAATCCTCGACTGCCGCTTTTAATTTATGGTTTTCGGCGGAGGCCGAAGATATGGTTTCTTCTAGCGAAGATGTATGTTTTGAAGTCATTTCAATCATGAAATTTAAATTTTTAGCGAGGCTTCCGACTTCGGTGTCGGAAAATACTCTCGCGTGCGCGTAATAATTTCCGGCCGCGACCTCGTCGGTTAATTTTGAAAGTTCGTCTAACGGCCTGCTTATGTGGCGCGATATTATTTTTTTTATGCGCCCCGCGAGAATCGCCAGGGCCGAAGCGAACAGAAAAAATAATAAGAGAATGCGCGCGCCGGGATTTAATTTTAATAATTGCTCATAGTAATAAAAAAGCGGCAGTATGAAAAAAACAAACAATAAAAGAGCCGTCAATATTATTTTTTTGCATATGGTTTTTTCTATGGGGCTGAGTGCGTGTAACATGGAAATTGATTCTACAGTATTTTTTTATAATAGTCAATAAAATATATTTGATTAGCTTGATAAATTTGATAAAAAATGATAAAATGACTAAAATTTAAAAACAGGGGTGTTATTAATGGAATTGTTCTATCTGATACTAATAGTCTTGCTTGTAATAATCGACAGTTACTTAATTCAAAATTATGCGTCCGAGAAGAAATCGAAAATGGTTACCAATTCGATGGGCGTCGAGACTATAGTTCCGGCCTTCGACGTACAGACCGGAAAAGCCGTAACGATAATAGGCTCGAGCGTATTGCTCTTCGTAATAATAGTGATAGTAGCTATGGGCGTTATTGTAATTAATCCCGGCGAGCGCGGCGTCGTCTTTAATATATTTACAGGCGTATCTCCTAATATGCTCGGTGAAGGAATTCACGTTGTGGTTCCGGTTATTAACAGGGTATTTTTATACGACGTCAAGAGACTCGAATATACCATGTCGGCTATGAAGGGTGACGGTCTGAAATCATTCGACGACGATTCGATGTGGTCACCGACGCGCGAAGGCCTTCAGGTCGGTTTAGACGTTACCTGCTGGTTTAGAGCGGACCCGTCGAAGCTGAATTTATTGCACCAGAAATTAGGTATCCGCTATGCCGAAACGACGGTACGTCCTTCGATCCGTTCAGTTTTACGCTCTGTTATCGCCGGTTATTCGATAGTTGATGTATACTCCGAAAAGCGTACGCTCATTCAGAAGAATATATTCGAACAGCTCAGGGATTCGCTCGCCAAAGACAATATAATCATCGAAGAATTGCTGCTGCGTGACGTCAGGTTTCCGGCTGAATTTACCAAGTCGATCGAAGAAAAACAGGTCGCCCAGCAGTCGGCCGAACGCATGAAGTTCGTTCTTGAAAAAGAACAGCGCGAAGCCGAACGCAAAGTTATTGAAGCCGAAGGCCAGTCAAAATCCATTAAAATAATAAACGAGGCTTTAGCGAACAATAGCAGTTATCTTGAATATTTAAAAGTGAATAAACTCGTTGAAAATATAAAGGTAATGGTCGTTCCGAGTGGAACGAATACTTTAATCGACCTTAAATCGATTGAAAATACTACAAAATAGAGGCTGATAATTTATACTTAGCCGGTTTATAAATTTATGATAGAAAGCTGAATTAAATGAGCAACCCTGCGATTGCATATAAAGTTTTAAGCGTCGGCGCGGTTAAAAAGCTGTCAGTGGCGGCGCTCGGAGCTTTGATCAAATTCCTTAATTTCATAGGCCGTAAAAACGCTCTCAAATTAGCCGAAATAATGGGGCTCGCCTTCTATTACGCGGGCCGCCGGACGCGCGAAGCGACGATTCGTTCGATTAAAATCGTTTGCAAAGAAATCGGCGATGATAAAGTTCGTGAAATAGCCATGGCGGCTTTTATTAATCAGAGTAAAAACCTTGTCGAGCTTATGCTTTATCCGTCGCTCAAGCGGCGTGACATCGCAGGGCGCGTTAAATTCGAAGGTCTTGAAAACCTCACTTCCGCGCTCGCGCGCGGCAGGGGCGTAATACTGCTTGTGGCCCATATAGGTAACTGGGAATTGCTCGGCGCCGTATGGGGGCTGATGGGCCACAGGGTATATTCATTCTTTCTCGACGCGCGCATCGATTCAATAGGAAAGATTTTGAACGATTTGCGCGAGTCGCGCGGCATTAAACTGATACCGCGCGCCGAGCTTAAAAAATCGGTGCAGTGCCTTAAAGAAAACGCCATGCTGGGCGTTATAGCCGATCAGGATGGCGGCGAGAACGGCGTATATACGACTTTTTTCGGTGAAACGGTTTCCGCCCCGCGCGGGCCGGCGGCGCTGGCGCGCAATACCGGCGCGACCGTCCTGCCGAATTTTTTGATCAGAAATGACGACGATACATATACCATGATAATGCAAAAACCCATAATACTGGCTAAAACTAAAAGCAAGGAAACCGACATAAGAAATTACACGGAGCGGTTTCTGCAAATATATGAAAGACTGATCAAACAATATCCGAAGCAATGGCTCTGGATGTATGAGCGCTGGAAAGAGCGGCGGCACGTGGCCGCTTATATCCGTGCGGCGGCGGAGCGGATCGAAGCGGGGCGCAAGTAGAGTTTTATGGATAATTTCGTCCTATGGGTTTATAATTTTATTCTTCATACGCTTTTTTTAATTATGCTTCCAGCCTTTATGGCGGCCGTTATTTTCGTTAAACGCCTGCGGCAGGGCTTTTTTAATTACTTCGGGCTGCTTTCGCCCGCCCAGCGGCGATTTGTGGCTGGCGTCAAAGAGCGCGGCGGTCACTTTTATATGATACACGGCGTTTCGGTTGGAGAAATAAAACTGGCCGGCGCCGTAATGGAAGAAATAACGAAGCGCGATCCCGACGCTTATTTCGCTCTTACCTCCACTTCGCCCGAGGGGTTTGAAACGGCCGGCAGGCTCGGAGAGGCCGGCAGGGTTATGCCGCTGTATTTTCCCCTGGATATCCCGTTATTCTGGCATTTATTTTTTAAAATTTTGAATCCGGGCGCGATTTATATTTTAGAGGTGGATATATGGCCGAATTTCATCATAGCCGCCGCGGTGCGTAAAGTTCCGATTTATCTTTTAAACGGAAGAATATCCGATAAAACTTTTAATTTTTATTCAAAGCTGCGCGCGTTTTCCCGTTCGCTTTTTTCTTTGTTCGATCTTTGTTTTATGCAGACCCTAGAAGATAAAAACCGCATAATTGCCCTGGGGGCCGATGAAAAATATTGCGCGGCCGCCGGAAATATGAAATTCGACACGGCGATTTCTTCGGCGCAGCCGTCTAAGATAGCCGAATTAAAAGAGTTTTTGAAAATTAATTTTGGCTGCCGCGATTATGATCTTGTGCTGTGCGCCGGTTCGACTCACGCCGATGAGGAATCGCTTTTTTTTGACGCAGCCGCCGCGGCCGAGGCTGATCGGAGCGCGGATGAAAAGGAATTTAAGGTTCTTTTAATAATCGCGCCCAGAAAGACTGCGCGCGCGGTCGAAGTGCACGCTCTTATAAGCGGTAAAAGCGCTTTGAATAAAGCGGCCGTCTTCCGCCCGGATTCACAGGTACAGTCCGGCGGCGTGGCGGCATTCGAATGTGCGAACGAAAATTCTGGCGATTTAAATTCGCGCGTTTCCGGCGGAAGAAAAGCTATCGACGTTTTGATAATAGGCGCTATGGGGTATTTAACGGCGGCTTATTCTTTTTCGGACGCGGCTTTCGTCGGCGGGACGCTTTCAACGGCGGATATCGGCGGTCATAATATTATCGAGCCCGCCGCTTTTGCGATACCGGTTATATTCGGCGGCAATATCAGAAATTTTAAAGATGCCGCGTCGGAGCTGCTTCGTTCGCCGAATGTTTTTATGGTATCGAGCGGGCCGGAGTTAAAAACCGTTCTGGAAAAGTTTTTCGATTCCGCTAAAAAAAGCGCGCTGGAAGCTCAAAACCGTTATCTGCTCGATATTATTTCGGCTAATTCGAAGGTGACAAAAAAAATATTTTATGTAATCGATACCTACAGCGATTAAAATAAAAAACTAAGTTAAGGATTAATCAGATGAATGATAATGAAGAAAATATTTATAATAATGAAAATATCGGCAATAGCAATAGCAATAGCAGTAGTAATGGCAACGATAGTAATAACGGCGATAATGCCGTTAATAAAGCGAAACTTAAGTTTCATATCATAACTTTTGGCTGCCAGATGAATGTCGCCGACAGCGAAATGATTGCCGGCACGCTTATGAAAATGGGTTATGAAAAAACCGGTTCAAAAGCCGAAGCGGACCTTGTATTAATTAATACCTGCGCCGTTCGCGCTAAGCCTGAAGCCAAAGTTTACAGCCACTTAGGCGATCTGGTAAAACTTCGCGATATTAAGCCGTCTCTTATGATCGGAATTTGCGGCTGCGTGGCTCAGAAGGAACGCGAAAATATCATAAAACAGTTTCCTTACGTTGATTTAGTTTTCGGCCCTCAATCGATAGGCGAGCTGCCGCGGCTGATTGCGCTCGCCGATAAGGCTATCGCGAAAAAACTTATTAAATTATCTCAGATGAAAAAGCAGGACGGCGTTAAATCCGATCTTAAAATGAAGCGCAAGTTCAAAGGCGCCCGCGTTTATGGCGATTTTGAAAGTTCGGGCGATAATCTTCCTGAAAAAGACGTTTCGCGCGAATCCGATTTTAAGGCTTACATTACCATAATGCGCGGTTGTAATAATTTTTGCTCATACTGCGTCGTGCCGTACACGCGCGGGCGCGAAAAATCGCGTCCATTCGATGTTATAGTTAAAGAGGCTGAAGAACTTGTAAGATCCGGTTATAAAGAAATAACACTACTCGGCCAGAACGTTAATTCATATCATGGCGACGGCGGCGAAACTTTCGCCGATCTGCTCGAGCGTATCGACTCTATAGAAGGTCATTTTTACATAAGATTCATGACCTCGCATCCTAAAGATCTTTCGGAGCGTTTAATAGATGTGATGGCTTTTGCGCGTCACATAGCGCCGCATGTGCATCTTCCGTTCCAATCGGGCTCTACGCGTATATTAGAGCTTATGAACCGCCGCTATAGCCGGGAGCATTATATCGATTTAATCGAAAAAATTAAATCCAGAATTAAAAACGTTACTTTGACTACCGACGTAATAACCGGCTTTCCGCAGGAAACAGAAGACGATTTCAACGACACCGTTTCTCTTTTAAATTACGTAAAATATGATTCGGCGTTTTTATTTTTTTATTCGGAACGCGAAGGCACGGCGGCGCTGTCTATCGACGGCGCGGTGCCGCTGAAAACGAGGCTTGCGCGCCTTGAACGCTTAGTTCAGTTGCAGATGGAGATCACTTTCGATATAAACCGTTCGATGAAAGGTGAAATCCACGAGGGAATAGTCGAGGGTATAGCGCCGAAAAGCGAAAAAGAATTAAGCATACGCACTTACGATAATCACGTAGTTATCGCAAAGGCGCCCGATGGAACTAAAAATTATACAGGCGAATTTGTAAAGGTAAAAATAACGCAGGGCTTCAACTTTGTATTGAAGGGCGAAATATTATAATAAGACGCAATACGCGCAACCGTATAGGATTTAAGGCTTTTCTTTCCAGGCCTTATAAGATGGACGAGCTATATAAATTAATTAAAAAATAATGTGAAAAAATAAATAATAAATATTTTTATCTTTTTTCCGATAACTTGCATATATTAAAAGTTTTTTTTTGAATTAATATTATTTTATATATATTTACGGAAGGTGAAGGTAATGAGAAAACTGTATAATTACTGGATTTTGGGGATATTTTTAACCGCCGCGTTTATGGCCTGTGCTACAGGCGCGCATGCGGCCGTTTCGCTTAAAAGTATAGTCGCCTCTCCTACAACTATCATTATATCACAACCCACGCAGGCTGTCGCGGTTAATGCGATAGCGGTTATCGAGCGTGGCACGGGCGATCAGCCCGGCGATACCGACGCGGTTACTATTACCTGGGGAATACAGTCGGGTGGCGCCAGTTTTGGCGGCGGCTCCATCACTATAGGCGCCGGAATCAATAACAACGTCGGTACCAGCACGGCTAATTTCACCGTATCACCCGGCGTTTACACTGTATATGCCAATATGGGCTCGTCTACCGCGGCGGGTAACGCCATAACCGTAACTTCCAATGCGCATCAGGTCCCGACCCAGCCCGCGGTAATATCGCAGGTTGAAAGCGATCCGATACCGGCTGCCGAGTCTTTAGTATATCGCAAGACCGAAGTTAAAGTTTTTGGTACCTGCCAGTTTAGCGGCCAGACGCTCGAAGTTCAATTAGACGGCTCGGTCGTCGGTTCCATTACCACGACGGGAACTAACTGGGCATATACGGTAACGGTGCCGGCCGATGATAATTTTCATAACATAACCGTTTTAACCGGCGTGGGACTTACTTCAAACTCCGTTTCGGTTAAAGTCGATATAACCGCCCCACAATTTAGTATTACTTATGATCCTTCCGCCATGCCATATGGCGTGGGAACTGTTCGAGTGACAATGACTGTCAATGAAGCGGTTTCGACTACGGCGACGGCTACAACGCTCAGTATAGTACCGCCGAACGGCGTCGGCATCCCGCTTACGCTCACTCCGATGCCCGCCGGCACTTACGCTCAGACATTCACTTCTACTATTACCATAGCTAAAAACGCGTCTAATAAACCTACCATTAACGGTGTGGAAACGCAGGACGGCTCTTTTACAATGATGGCTTTCGCCCGCGATCAGGCCAAGCCGAGCGGAAATCCAGGAACGGTTATAACTCAGGGCGGTTCGTTCACCATTAACGTTAGCGGTCCGAGCGCCGCCGGCGCGCGTGTAATAATCGCAAACGACGCACAGTACTTGAATAATCGTACTCTTAATTTTACCTGGCAGGGTTTCACTCATTCGCTCGGGGTTGACAGACTTTCTAAATACTGGTATATCGCCTCGCAAACTCCGCCTGCTAACGCCGACACTGCCGATACTAATCTCTGGAAAGATGGCGGCCCGGGCGCTAACGGCGGCGGCAGCGGCTCTATTTCAGTAACCGGCGAAGGCACATGGGAAGTATATGTCAAGGGCCAGGACAATCTCGGCAATTTTTCCACCTCGGCTAAAGACGCCATTATCGTAGATACCATAGGCCCGAATCTCGTGGGCGGCTCGCAGGTCCCATCGGCCGGCTTCGCCAACGGTACCGAACAGACTGAAATATTGTGCAGCATACAGGACGCGGTTTCCGGCGTGGACAGAAATACCGCCGTAATTACGGTTAACGGCACGCCCTACGGCGTGGGCGGCACCAGCGCGCCCAATTCGAGCCCGGCGGTAAGCCTTGTTTCGACGGGAACGCCCGGCACTTATCAACTTGTTTTCAGGCCGCAGATTATCGGATTAAAATATCCGCGCGGCACTGTAAACGTATCGGTTACCGCTAATGATATGGTCGGTAATCCGCTCGGCGGAACCGCCGGTTCACCTGGAAGTCCCGCTACATGGTCTTTTACCGTCAGCACTAATATAGACGCGCCGAGTCCGAACCATCCTCAGCCGACGGCCGGTTTTTATTATAACAGTAAAAAACCTACGATATCGCTGCATTTAGACGACGCGGATTTTATCGACAGAAGCTCGCTCGTCGTTAACGTCGCTAACGGATCTTCATACATGACATTTAACGTCGGTCCCAATCTCGTTTTAAACGACCCTCCAACCGGCGGTACCGATTCGGTACTAACGCTCACTCCGCCTACTGATTTTGCAGAGGGCACCGTCACGGTTACCGTTAGCGCGAAAGACCGCATCGGAAACGTTATGACGCCTTATCCGTGGACTTTTTATGTTGATACGAGCGCTCCGATTCCATCGAATCCGAGCCCGGCCGATAAAACCGTCGTAACATCCACTTCGCCGATTATTTCCCTTAAACTCGATGACGCGGGCGCAGGTCTGGATACCTCGACTGATTCGGTAAGGCTCAGAGTTAATTTTATATCGCTTGCCAATCCGACAAGCAGTTTTACGCGAGAGTTCACTATTGACAGCGCTACCGAACCCGGATTGACTTATAACGCTTCGACTAAAACACTTGTTTTTAATTCAAGCTTAGCTAATAATTTCACGCTCGGCGTCGGTTCTATCGAAGTGGTACTTGCTACCGCACGTGACCGCGCGGTTACGCCGCCTGATGGTTCGGCCCCGCTGCCGAACGTGCTCGCCGCGCCGTTTACATGGTCTTTTTCGGTATCGACTTCCGCCGGGCCGATCGTTTCTTTTGGCGAATCGACGCCGCAGCCGCCGACATCCGCTACGGTATATAACTACTCTAATATCGAGCCTTTAGTTATCAGAACGACTTTAGTCGATGACGATTTAATTAATCACAGCTCGCTTTTAATAGACTTTAACGGCAGAACTTTCCGCGATGGCGACGCTCAGGTAAGCTGGCAGACTGGAACCACTAACGAAGTACTGATACTTAACCTTCAAAACGAAACCACGCTTATCAATCAGGGCACTAACACGGTTACGTTGCGCGCCGCGAACGACAGAACCGGACGCGCGCTTCAGAACGCGCCGGTCAATCTTTCGTTTTTATACGATAACGTGGGACCGGTGGCGGAAACGCCCAATCCTGCCGATGGCGGCATAATTTACGATTTAAATAACGGCGTCGTTAAATGTAAATTGAGCGACAATTATTCGGGCATCGCCCGCGCGGCATTGCAGGTGCGCGATAATGGAACGCTGCTTAATACTTACGGCACGGATTCGACGCCGGTCAATTTAGTATATGATTCAGGAAATAAAGAACTGATATTTAGAACTACTACGCCTTATACTTCGGGACATAACTATCAATTCAGCGTAGTGGCTCCGAGCGCTCCCGGCGCGGCTGACGGTACCGCGGATAAAGCCGGAAACGGCCTGGGTAAAACGGCCAATAGCACCGCAACGGCTCCTTTCAACTGGAGTCTGACCGCGGCCAGCACTTCCGACGTGGTTTTGTTAGTTACGCCCGAAAACGACGCATTTGTAAACGTTACAAAATCCGATTTCAGGTTCGTGTGGAAGCCGCTTCACGGCGCTTCGATGTACCGCATTGAAATTTCAGGCAATTTATCGTTTACGGACCCGCGCCGTTACGACACTACCTCGGTATCTTTCACTGACGACACCCTGCAGAACCAATTACTCGATCATGGCAAAATATATTACTGGCAGGTCTCGGCGTTAAACGCTTCAGGCCAGGTGTACGGCACTTCCGAACGCAGACAGTTCACCGTCGATAAACTGCCGCCGCAGATGCCTAAAATCGTCGGAGTAATAGATTATCTCGGCCTCAATCCGAAACATGAAAATACCGCGCCTACCTCGAGCACTACCTATGTGAAGCAGCGCCGCGTAAGAGTTAAAGTATTATTATTTGAAGGCGCTCCGAGTACCGTCGGTTATACGATTTCGGTAGGTTATCTGCAGATAGTCGATGCGACGGCGTCAAAATATATAGAACTTGGCACCAAAACCGACGTTCATGGTTACGACACAAATGAAGTGGATATAACTTTCCCTGATCAGGACGGCGAATACAGGGTTGTAGCTTTTGTAAAGGACAGGGCGGAGAATATGTCGACGCAGTCTGAACAGGTCCGCGTTTACGTTAACAGAAAGATTCCTAAAATAAATAGTATAATAATTACCGATCCATCGCCTAATTCGAGCGGTTACATTACCTCGGGCAAAGTTAAATTCGAAGTGATTTTTAACACTCCTATCGATATGCTGCCTTTGAGTGATTACGTAACGCCGCCGTCGATTAAATTCGATCCGCGTTCGGCCGAAGGCACCGCGCCAGTCGAGGTAACGGATCTTGCCGTCAGCGGAAAATCGATTACCGGGTTCGGTTTTATTCCATTCGGTCAGGGATCTCAATTTGACGGCATGGCCGACGTTATCGTCACCGGATTTATGGATGCGTCCTGGAATACGATGGACGGCGGAAGCGTTACTCAGTATAAGTATTTTGAGATCGATACGGCGCCCGGATTCGTTGTTAAAACATTTCTTAATCCCGTCGATGAAAAGAACGTGTTGATTAATATACAGGCTTCGGAAACATTGCTTTTTGCTCCTGCATGTTATATTACTATAGCTAACGGCGATGTTAATCAATTGCCGGTTAATATTATGGCTAAAAATTTATACGCCGCTTCGACTACCGGCACCGTCGGCGAAAATAATATAAGAGTATCCGGGCTCGATACGCGCAATAATATCGGTTATTGGCCCACGCCTGATACTATTAAAGATGGAAAATTCCTTATGGCGCAATATAAGCCTAATCAGGGAAGCGTTATAGAATCGCGCGATATGGGCGTAAGCGTCGAAATACCAAAACGCGCGATGAGTAATGATTCAAATATATACGTATTCCCTTATAAACTCGAATACGTCGGAAATGATTATCTGGCTAAATTAAGTTCGGCCGCCGCTAAATCACCTTCAAGAATGGCTGCCGCGGATAAGTTGAAACAATCCGGCGAAACGATGCGCATTAAAACCGATAATAATAAAGTTATGATGGTGAGCTATAACGCTGATAATCAGGCTGAAGTAAAAGTTGAAAACGCGGGCGCGCCTGAAATTTCCGACGATAAAAATGCTAAGCCCGAAGCCGAACTCGAACAGGTATCGTCATTTTTCGATATATCGCCGTCGCGCGGCCTGAAATCAGGCGGTAAAATCTCTATAGACTGCGCTTTAAACGAATCGCAGAAAGCCGATTTATCGAAGATGGGCATATATTTTTCGACCGACGGCATTTTATGGGAACGCGCCGGTGGAAAATACGACGGTTCTAAATTCGAGGCCGATATGAAATATACTGGCGTCTATGGCGTATTCGTCGATAAAAAAGAGCCCCGTTTCATTAAACAGGCGCTTGACGGAAAAACCGTTTTAAATTCCTCGCTTCCCGAATTATTCGCTTACGTTTCAGATTTCGGTTCGGGTATCGACGCGCAGAAAACCGTCGTTAAAATTAACGGCACGGCTTATAATGCTTCTTATGATGAAAGGGAAAACAGAATATATTATCAGGTAGAAGACGAGCTTAAAGCCGGAAATCACGAAATAGTTTTCGAGGCCGTTGATTATTCAGGCAATATTTCGCGCCAGGCGCTTCAGGTAATAGCGCCCGCGGCGGAACCTGATATCATTAACGCCATATCCTATCCTAATCCAGCGCGTCGCGGCTCGAATGCCACCGTGTCATTTACGGTTAACGGTACGCTCGGTAACGCGGTAGACGCTAAAGTTTATATTTATGACGCTAATGCGAACCGCGTAACGGAACTCACTCCGATGCAGACCGGAAATAATTTCAGGGCGATATGGCTTGGATTGACTAATCAGGACGGAGAAATTGTGGCTAACGGCGTTTATTTCTATAAGATAAAGGTAAATTGTGCCGATAAGAGTGTAGAAAAGTATGGTAAGATAGCTGTGTTAAGATAAAAAAGCCTACAGAGGGTGGTTATATTGAGATTTAAAGAGAAAGAAAAAAGAAAAGGCGCTAAAATGAAAAAATTATACCTGTTATTCTTTTTATTTGCGATATTCGCTATAAATGGCGGCTGTGGCGGCGGCGTAATCGGTACGACCGGTTATCAGCAGGAATATACGCCGGCGTACGTCGAGCTGCAGAAGGGCTGGGAAGAGTTTAAACTTGGCCGTTATAGTAACGCCATCGAGTCGTTTAATAACGTTCTTGCCTATCAGCACACTAACGAACAGGAAGTTGACGCGCATGTCGGCTTAGGTTATGCCAAGACCAGAATGACCGGTATAACCGATTCTTTTGAACACTTCGATAAAGCCAAAGATTCCGATAAAGACGCTAAGATCGGCATGGCTGGCTACTGGCTGTCAACGGCTAAAAAAGAGAATATGCAAAAAGCGATAGATATGCTTACCACTATAGGCCTTAACGCTCCTGATTACGTTTATCAGCCGGTGCATGAAGTAGGCCTTAATAATGCCAAGGCCCACGCATTGATGGCCGCGCTTTACAATTACACGGGCGATCTGGAAAAAGCGGTGGCGCACGCTAAAAAGGCGAAAGAACTCAACGTGCCGCCTAAAGAACCGCCGTACACTTCAGTCACACAGATAGTGACCTGGGTAATAGGCGATAACAACTATTAATTTAATATTTAATATTTAATAACTTAATAATAATTGAACCGGACGGACGATTAAAATAAAAGCGTTCGTCCGGTTTTGTTTTTACTTTTTTTAAAAAAGGGAGGGAGAAA
>DIVV01000159.1 GCA_002423385.1 bacterium UBP16_UBA6123
TTTTTATAAGTAGACTTATATATAAAAGTTGTTTTATATTAGTGCTTTACCGTGAGCATTATTATTAAATTCCAGTGGTGCGTAAATAGAACGCCTCTGCGCGCGTGGCGCGCGCAGAGGCAAAACTAACAAATGGCATGAAAGAAGTTTATAGCAGAAAAAAAGAAAAAAGAAAAAAAGAAAAGAGAGAAGAAAGAAGTTTATGGCAAGAAAAAAGAAAGAAGAAAGAAAGAAGAAAGAAGTTTATGGCAAGAAAAAAGAGAAAAGAGAAAAGAGAGAAGAAAGAAGAGAGAAGAGTAGAGAGTAGAGAGTGAAAAAGTAGAATACGAGAGGGTAAAGGAAATTATACAAGGAGTTTTCGGGCATGGCAGAACGAATGACGATTGCTTAAAAAAATATCAGGGAGAGAATGAGGGGCTATGGGGGGAAAGAGAGGGTCATCGACCCTTTCTTTTCCCCCATCTCGGTCCTGCGTGGTTTTATAAATAATCGTCGTCGGTTCAATAAAAAACATAATTAAAAAATAGTTTGCAAATTGGTATTTTTTTGATATAATGGGATGATATTGATAGTGGTAATCGGCTCGGATATATTCGTGCCGGTGTATAGTAATCGCAATTTGTAAAGGCGGCCGTTTGATTATGCCTATCATGCCTTCTATAACGAATAAAAATAAGTGCAATCCGATTATAAATATTTATAAAGCGTTTAACGACGGAGTTTTTTTATTTACTTTAATAATTATTGTTTTTAGTGTGGCTTATCCGGCCTATGCCCAGCTCGATTCGAGTTCGGCGTTATCGGAGCTCGAGCCGTCCGACGATTACCGTCCTGACGGTTATTACGAGCCGTACGATTTTTCGTTCGTTAAAACTTCTCCGGCCTCCGAAGAGCCGCCGCCGACGCAGTATCCGCTTCCACCCGAGGCGTATGGCGAGCAGCCCTTTACCGGCGAGCAGCAGCCGGCCCCGCCGGCGCACGATCCATCCATCCAGCCGCCCGGCGGTTATGACGATCCGCAATTAGGCCCTGACGGCCCTTCTACGCCTCCGTCCGATGGGATGGATGCTATTACGGTTCCCGAACCGCCCGATTTTAACTCGTTGACTGTTTCGCCGCGTTCGGGGCAGTCTGATTCGGTAGTCACCGATTTTTCAAGCGTCCAGAATCCGTTCAACGAACCGGGCGCCGCATCCGGTACCGGCGCGTCTCATCCACAAAAGGTGAATGTGGTTGCTGAAAAGCAGCCGTCACAGGCATTAGCGGTTGCCGGTGGCGAAGCGTTAAAACTTTTTGTGCGTAGAGGCAAAAAACCGATCCGTTTCAAATTAACCAATGAAAATTTGAGTCTTAATATAGAGCGTATTATATCGGGCAAGGGGCTTGTTGATTCCAACTGGAGCGAGCTTCACGACGGCCTTTTAAATATTTACGCCGGCGCGGTAGCCAACACTCTCGGCGCCGAGCCGCTCGACGAAGAATTCGAGCGTATCAATTCGGTTCTGATGACTTATATGTTAAGTTATGGCGCGCCCGATTTCGACAGTGTTATCATTAAGTATAAAAATTATTACTTCGCTTTTTTAGGGCCGCTTGCCGGCGATTCAGCTTCATCCGGCTTCAAGCCGTCGAATCCCGAGGCTAAATATAAGCTGCTGCGGCTTCTCGGCGGCGATATCATAAAAATTATTTCGGGCAATACGATTATGTTTTCGCTAAAGCCTCTTTCTTTTTGCGTGAGTGATATAATGCGCGAGGTTGCTAACGGCGAATTTTATAAATTAGAAGTTCTTTTCCGTGTTATGACCTCCGCCGATGCGCCGGTGCGTAATCTTGTGCGACCTTTCTTTCAATTGCTCAAGTCTAAAATATTAAGCGCGCGCGATCTGGAAAAAGTTCCGGAGCTGCGCAATAATTATTCAAAAGCTTTTGAACTGCTTAACAAGGTAAAATAGGGGAACGTGTGAGATTTGAGATAAGATAATATAAAGCGGAAAAAAATCAAGATAAAATGAAACGAAACAAGATTATACAAAACGGACAGGATGAGATAAAAAAAGATAATTTGAATATAAACTGATAATTAAATGTGGAGGCGTTTATGTACAGGATGAGTTCTAAAATAGTAAAATGCCCTGCCAGCCTTATCAAGGCTCTTGAAATCAAACCGGCCGCCGTTTTTATCGCGGCTTTATTTTTTTTAACGGCTCTGTTATGGCCGCTTTATGTCTCCGAAGCGGCGCCGCGCCCGGGCAGTCTGCCCGAAAAGCACACGCTGCGGCCCATATCTAAGTTCAAGGTGATTCTGCCTTATTCAGACGTATCTAAAATTTTCGAAAGCAATAAAATGGTAATGATCGATTATGACGAACTTGAAGAGCTTGTCGAAAAAAACAATAAAATGTTAAACGATCGTTATCCGCGCGGTGAAAAAGACGGAAAAAAGCAGCCGCCTTCCGATTACATAATTAATTCGGCTTCGTATAAATTCGTTAAAGACCATGACAACGTGCTTTGTGCGCTTGATGTAGATCTATCGGTACTAGCCGAAAATAAATATATTTTAATACCGCTTATTGGCGGCTCGCTCGCTTTGAATGACGCCGTCATAGACGATACGATTCCGGTCATTATTTCAGAGCCATTGCAGCCCGCGCAGGACAGCGCTTTAAATACCGGTCGTCAGGTTCAGCAGGCCATCGAATATCAAAGCAACAATATGAACGCGGTCCCCGTGGTGCAGACTTATGACTCTAATTACAGCGCGCCGGCCGCGTTGAGCAATGCCGGCCGTTCATACGGCCGTGGCGCCGCCGCTTCGAGCCGTTACTCGCTGCTAGTCACCGGCCGCGGCGCGCATACGCTCAGCATGCGTTTTTTATTAACGCCCCACAAAGACGGCGCCCGGTATTCATTTTCGGTAATCACGCCCGATTCGCCTAAGAACAATGCTTTATTTATCTATGACGGCGCCGATGCGGTTATTCGCATGAACCCGGCCATAGGCGAGCGGCTTTTCATTCACCCCGACACTAGAAAACAGGCTTACGAGGCCGATTTCGGCTTCACCGACCGTCTCGATTTTACTTTTTACGCCGTGAGTCCCGAAGAGAAAAAAGCGGCGGTCGATTCGGCTATGGTAATCACGCCCGAAGGCGGTTCGGAAACCGGCGAGGTAACGGCGGATTCAGGTTCTGAAACGATATCCGCGTCCGAAGAAGCTGCGGCGCATAAATACGAAGCGGAGCCGGCTGCCGTCGGATGTAATGTAAAGTCGATATATTCGATAGGCGACGGTCTTATACGCGGCAGCCACGATATTACATTTAATATCATAAAGGGCCAGCTCTCCAAATTTTCGCTTGAAATGCCTATAGACACCGATATCGACGAAGTGCTCACCGATAATTATGACAAACGCCAGATACGCCAGGTGCGCACTATAAACGGCGCCGCCGATTATTCATCGGTCGAAGTATTTCTTAAATATCCGGTCACGACTGAATTTAACCTTACCGTTACGACTATAACTAAAATAGACGAAGCGACGGATGAAATCAATATGCCCGAGCTTTTGTTTCACTCGGTAGAAAGCGAACGCGGCCATATAGCGGTTTGCGCGCTTACCAACGTGAAGATCGGTCTGGCGCGCGAGCCGTTTAATTTAGAGCGTATCGACGCGCAGGAATTGCCCGACCGTATTAAATTTTCGGTGGTATCGCCGATTCTCTTCGCGTTTAAATATTACAAGCATCCTTACCGCGCGCGTCTGAAGCTCACTAAATATTCCGACTCACAGGTGCTGGCGAGCGTTTTAACTTCCAGCACGGTCAATACTTTCATAACGAGCCAGGGCAGAGCGGTTTCGAGCTGTGAATATCACATCAAGAATAACGGCATGCCGTTTTTAAAATTAATGCCCGACGATACTATCGAAATACTCGACGGCGCGGTCGTCAACGATAAGTTAGTCAAGGTTTCCTACGACCAGGATTATAATTTCAAGATACCGATAGTTAAATCGAGTTATGTTAACGACGATATTTTACAATATCCGATTAAGTTTAAAACATCGGCTGAAACGCAAAAACTATCTATGTTCGGCGGGTTCAATCTAAAGCTGCCGCGCACCGAAGTGCCGTCGATGCATCTTAAGTGGCGTGTTTATACGGCCGACGGCTATGTGTTTTACAATATGCGCGGCGATCCCGATCTCAAGCAGGCGCCGGCTGTACCGTTAATATATCAGATTCCGCTTAATTTTATAAACGCGCTTGTTTACATTTATAAATCGCCTCATTCCATGAGTTTATTAATAATCATTTCGGCGTTTCTTTTAATAGCGTTTATGGTTTACGTTATTTATATGGGCGGCGAAAAAGCTTACGAAATGGGTTTATTTAGCGCGGTATGGAATTTTATTTATAACTTTTTAGCTAAAATATTAGGATTTTTTATGAGTCACGCCGTGAGCATAATTTTTCTTATTGTAGTATTTATGATTTTAGCGGCGATAAGCGTTCCTAACTTTAACAGGGCGCGTCATCAGGCTAAATTCAAATCGTGCGTTGCGAATATGAAAACTATTGAAGGCGCCGTTGAATTATATATGATAGAAAATGGCGAGATAGATCAAATTGACCTTCGAACTCTTCTGAGCAACGGTTATATAAAAGCCGAGCCGCGGTGTCCGGACGGCTACTCTTATAGCATAAAAGTAGGCAAGGCTGCTGGCGGTATGATCGATGTAATATGTCCGAAGCACGGAGCGCTGTCGATGCAGGAAACTACGGATAAAGTTAAGGGCGATTCCTATTTCGCCAAAGAAACCGACGGCCGCGGTTATGATTATGCAACGCCGCCGCCGCCGTCATCGGTCGGAGCGCCCGCTCCGATGCAGCAGAGCGTTAATGAAATGGTGAGTTTAGAATCTAAGAGCGAGGCATTCGACGAAGACTCGGGATACGACGCACCGGCTAAAGGCGGAAAATTTAATAAAACGCGTCCCGTTTCGAAAGTGGAAAGTAAGAGAAAAAGCGCCGCTTCGGAGCGTATGCGCAGCGCCAGTCAGGCGCGTCCTGAAAGCCGCGGCATATTTTCGGTGCCAGTGGCCCTTCCTAAAACCGGACATTCGAGTTTAGTTGAAAAGCGTTTTGTGATGTCTGGCGAGGAGGTAAGTTTAAAAATGTCATATATGAGTGTTAAGTTGTATCGGGTGTTGCTCGCGCTGCTTGTTTTTATGGGCGTATTGATACCGTTAGCCGCTTCGCGCGCGCTTTACAGTTCAAATCACGCGCCGTTATATATTCTTTCAATTCTGGCGCTTTTATTTGCGCTCGAGGCGGCCAACCGGATAATCCCCGATACCGCTAGGGCCTCACAGTTGGGCATTCTGGCTGGCATTATAATATTCGCGCTTTCTAAAACCATCGCTAAATTATCGAACCCGCGCGTTTTAGCGAAGCTGACCGATATGCTTAAAACACCGCTAACTTTTACCGCTCCTGATCCTGCGCCCGCTTCCGCGCCTTCGACTGCGCCATCGACACCTTCGTCGTCTTCAGCGACGGCTTCGCAGACTGACATTTCCGCTTCGGATTCAGGCGCCGGCGATAAAAAGCATGGCGGCAGCGGCCCCGGCTCCGATAAAAATGGCTCTGGCAAAGGTCCTGGCACCGGCCCCGGCCCCGGCACCGGTCCGACCGGCACGCCAAAGATTAATCTTATTATATTCATAGCGTTTCTTATATTCAGCACGCTGTTATTAACGCCGCTTTCAGCCTTCACGGCGGCTCATGCAGCCAGCGCGGATGATCGTGCCGCCGTCGAGCTCAGCTACAATCCGGCCACGCTCGAGGTTCAGACTTTTTATATGCTTGATATGGCCATGCGTTCTAATGAGAAGAAGGTTATGATACCATACAGCGAGCTTAAATATTTAATCGACTCGGTCAATTCGATGGAGTACATGGCTGATTCAAAAGAAATGACGGCGCCATCCGCCCCGCCTTACCGGGCGATGATAAAAAAGGCGTCGCTTACCGGCAATATTAAATTAGACGCGGCCGAGCTCACGCTGGAATATTTTATAGACGTATTCGACGAAAATTACAGCGCGGTTGAGCTTATCGGCGGTGACATAGCGCTAACGGGCGTCGAGTCATATCTTATAAAACCTTACAGTTTCGGATTCTACGGCATGAGCGGCGATTATATCGATAAATTAGAGCGTGCGTATAAAACTAAAAGCGACCGCGATAAATTTACGCCTTACCGTCAGGCCAAACAGTTTGATACTATCGGCCGTTACGATAATTTTAAAATTAACCCGGCTTCGCGCAAATACAGCGCGCTTTTCGAAGACGCCGGCGAGTATATGGTCAAAATATCTTTTAAAACCAATGTTATATTCAGTGATAATTCGTATTACTTCAACTTATATCCGGCAAAGAGCGCCTGTATGAAGGTATCGCTGGCTACGCCCGGCGAATACGACCTTATCGCCGATAATATGATAGTAGAATCGCGTTCTAAAGAAGGCTCAGGTTCTGCTATGCGCAATATAACGGCGGGCGGCCTTATTCCTGCCGACTATTATTCGTTCCGCCTCACTTTAGCCGAGCAGGCTCGTCGTGAGCGCGAACTCGCGCGGATCGAGGAAGAGCGCCGTATCAAAGAAGCGCGCGAGCGTCTGCTCGCGCAAAAAAGCGAGGAAGTAACGGTTATCACTAAAAAGATAGAACCGCGCATCACGCTGACTTCCGCCTGCCGGCTCACCGTTGACGAGGAGCGTTTTTCAGGCCTTGTCGATTGGAATTATAGCGTGCAGAACACCGAAATACGTGAACTTGTATTTGAAATACCTAAAAACACGATGATAACGCTTGTCGAGGGCGCGGGTGTGTACGATTGGAAAGTAACCGGCGGCGACGGCCCTGTCGAAGGCGTTTCAGCCGGCAGCGGCAATGGCCCAGGCTCCGGCGAGGCCGTATCGAGCGCGGAAGTATCATTAGCGCCGCGCGAGCTCAAGGTAATGTTTAAAAATCCGATGCGCGGCCGCATTAATCTCAAAACCGGCTTCGAGACCGAGATATTTAATATGAAAGCGCCTGTCCGGGTGCCTTTTATGAGACCGGCCGGCGCCGACGAATATAAGGGATTTTTAGCCATCGACGCCGCGGTTAACGCCGAGGTCAACGCCACCAGCGAGGTAGAAACCAATTTAGCCGCCATCGACGAAAAAGAAATTCCGGGGCTTCCCGCCGGTTATGCGTCTTCATCGGTATTATTCGCCTATAAGTTTTCGAAAAAGCCTGACAATTTATATCTTGAGATCAAAAAACATATCGACATAGCAGCCATAGCATGTGCTATCGACATTGCCAGCTATAAAACTTTCGTAACGCGCGAGGGATATCTTATAACCAGCGCATATTACGAAATACGAAACAACAACGTGCAGTTCCTCGAATTGAAATTGCCGGCCGGCTCGGAACCGTGGAGTCTCAAGGTAGGCGAGCGTCTTTTCAAACCGGGCGCCGGCGCGGACGGCCTCATATACATACCGCTTTTAAAATCGCCCGACGATGGTCAGAACTTTATGCCCTTCGCCGTTTCGCTGGTTTATTTCACTAAAACGCCGCCTTATTCTTTATTCGGCGGCGGCCGCATCGAGCTTCCGCGTCCTGGCGTTTTATGTTCGAAAGTCGATTGGGAGCTGCATTTTATAGACGATTACAATATATTCAACATCGGCACTAATTTGCGTAAAGAAGAGTTGAAGAGCGCTTCGGGTTTCATGGAGAAAACCTCTTCAGCGCGCCGTTCCACCGTTTCAATCGACCAGATGCTTAACATACAATATAAAAAAATGGCCGTAACCAATGCGCGCGCCGTTTCAAACGAACAGCAGACGCAGAGTTACACGGGCGCATCTTACGGCTCCGGCGGCGCCATGGCTAAGTCGAAAATGCCGGTTTCAATATCGGTGCCTTCGACGGCGAATCTTCATTATTTTTCGGCGGAAAGTCTTGAAAAAGTAGATAACATAAACGATTCAACGATTTTTTATATTAAGTATTCGTATTATTCGAAACCTGTTTTCGACGCGCTTACTTTTATAGGTTATTTATTGGGCACGGCGCTTGTGCTGCTGTTTTTAACCGCTTTATTTAAAAAGGGTTCTTACAAGCCGGTTATAATATTGCTTATAATTTCGGCGGTTTACGTTTCGCTGCTCGAGTATATAACGGCGGGCACCGTTCAATATTTCATGTTCGGTTTCGTAATGGCGGCGCTTTTATACGCGGCGCATTTAATAGTGCGTCTCAATGAAGAAGAAAGGCGATTTTTAAAACTCAAATGAATGTTATAGAAGGCGATTTATTTAATCCAGGCGGCACGGCGGCGGCCTTTGATTTCAACCGTGAATATATGGGCGTGGTTCGTGATGTCGCGCGCGCCTGCGAGGAATTCGGCCACATCGATTCGGAGCGCATAGCGGTTTCGTATTCGCTGGCGAAGTCTAATTCGAAGCACGGGCTGCAGGCTAAAATTTACCCGTTGCGTTTCGAGGGCGGCGCGCGCGAAAAGATATCTAAGGGCTATAAATTCAGCATACCGCCCGTTTATTACGACGGCGTCGAGATTTATTATATAATAGCTTTTTGCATACCGCGTTTTTTAGACCTCAATATTTCCGAAAAACTCGAAACGATCGTTCATGAATTGTTTCATATAAGCCCCCGTTTCAACGGCGATATAAGGCGGTTGTCGGCCGGTTCGAAGGCCGCTCACGGCTCGAGTCACGAAATATTCGATCGCTTCGTGGCTAAGATAGTGAAGCGTTATTTGTATTCAGGCGCACGTTCGGTGCTGCCTAAATTTTTATATTTAGACTATAAAAAATTGAAACAAACTTACGGCGAAATTAAAGTTGAAAAATTAAAAATACCGAAAATAATAACGGAAAAAATGACTGTTTGATTCGCGCTGATTCATGCAAATTTGCGTCGATCAACTTCTGCTTCGCGACCGGGTCAGGAATTAATCCGGTTATAAAAAATGGAACTTTTTTTATAAATGACGAGTATATAAGTCAGACGGCGCAAATATGGCGGCCGCGAAATTTTGAAATCATCGATTACAATAAATAAAGAGGAAGGGGTTGGTTGTTATGAGTAACAATATCATTAAGACTTTAGCCTGCATGCTTCTGCTTTTGTCTCTGGCGGTGTTTTATCCGGCCGGCAGTACTTTTGCGGGAATCGAAGCCGTAAACCAGTCGCTTGGAACCGGCAGCACGGCTGCGAGCGGGGGCACTGACGGTACGGGCGCGGGCGGCACTTCATCGGGCGTCGTCATGGCGGGCGTGCTTAATATTCGCTCCGGCGCATGGGGTGATATTATCGGCACTTTCAAGCAGGGCAATAAAGTCGATATAATTTCAAAAGAAGGCAGTTGGTATAAAGTAAAACATAACGGCGGCGAAGCCTATGTTCATTCGGCTTATATTTCCACGGCAGACGCGCCCTCAGCGGGCGGCGACGGATACGTCAACACGCCGGGCACTTATTTAAACGTGCGCACCGGCGCGTGGGGCAGCATAATCGGCCGGTTCAACCACGGCGCTGCCATCGAGATACTGGGCAAACAGGGCGATTGGTATAAAGTTAAGTATAACGGCGGCGAGGCTTATGTACATAGTGATTACATATCAAAAACGCCCGTCAGTTCGGCGGCATCTTCCGCGGCAAGCGCTGCGCCCGCGGCGTCTTCAGGCGGCAATCCGAGCGCCGGTTTCGGCGGCAGGCCTGTTGCGGGCGGTCGTATAACTTCCGACTACGGCCCGCGTGACTTATTTGGCAAAAATTTTCATCATGGCATCGATTTCGGCGTGTCTACCGGCACTCCGTTGAAGGCTCTGGGCCCTGGCACGGTGGTTTCAACGTCTTATGATTACGGCGGAGGCAAAGGGATACACATCAAATATGATAACGGCTACACTTCGGTTTATTATCACTGTCGTGACGCATCGGTATCGGTCGGTCAGCGCGTATCGGCCGGTCAGACGGTAGGTCATTCCAATAACACCGGCGCCTGGACTACCGGACCTCATCTTCACTTCGCAATGAAAAATTCAGCGGGCAATTATGTTAATCCGCGCAGCGTACCCGGCGTAGTAATATAAATCAAGAGTAGGAATAGAAACAGGAATAGAAATCATCATGCAGTCGTTTTTTAAACGGCTGCATGGTTGCATGTAATAAATAATAGTAATAAAGGTGATTAAAAGATGAAAAACAACGATTTAAATCCAAAAGTAAAATCAAATATTAAAACAGCCGCGGGCAAAGTCTTAAGCGCCGCTCTGGCATTGGTTATGACGATATTCACCGCCGCCGCCTGGGCCGGCACCGTCGAAGTAGCGCTGCCTGAAATTAAAGAGGCTAAGACCGTCGAAGTGTGCGTAATGAGCTTCGGTGCCGGCACCGGTTCGGTAGGTCTCGGCACGGCCGATTCGCCGGCATTTCCATCGAACGGCCCGTCGTCTTTTACAGTCGATAAAGACGAAAACATATACATACTCGACGCGCTTAATTTCCGCGTGGTTAAAGTGTCAAAAGATGGCGTTGTGGCTGCTTCATTCAGCTATCCGCAGGGCGAAACCGACGATAAAAACCACTGGTACTATATGAGCGATATCGCCATATCACCTGAAAACGGCAATATTTACTTACTTAATCAAACGCTTAAAAATATATTCATCTTATCGCCTGACGGCCAGATGCGCGGCGCTATCGACGTAAAAGAGCAGTGCGAGCTGCCGCACAAGATATCGGTGTCTAATTTCGGCGAAATATTGGTAAGTGACCAGCTCGGCGCTAAAGTGGTAGTTTACAACGGCGAAGGCGTCGTAACCGGTCGGCTCTCCGACGATACGGCGGGCGTTTACGGCGATAAAAAGGGCTTCATATTCGCGCTCGGCGAGTTCGACAAAGACGGCCGCGATATTTTATTAATGGACGCTTCGGCGAAGCGGCAGACGAAGGTTTTCGCTAAATTAATCAAATCGATCAAAGAAACCGATCCTTACGACTACCACATACTCGGTTTAGACGCTAATTATAACTTTTACGCGTCCATAATCGAAAAAATCGCTGAAGACGTTATTCAAACTTTAGTTTATAAATTCGACGAAACCGGAAAAGCGATCGAGCGTTTAAAGATAATGCCGCTTATTCATATCGGCGACACCATGCCTACCCGTTATTTTAGAGTATCGCCGAACGGCGCGCTTTACGGGGTAAGCGCATCGGCGGATTATTCGAAGTATATAATCGTGAGAATCGAAGGTCGAAATTAAAAACTGAAGTTATAGACTGAAGTTATAGACTGAAGTTATAGACTGAAGTTATAGGTCAAAATTAATTTTTTTTCTTCTTAAAATAAGAATTTATTAAGGGAGGGAGAAAGGGTTAGCAACCCTTTCTCCCTCCCTTATACCCTCCCTCTATCTGCAAATTGCCTGACGTTTTATTGTTAGTTTATCGATAGCTTTTTCTGTAAGGGCTTTAATTTCTTTTTCTTTTTCTTTTTGCTTATTCATTGTTCATTTTTTCTTGCCTTTTACTTGTTTCCCGACAGCTTGCTTGTTTGCATGTGCGTACTTCGTACGCACATGCGTAGTAATAACGGTTTTACCGCAACTTAAATGAACGGCTCGCGGTAAAAATTAATGTAAATCGAGTTTAATCAACTTGAATAATGATTTTCGGTGATAAAATAAAAGTTGTTACGCTTCAAAGCATTACCGTGAGCCGAAATCTTAAGTTCCAGCGGTGCGTAAATAGTACGCCTTCGCGCGCGTTGCGCGCGGAGGCAAAACTAACTGACGGCAAGAAAAAAGTTTATGGCAGGAAAGAAAAAGAAAAAAACTTTGTAAGAGGTTTTCAGGCATGAGAGAACGAATGACGCTTGCCCCAAAATATTTCGGGAGAGATTAGGGG
>DIVV01000061.1 GCA_002423385.1 bacterium UBP16_UBA6123
GACCTACTTTTATGTCGCACACCCGGCTAAATAAATATAGAAAGAAGTGCGGATTAAATTAAATGAGATAATGATAAATAAAATTGACAGGGCATATATATTGTGCTATAATCTAAAATAATGAAAAGCATAAATTAATAAGGGGGCTTTTTATGGATATAAAAGCTGAAGTGACTAAAATTGTTAATAAAGTAATCGGCAAGTCTTCATTTTTAGACGTTTGCTTCTTTGACGCTCAGGTATTGAGCGTTCTTCGGCAAATCGATTATATCCATAAAACTTATGAATTTAAGAGTTCGCCTCTTGAATTTCTCGAAATTAAGTCCGTTCGCGCCCTTTTTGATACCGTTAAAAAATATTCGCCCGGTTTTAGTTCCGATTATAAATCTTTTTGCGATTCTATGTATACTGCTTTCTGTCCCGATATTCTTAAAAACAATACATTCACCAAAGATGAAGCGCTTAAAATATTTAATAAAACTAAAGAAATTTCGGGCCTTAATTTTAGCGCCGCGCCCGATATCTTCGATAATAATAAAATCAGCTATGGCAGAATATTTTCCGAGATAATTAAAGCGGTTAAATCGGCTTCTGAAAAATTAAAATACAGCGAGTCTGAATTAATGGCTAATCTTAACGGCGCTATTTATTTACTATCAGGCGAAACGGTTATCAATCGCGGCCTTTCGATTATCGGCATGAATAAGCGCGCTAAAGACGTTCTCAGTTTTTTAACCACTATGGAGCGCGTTTTTAAAATTAAAATAAATTACGCCGAAATAACTACCGGCGATATTTTCACTAACGTATATAAATTGCTCCGCGAGCAGCGCCCTGATTTTAACTTTAATAAAGCCGTCGTCGAGCAGGAAATAATGGCGGTCGCGGCTAAAATATTCAACGATTCGAATATATTGCTTAATTTAATCAACGCGCTCGAGGCTAAGTATAAAATCAGCCTGTCAAAAGATGATTCGATATTCGCCGGCAGTTTCGAGGCTTTTATAAACGTTGTCAGCCGCGCTATTAAAGAGCAGCAGCCGTCGGTAGTTACGGCTGAAGTATCGCTGGATGTAATGACTTTCGCTTCCGATTTTATGTCGCGCCGTAATATTAAAGTCGCCGATCCTAAGTTAACTAACGCGATCGAAAATAAATTCATAGCCGATATCGAAAAAAAATTCCGCGTTACTTTTTCAGTATTCGATCTTCTTGAAATCACCGGGCTCGAATCTACTATTAAAATAGTCGAGCGTTTAGTTAAAAAGCAGAAGATCAATGAAAAATACCCCGGCCTGCTTCCCGAAGCCGCTACTGATCTTGGTTTATACGTAAGGCGCGAAATTATCAGAACTTCGCGCGATAACATGATCATCGGCAGCGAAATGATGACCACATCCTTCGAAGGACTCGATTTCCCGCGTAAACTCGATTCGATGTTATCTATCGAAGTCGTTGTTCAGCTCGAAAAAAACTTCAAGATTAAAATACCCGAAGATAAGCTCTCAGCAATAAAGTCAATCGACGATATGTCGGCGCTGGTCGAAAAATTAGTTAACGAAAAAAACAGGACCGGCCAGCCTCAATTGCCGCCTGTCGAAACTAAAGACCGCATTTAGGTTTGCCATGGATCTTATCGGCCTTTTACAAAAAAACAATATTAAAAATAATGCCGGGCTGGCTGCCGCGTTCATCGATTATAACGGAACGCGCCTGAGCCATGCCGATATTTTAAAACGGTCAGCCTTTCTGGCAGAGTCTCTTGAAAATTACGGCCTTTCTAATGGCGCTGTATGCGCTCTTATTTGTTTCAATCATATCAATTTTATTTTATTTTTTATAGCGTGTCTTAAAACTCGCGCCGTGCCGGTTATTATTAATCCGAAGTACGGCGCTGAAGAGCTGCAGAGTATAATCAACGCTTCGGAAGTTAAAACGATTATTACCGATAATATTTATGTGTTCGACGGCGTGTTAGCGATAGACGGCTCTGAAATCAATGTTATTAATCCTGAAATAAAAAAATCAAGCGCCGCGCGCCTGCCGGCGGATTGCGATACGCAACCGTCTTCGCCCGATAATAGCCGATCTGCTTTGCAGGATAGAGTTTGCGCGCTTTATGGCGATGCGTTAAACGACGGCACGCTTTTTATGCTTATAACCTCCGCAAGCGGCGGGCGGCCTAAAATCGTTAAAAAAAGCGGCGCGGCATTAAGTTATCAGGCCGAAAAATTATATCCGCGCATTTTAAGCGGTATGCAAACGCGATATTTCACTAATGTTCCGCCCTCGCATTCATACGGTCTCGAGTTCGCCGTTTTCGGCGCGATATATAACGGCGTTCCTTTATTCATCCGCGATTTTAATTTTTCAAGCGACGCACTCGAAGAGATATCGCTTAATTCAATCACGCATATATTCAGCGTCCCGCCGTTTTTACTTAACTTAGTTAATTATAAAATATCATCAGGCACAGACTTTGACAGCCTCGAAATGGCGGTTTCAGCCGGAATGCCTCTGCTGCCCGGGCTTGCCGCTAAATTTCACGCCGCTTTTCATTTTAATATAGCCTCGGTTTACGGTATAACCGAAGCCGGCTGCGTCAGCTTTAACGACGCCGGAAAACATTCGCCGCATCAGGAGCGCGCGTCGGTTAATAACGATGTGGGCGGACCGCTCGACGGCAATGAAATATTCGTGCTCGGCGACGATGGCGCGCCGCTTCCCGCTTCCGTCGCGAGCGTCGAAGAAACGCTCATCGAAGGCGACAGCGACCCGCTGCGCGCGAATATCGGTCGCATTATCGTGCGTAAAAAAATTCCCGACGGCGGTTATTATAAATTGTGCGATGCCGCGGCCGCTGCTAAATGGCGTCTCGGGTTCCGAGAATTAGAAACCGACGACAGCGGCTATATCGATTCGCGCGGCGCGCTTCATCTTTTAACGCGCAGCAGCGCGTTTATCAATATAGGCGGCGCTAAAATCAACGCAGTGGATATCGAGGCTTTTTTACGCTCAACGCAGTTATTTAAAGATGTTATCGTTTTCGGGCAAAAAGACGATTATATGGGAGAAAAGATAGCCGCTGCAATAGTCGTCGGCGACGATTTTAAGCTAAGCGGCGAGCAGGTGCGCGCGCTTTGCGGCGAAAAACTGCCTCTGATAAAGGTGCCGCGCGATATTTATATATTAAGGCAGCCATTTCCGCGCACTGCGACAGGAAAGATTCGATTCGATAAAGTTATTGAAATAATAAAAAGTTCTACGGCAAGTTGAAATATAATTGATTAATATAGTCATCTGTAGTTCTTCTTTAAATTATGCGAAAAAATTTTTTTTAAGTTTTTTAGTTTTTTTTATTAGGGAGGGAGAAAGGGTTCGCAACCCTTTCTCCCTCCCTAAAACCCTCCCTCTATCTGCAAATTGCCTGACGCTTTTTTGTTGGTTTGTCGATAGCCTTTTTTGTTCGGACTTTAACCTGGTGAAGCGCTTTGTGAATCGTTGGCTGATAGCCTTTAAGTTTTCTTTTTTTGTCTTTTGTTTTCTTGTTTGTTTCTTTCTTTCTTCGTTCTGTTTTTGTTTTTTCCTGCCAGCCTGCTTGTTTGCATGTGCGCGCGGCGCGCGCACATGCGGTGCAAAAATGGCATCAATGCGATTTAACTTAACGGCTCACGGTAAAAACTAATGTAAATCCAGACTTATTAAAATAAGATATATTAAGTTAAACGAATATATAATTATATAAATTTTTCAAGTTTTATTTGATTTATGGTGATACAATAAAAGTTGTTATACTTTAAAGCATTATCGTGAGCCGAAATATTAAGTTCCGGTGGTCCGTAAATAGAACGCCTTCGCGCGCGCCGCGCGCGGAGGCAAAACTAACAGGTAGCAAGAAATAAATTTGTCAAGACAGAAAAAAGAAAGAGAATGAGAAAGAGAATGAGAACGAAGATAAATGGCCGAAACTTTGTAAAGGAACTATAGAAAAACTTCGAAACCACCATGAAATAACGTCGCTGCCACAAAACTGCGCGTGGCACACGCGCAGTTTTATATTCAGGGAGAGAATTGGGGGTACGGGGGAAAAGAGAGGGCCATTGGTCCTTTCTTTTCCCCCGTCGC
>DIVV01000144.1 GCA_002423385.1 bacterium UBP16_UBA6123
AGAACTTCAGGATATAAGCGTGTCTCAATCGCTTCAAATATTACTGAAACTTCTGATATCAGCATTAAAAAACAACGATACTTTTTTACTTTCTAAAAAGGAATTGGAGTCTTTCATTGTTCAATTTATTTCGTCATTACCTGCTTGTTTCAAAGGCTTGATGCCAAACTTTTCCTGCGAAAGTTGAGTTAAGTTAAGTTAAGTTAAGTTAAGAGTTCAGAGTGGAGAGTTGAGAACTAAAGGACTTTTGGAAATTTCGATAAGGCGTTTTTAAATATTTTATACATAAAGCTCGCAGAGCGAGCCCCAGCCTCAACTATTCACTATTCACTATTCACTATACACTATTCATTGATAAACTTACCCACACGAAATGAATAAGAGCCATTAATAAATAGCTTAAATTAATTTATTAAATTTATTAAATTAATTTAAGCTATTTTAAGCCGTTTTTAGCTATTAACTTTGTTTTAATAAAACTTATTGAAAACGATTTTACAGTTTCTGCCCGGCATCGGATAATTACGGTCGGAAATGGTCGAGCCGAACCTGCGCGCGTAGTTTTTATTAAAGAGGTTTTCAACCGCGAAATCGATTCGTGTGTTTTTGGCGCAATCGTAATAAAAGGATATATCGCTGATAATATTGGCGTCTATAGTTTTTTCATTCATCGTAACAATAGGAGCACCGTTATAATCGGCGTAGTAAAATTTTATTTTCGAAGTCAAGGTGTTTGAGAAATTGAAAGCGAGCCGCTGCGAAAGGTTTCCATATATTTTAATCGATGCGCGATTTTGCGGAAGCTGGCGGGCGGCCCGTTCGATCGTTTCAAATTTTTGGAGGCCGGCGAAGTCGTTGTATATTTCTTCCATGTTTTTTTGTCTGTAGCGTGCGTTTTCATAATAAATTCCGGCGTTAATTCTGGCCGATAATTTTTTATCGAAAGATAATGAAATTCCTTTGCCGTAAAAAGAATTAATATTTTGAGGCGTCCAGCGGAATCCTGAAGGATCTGAGGGGGCCGGAAACCATTCTATCATATCGGATGTTCTTTTTGAAAAAAGGCGTATCTCGCTTTTGGTTCCATGCGCGTTTTTTTCAATCGATATGGAATTGAATGTTGCGTGTTCCGGTTTTAAAAACGGATTGCCGGCGCCGGGATAGAATAGATCGTTAAGCGTAGGCGAGCGATAGCCGGCGGCGTGAAAAAATTTAATTTTACCGGCGCGGCCAAGTTTTTTAGATGCGCCGGCCGAGTAAGAATTGGCGGGGCTGAAGAAATCAGGCCTATCATGATTGAAGCTGAAATCAAAAGAAAATTTAGCGCCCGTAGTTCTGTAAGATGTCCATATGCTGTTAGAAGCCGATTGCGGTGAATTTTCAACGGGTGAAAGATTAATTGACGCAGTGGCGTTAAACTCGCTGTTTCTTGAAGCCAGAGTGTTTTTAACGCGATTTAAACCTGTTTTAAAAGAAGCGTGGCTCGTTTGTTGAGAGTAATTGATATAACTTCCCGTTCTCGTGGTTTTACTTTCGCCGGCATTCAATATAAGCGCGCCCGATAGCCAGTCTTTGTAGCGGGTGTTGAAATAACTGCTCTGCAGGTCGTTGAAAACTTTTACGGATAAGTTGCAGTCATCGCTTATGGAGTATTTCAAATCGAGATTGGTAAAGTAAAGCGCGTCAGCCTGGCGGTCGAAGTGTGAATATGATTCCGGCCCGCCAAATTCCGGGGCGGCGTCGTTTTCGCCCGGCATTACTCCCGGTGCTCCGTTGCGCGTTGCGGCGTGAAAAAATGAAAAATAACCTTCCACTTTTTCGCCGGCCCGAAAATTATTGTTATATCCGAGGTAATCGGCTTTAAAATCGGAATTAGGCCTGTAACCGCCATAGATATGGCGTTTAAGAAATAATTCGTGTTTATTGCCGGGGCGGCCGTTAGTAAAAATCGATTTCAACGACTGTTCGAAATTACCGTAACTTGAAAATACGGTTCTTAGCGTGGATGAGTTTTTTTCCTGCGTCGCATGCGCGCCGCTTAAATTGAGCGCTCCTGAAAGTCCGTTTATTCCGTAACGCGATGAGGCCGGCCCGAAAAATGCTTCCATGCGCCCAAAAGCTTCGACAGGAAGCAAATTCAGGTTAAAACTGCCGAGCGCCGGCGAGTTAACCGGTCTTCCATCTATTAAAATCAGCGTCTGAGAGGCGCTCCCGCCATTTATCGAGGGCGAAGCGATAGCGCCGGGGCCGCCGGCCGAAGGTGAATAAATAAAGGGAATGCCGCTGGCGATTTCCGCGAGTGAAATATTGCGCCAGCTTAATTCTTCGTCGACTTCGAGAATAAAAGAGTCCTGTGAAGAATTAAGGCGGCTTCTGGATTGCGTGGCGGCGTAGATGTTTAACGGCGCGAGTTCGAAGATGTCGCCGGCCGCGAAAGCGTTTGCGCCTGCGTGGAAAATTTGTGAAATTATAAAAATTGTAAAAATTATAAAAATTGATATAAATGGTTTAAAAATATTTTTAATCATTGCATTCTCCTTTAGAATTAAATCCTTGATCAAATTGAAAACGGCAAAACATACAGGACGAAAATAGCAAAAGCATTCCGCCTGTTTTTGATTCAAGCTGTCTCTTAAAGCATGAGCCGCCGTTTTATGCTTTGTAGATAAAGCGCAAAACAAGATATACACCGGCTGAATCGTTGAGTCGATTTTGCGCCGGGCGGCCGAAAATATTAAATTTTACATTGAAATTAAAGGGCGCTTTTTATATGCGCCGCTTGAAAAGAATGGCCCTCATCTTTATTCTCCTTTCCCTCTGAAAGTGTATTTTTCGGCGGCAGGCAAAGGTATTCGGACTTGAAGGTCATTCTCGCCGCGCTCCTTCTCCGCATATTTCAGCGAATGGATTGCGCGCGGTTCGTCGCTTCTTACCGCAGCAGGGGCTGTGACGGATTTCCACCGTCTTCCCTTAAAACCTGTCGTGGAATTAAATTATGAATTTTTTACGATTAACTTAATACCATAAAAAAACAAGGGTGTCAAGATTTTTTTGATCTATTTGTTTTATTTTAATAGATGTCAATTTTAATAGACAGATAGATAAATTGCTGATTAATTAATTGTTTTAAACGTCATGGCGGCGTGATGAGTTAAACTTTGTATGATGAGTTAAACTTTGTATGATGAATTAAATTTTGTATGATGTATTTTTTTACATTTCGGCCTTCGGTTTAGTCACACTCAGTTCTATAAAATCGGTTTTTTTTGAAACATGGTCGTACCAGTCTCTGGCGGCGCTTTTAATCGTTATCGTATCGCCGTTTGCAGATTGCGTTATTATAAAGGGCCTGCCGCAATATGCGTCGATAGCAGCCGGACCGGCTTCTTTTATAAAACCGGCGTCTTTTTCCAGGTCCGGCCATCTTTTATTGACCGCGTAAAAATGACGCGCGAACCCGCCGAGCGTAACGAGACGAAATTTAGTGTCGATATTTATAAAATGCGCTAGTTCCTGGTCTGGGATATAGGCGTTCGGAGCGAGCGGGTGGGTGTTGACCGCGAATTTTAAAAATTTAAAAAACGAGAGCAGGTCGTCGCCGGTATAGGCCAGTTCGTTGGTAAAACTTTTTTTAAGCGGATATTTAAGCCGTGCCTCCACTAATATTTTTTCGAATTCAGAGTAAGGTGCGCCTTTCTTTGAATGAATAAGTTTGGCGGTTTCTATAAAAGCGACGTCGGGATCGCCGTACCACAGGTTAAGTGTATAAAGCGTCGCTTTATCCTTCCATTTAAGCCCGGAAGTTTTCCCGGCGAGCATGGCCGTCGTATTTTTAAATGCCGTGGCGAAATCCGGGCGGGTTTTAATAAATTCTACGCGTTTTAGCAGAGCGTTTTTAAATTTATTTAAAGGCGCTTCGCCGCTTAAATAAAAATCTTCGTTTAGATATATTTGTTTCGCCAGGTTATAGTTTGTATACAGGTCATAGTTGATTATATTCGAAAGGCATGGATCGCCAAGAACGCCTGCGGCCAGGCTGAATCTTAGATAGGCGATATCCGATTTAAGCGCCAGGGCGTAATCTTTTTTATCGAGCGCCCTGTAAGCTATTTTTAATATCATCGAATTATTAATAACGCAGGCCAGCCAGCATTGCTCATATACTTTTCCGTCAGCCGGATGCGTAATGAATTGCGCGTTTGAATCGTTAGTCGTAAAAGGCCTGTCATAGGAAGTTACTATCTCTTCGACAAACCGTGAATTCATATCGTAAAAAGAATTTAAATAAGTCTCGTCGGTGATTTTAAAATGCTCTCCCAGCGCCGATATTATAGTGTAGCGGTAGCCCCAGTCGGCCGTATCTTTGCCATGATAAGTTTTATTTAAATAAGATTCAAAAGTGCCGCCGGCCGCAATTGGAAGCGCGGCTGCAGGAAATCGTATTTCGAGCGAGGCGAGCGTAAAATAATCGGGATATAGTTGTTTTAATTTTTCGATATTTTCGAAGCCGCCTTTATTATTTGCGTTCATGGCGGCCCGCATCGAAGAAACATTATAGGCTATCAGAATAAAAATTAATGAAAAAAGAAATAAGACCAATGAAGCCGCGACTAAAAATTTAGATATAATTTTTTTGAGATTATAATTTTTACTCATAATATTTCCTCCCTTTTTTTACTATAAAATATCAGGCTTATAACCGTGAAAATTAAATATGGCCGGGCGGTTTAACAGGTATAGAAACATGCTTGCCAGTAGTATTATAATCGAGGCGGAAATAAAGCAAAAAAACGATAAGGAAATTAGTATTACGGCTGCTTCGCTTCCGTGGTCCAATGCGAGCGACATAGTTTCAACGGCCGGCGCGACGCCGATATAAACGGCCGCCGCTGGCTCGAGCTCAGAGGCGCCTATTACCTCGCAGGCTATATAAGCCGAAAATGCCGCGAATAAAAGCGATATTATAAAAAGCGCAGCAGCGGTTTTTAAAGACAGTCCGTCTGAGCTGCTATTATTAACTTTTATTAAATGATTGATAATTTCTTCTTTGCCGCTAATTTCGGGTTTAACGCCTTTAAGCGAATTAAAATAGTCTTTTATTTTATCGCCGTTATTATCGCCTGCGGTTTTATTAATATCGCCTGCCTTATTATTTAAGTTCATTTTCAAGCCTCCTTAACGCTCTTGAAAGTTTAGACGCCATCGTGCCTTCGGGAATTTGGAGAATATCGGCGATTTCAGCGTAACTCATCGATTCATAATATTTCAGATATACTATCCGGGCGTCAGTTTCATCGAGTTTTCTGAGCGCAGCGGAAAGTTTTATGAATTCTTCGTTTTTCGCGGCGATTTCTTCGGGACCGTCGCGGTCGGCGGAGTGAAAATCGAGCCGGTAATTCGAAAAGCTCATGAATCTTTTTAAATATCTTGTAAAAACGCTGCGCATAAGATTGGTCGCTACTTTAAAAAGCCAGGCCTTGCAGTTGAAGTTTTCATCGAAACGTTCCGCATTTTCAAGAGCTTTTAAAAAAGTTTCGGCGACGATATCTTCAGCCTGCCTGGTATTTCCGCAAACGCTTAACGAATAGGCGAAAAGTTTATCGGCTAAAGATAGATAAAGCCTTTTAATCTTTTCGTTATTTTCGTTAGTGTTAGTGTTGTCGTTATTGTCATTGTCTATTTCGTTCATATTATTCACAATTCACGTTATTCATGTTGTTTATATTCGTTTATGTTGTTTGCATTGTTTATTCAGGCCTGCGTTAAAATTATTAAATATTATGCCGTTTTTTAATTTCAGGTAAAATTTTTAATCTCACTACTATAACACATTAGTTAAAAATTTCTTGCAAAAATTTTATAAAAAATTTTATAATTAATATTTATTGTTGTATTTTTCTCTTTGTTGTTATAGAATGTAACAAAGAAATTAATGCAATAATGATTGGCAAGAATCGGAGTGTGTTATGATGGAGTTTTTAATTCCTGTGATCATCGCGGCCGTTCTCGGTACGGGCTATGCCGCCGTTTTTCTTTTTTATAACAGGGAAAAAGCTAAAGATGGCTGTGTTTCAGAAACCGGCGGGCATGGTTTTGGCTGTGCGCATTGTGGCGCGTGCGGCGGTAAAAATGAAAATAAAAATAAAGACGAAAATAAAGATAAAGACGAAAATAAAGATAAAGACGAAAATAAAAATAAAAATGAAAATAAAATCGATGGCGGTAAAAACGAAATTCTTTAAAAAATCTTCTCATGGCTTTATTTGGAAATTATTATTTTTCTTGACAGCCGTTTTAAAAAATGATAAAATCACCTTGAAATTTTGCGGCGTTTATTCAGCCGTATTATTCGCATCAGTTGTTTTCATGTCTTATTTCTTTCACATTATAAATATATTGCCTGCAATAAAATTAAAAGCAATAAAATTAAGATAAGTTGAGGTAATTTCTATGAGTGAAATTATTATGTCAGTTCTGGTAATGGGATTTATCGCGATCATTCTGGCTATAGCGCTTATTATCAGTTCAAAAAAATTCTACGTTCCTGAAAACCCTTTAATTGAAAAAGTGGCTGCGCTTCTGCCGCAGGCTAATTGCGGCGCCTGCGGATTTCCAGGCTGCGCCGGTTTCGCTAAGGCGTTCGTCGAAAATCCTTCGCCTGAAATGCGCTGCCCCGTCGCGCCGCCCGAAGTTTTAAAAGCCATCGGCGAAGTCGTCGGAACCGCCGTCGGCGAAGGCAAGCCCATGCGCGCAGTTTTACACTGCAACGGAAAACATTCCAATGTACAAAAAGTGTCTGAATATATAGGCATAAGAAGCTGCGCATCGGCCCATATTTTATACACCGGCGATAAAGCCTGCATGTATTCGTGCATCGGCTATGGCGACTGCGCTAACGTGTGCCTTTTCGGCGCGATTAAAATTGAAGACGGCATCGCCGTGTTTGACCCTGAAAAATGCACGGGCTGCGGACTTTGTGTCAAAGCCTGCCCGCGCCACGTAATATCGCTCGTTCAAAAAAGAATTTCGAATGTTCGCGTTACCTGCTCGTCGCATGACCGCGGCCCCGTAGTACGCAAAAATTGTAAAGTAGGCTGCATCGCCTGCGGTAAATGCGTTAAAGTATGCCCTAAACAGGCTATCACCGTCGCGCCGGGCTCGAATCTCGCGCAAATCGATGATCAAAAGTGCATTTTATGCGGCAAGTGCGTCGCGGAATGCGATATAATGCACGCTATAACCGCTGAAGGCCGGGTAGTTAAAGCGGTCGAAATTATTATAAAGAAAAAACAGCAGGAAAAAGAAGAAAAGCAAAAAGCCGCCGCACTCGCGGCTGCCGGCACGGGCGGAGAGAATGCCGCCGCTGAAACTAAAGAGGTGAAATCATAATGGCATCAGAATTAAAAACTTTTTCTCAGGGCGGTATCCATGTAGATGACAGAAAATACAGTCATGAAAGCCCGATAGAAAAGCTTCCGGCTTCGAAATTGTTGGTTATTCCGACCTCTCAGCATATCGGCGCCCCCGCAAAAGTGGTTGTCGCTAAAGATCAGGCCGTTAAGATAGGCCAGATAATAGCTGAAAAAGCCGGGTTTATTTCGGCTAATATAGTCTCGCCAGCCTCGGGCGTAGTTAAAGCCATAGAAGCCCGCATGAGCCCGACGGGGTTTAAACAGGAATGTATAGTTATTGAAAACGATATGAAAGATGAATATTTCGAAGCGGTAACCGATATCGCGCCGTCGCCTGAAGCAATCGAAAAATATGATCCGGCCTCCGCCGTCAAACAGGTTGAAAAAGCAGGAATCGTCGGTATGGGCGGCGCGGCTTTTCCTACATCGGTAAAACTTTCACCGCCGCCTGACACCAAGATTGATACTATCATATTAAACGGCGTTGAATGTGAGCCTTACCTCACGGCCGATGCGCGCATAATGATCGAAGACGCCGATAAAATAGCCGCCGGCCTCGCGCTTATCATGAAGATATTTTCTAAAAACGGCCCGGTAAAAGGCTATATCGGTATCGAGGCAAATAAACCCGACTCGATACAAAAAATGAGCGAAGCCGCCGCTAAATATAAAGATATTCAGGTGGTTTCACTCGCGCTTAAATACCCGCAGGGCGGAGAAAAACAGCTTATTAACGCCATTACCGGCCGCAGCGTGCCGTCCGGCAAACTTCCGGGCTCAGTAGGCTGCGTCGTTCAAAATGTAGCCACCGCGGCCGCCATATTCGACGCGGCAGTCAATAATAAACCGCTGATAGAGCGCGTAGTTACCGTAACCGGCCTGGGCGTCAAAACGCCTAAAAATTTACTCGTAAGGTTCGGCGTTATGTTTACCGAGCTTATAGATTATTGCGGCGGCATTACCGAAGACGCGGCAATGCTCATCTGCGGCGGGCCGATGATGGGAAAGGCTCTTCAAACTTCTGAAGTGCCGGTCACTAAAGCCGTTTCAGGCATTCTTGTATTGAATCACTCGGAGGCCAATTTATATGAAGAGGCGCCCTGCATCCGCTGCGGCCGCTGCGTTGACGTCTGCCCCATGGGGCTTCAGCCCGGTATGATCAATAAGGTCATAGAGGCCGGCGAGTACGAAAAACTCGAAGAACTCGCAATTATGGACTGCATCGAATGCGGTTCCTGTAATTATATATGCGCCGGCCACGAAAGGCTCGTGCAGAAAATTAAAATAGGTAAAATCAAACTTCAGGAAATACTCAAGGCGCGTAAAGAAAAAGAAGCCCGCGAAAAAGCAAAAGCCGAAACTAAAGCCGCGCCGCAGGATAAACCCGGCGAAAGTAAATAAAACGGGCTCATTGTATGTAACAGGTACACTACAGTAAAGTATGGCACA
The DNA here is from genome assembly GCA_002423385.1 of bacterium UBP16_UBA6123. Lineage (GTDB taxonomy): Bacteria > Muiribacteriota > UBA9980 > UBA9980 > UBA9980 > UBA9980. The sequence continues at coordinate 8,862 of DIVV01000144.1, forward strand.
ACACAATACAATACAATACAATACAATACAATACAATACAATACAATACAATACAATACAACATAATACGACACAATACATAAACGTAAACATTAAAAATTAACCAAACAATAAAAGAAAAGTTTAAATCATTTAAACGAAATGAGGGAAAGGTAAATTGGAAACAAAAGACAAAAAATGGATCGTCGGCCAGGGCTCTCATATTTACTTTCCGCAGGATACCAGAATAATAATGTTTCAGGTGATCCTCGCATTGTTGCCCGCCTGCGCTATGGCCTTGTATGTATTCGGCATGGACGCTTTGAAAGTGCTGCTGGTAGGCGTTATTAGCGCCGTGGCCGCCGAAGCGCTCATCCAGAAATATTTAATGAAAACCGCACTTACCATCAACGATTATTCGGCCGCGCTCACCGGGCTTCTTCTGGCTCTCAACCTGCCGGCGAGCTCTCCGTGGTGGATGATATGCATAGGCTCGCTCATCGCTATCGGCATCGGCAAGCTCGCATACGGCGGACTCGGCCAGAACCCGTTCAACCCGGCTTTAGTCGGCCGCGTTGCTCTGCTGATAGGCTTCCCCGCGCTTATGACCAACTGGAGCGTTACAGGCGGTTATCTCGCCGAGTTATATCGCAAGGTAAATCCTGAAACGCTCACCGCCGCGACTCCGCTCGGATTCGTAAAAGCCTACAGCGGCACTAATTTTTCCGCGGACCTCGTTAATTACTTTAACAGCTATAAAATTAACTGGGAATCGCTTTTTGTCGGCACCACCAGCGGCTCGATCGGCGAGATTAGCGAATTGGCGCTTCTTTTGGGCGGCGCTTATCTCATATATAAAAAAGTCATCAACTGGGAAATTCCGGTTTCTTTTATCGGCACGGTAGGCCTTATCTCTATGGCGGCCTATTACGCCAATCCGCAGGCGACGCTGCTGCCGCATTATCATCTGCTGTCGGGCGGCTTGTTTCTTGGCGCCATATTTATGGCTACCGATATGGTCACATCGCCCTTCACGTTTAAGGGCCGCATCATATTCGGCATCGGCTGCGGCGTTTTGACAATGTTAATAAGGCTTTACGGCGGATACCCCGAAGGCGTGTCGTTTGCGATACTCCTTATGAATATATTCGTTCCGATTATCGATATTTACATTAAACCTAAAAGATTCGGAGTATAAAAATGATGAAAAGAGGAAGTTCGGATTTTAAATTATTAGTCGTTCTTACTATTTTTTCGGCGGTATCCGGCCTTTTGCTGGCTATCGTCAATAACGTTACTAAAGACCGTATCGCGATGGTCAAAGTTAAAAAACAGGAAAAAGCTTTAATGGAAGTCGTTTCTAAATTCGACACGGTCGAAGTGGAAACTCTGCTTTCTAACCCTTCCGATCCAGTAGAGCTGTTCACCTGTAAAGCCGCCGACGGCAAGGTGAGCGGGATAGCCGTTAAATTATCCACCAGACAGCTTTCTAAAGATGAACTGGCGAAACTTGGCCTTGTTGAAAACGCTAAGCAGGACCAGGCTTATGATGCGCCCATTAAAATGCTCGTGGGTTTCGGCCCCGACGCTAAGATTAGCGGCGTGAGCTTTTTAGAGCATAAAGAAACGCCCGGTCTCGGCTCTAATATCGAAAAACCTGAATTTAAATCGAATTATAAAGACGCCGGCGTCGAATCTAAAAAATGGAGCGTTAAAAAAGACGGCGGCGATGTCGTCGAACTTACCGCCGCGACTATTTCGTCAAGAGCCGTTACTGCGGCTGTTGTTAAGGCGATCGAAATTTATAAGAATAAAATGAAAGCATTGGAACTTAAATAACGCGGCAATAAAAATATTGATTTATCGAGGTTAAATATGAGCATTAATCTAAAAAATGAATTGTACAGGGGAATAGTTTCGGAAAATCCTCTTTTCAGAATAGCTTTAGGTCTCTGCCCCGCGCTGGCCACTTCCACTTCGGCTACTAACGCTCTCGGGATGGGGCTTTCGGTAATAGCGGTGCTGACTTGTTCGAATATGGTTATATCGCTATTGCGTAATCAGATCCCGGGTAAAGTACGCATACCCGCTTTTATAGTTATCATAGCCACTTTTGTTACAATGGTCGATCTTTTGATAGCCGCTTTCGTTCCTACTCTATACGAAGCGCTCGGCATTTTCATACCGCTTATAGTCGTTAACTGCATAATATTAGGACGCGCCGAGGCTTATGCCGCTAAAAATGAAGTGCTGCCCTCGATCGTCGATGGAATCGTTATGGGAACAGGCTTCGCGCTCGCGCTCACACTGATCGGATCGCTGCGTGAGTTTTTCTCGGCCGGAACGCTTTTCGGCTTCGCGATCGCGCCGTTTAAATATCAGTTTATATTGATGATACTCGCCCCCGGCGCTTTCATAACTTTAGGTTTAGTGCTCGCGGCTATTAATTTTATGCAGAATAAGGAGGCGTAATATATGTTTTCAAGCATGCTCGCTCTGATTATCACTTCGGCTATATTCAATAACATAATTCTATCGCAGTTTCTGGGGATATGCCCGTTCATAGGCGTTTCTAAAACCATAGAAACGGCTTCCGGCATGGGGATGGCCGTATTATTCGTAATGGTTATGGCCGGCATTATAACCCACTTCGTTCAGATGCTTTTAGTGCAGGCCGGAGTCGCCTACCTTCAAACTTTAGCGTTTATACTCGTAGTGGCTTCGCTCGTTCAGATGGTGGAAATCATTCTTAAAAAAATAGCGCCCGCGCTTTATAATTCGCTCGGCATATTTCTGCCGCTTATAACTACTAACTGCGCGGTTCTCGGCTCGGCGCTTATCGCCGTTAAAAAAAATTACGGGCTTTTTGAAACCATAGTTTATTCGGTATCGACTTCTTTAGGATTCATTATAGCTATAGTTTTATTCGCCGGCCTTCGTGAAAATTTAAAGTACAGCAAGGTGCCCGAATCGATGGAAGGCCTTCCCATAGCGCTTATTACCACCGGCATCATGTCGCTCGCGTTTATGGGATTCGCCGGATTTAAACTGCCGTTTTAATATTGAAATCAAGTTTATTTCGCGGCCCGACGTTTTATTAAATACCTTTTTCGGTGTAACGATACGGCCGCAATGAATATAATTTAAATAATTAACGGAACAGCGTTCCCGGGCGGGCGTTGTTCCGTTCGTTTAAAGGCGGTAATATTTGGAAACGTTCAGGAAATTGCTTACCGGTTTCATAAGCGGCGCCGTTGTATTTTTTCTTGTATATACGGCGCTGGTAAAACGCGAAGTCGATTATAAATTCGTTCAGCCGGTTATGGGAACGGTTTTTAGCGTGACGATATACGGCGTTGCGGAAGATGCCGCGCGCGAAAGCGCGCAAAAAGCCTTCGCACTTGCCCATGGCATCGAGTCTGAATTGAGCCGCTTTCGTGAAGATTCCGAACTCGCCCGCCTCAACCGCTCTCAGGGAGAGGCAATTAAGATCAGCGGTCATTTTGCCGACTGCCTCAAGCAGTCTATCGCTATCGGTGATTTAACCGGCGGTTATTTCGATATAACTTTTTTGCCGCTATATAAGGCATGGGACTGGCGCAATAATCCTCAGAGCGAGCCTTCAGCCGATACTATCGAGGCGCTTTTAAAACTCGTCGGTTATAAAAAGATCGCCTTCGATGAAAAAAAATCCACAGTCCTCCTGCCGCCTTCGATGATGATCGATTTTGGCGGAGTCGCCAAGGGCTATACGGTGTGTAAAATGGCCGAATTATTAAGCGCGGCTGGCATAAAAGACGCAATAGTCAACGGCGGCGGCGATTTAATCATCACTTCTAAGAGACTTTATTTAATAGGCGTGCAGGACCCCTTCGCCGCCGAACGCGGAACGCTTCTTGGTAAATTAGCCGTTGAAGGGCCTGCCGCCGTTTTTACCTCGGGCGATTACGAACAGTTCAGCGTAATTAATTCTAAAAAATACGGTCATATAATCGATCCGCTCACCGGCCGGCCAGCCTCAGGACTTAAATCAGCCACTATTATCGAGCGCGAGATTCAAGGCGCGCCTGGAATTTCGGCGGGCATAATCGCCATGGGAGAAGAACGCGCCAGGAGTTTCGTCGAAAACAAAAATATAGCCGCGCTTTTAGTTAACGACAGCGGCGAAATTTATATGTCTAAAAAATTCGCCGGGTTCGCTAAGTTTATAAAGTCGGAATGAATTAACTGTTTTTTTAATTTTTATTCGATTATTTTCCGGCCTTATCCGATTATTTATTGAATTATTTATTGAATTCTGTTATAATTTCTAATAATTTATCGGAGCTGTTTATAAAATGATATTATTTTAATTATAAGCCGCAATGAAACTATGAATGAAGCTGTAATTAAGAATCTAAATGTAAAAGTAAAAATATAAGTAAAAGTAGTTTTTGAAACGGAAAGGGATATTATGAAAAAGGCATTAATTACAGGAATAACCGGCCAGGACGGTTCATACCTCGCCGAGTTTCTGCTTAAAAAAGGCTATGAAGTTTTTGGAGTGATAAGACGGTCGAGCTCTTTTAATACCGGCCGCATCGATCATATTTATCAAGACCCGCACACGCCCGAGGTTAAATTAAAACTCGTTTACGGCGATCTCAACGATGCCAGCTCGCTTAACAGAATATTAAGAGAAGTCCAGCCGGATGAAATATATAATCTGGGAGCGCAAAGCCACGTCCGCGTCAGCTTCGACGTGCCTGAATATACCGGCGAAGTTACCGGCATGGGCGCGCTGCGAATACTCGATGCCATACGCGAAACCGGCGTTAAAACCCGCTTTTACCAAGCGTCTTCATCGGAACTTTATGGCCGCGTTCAGCAAGTGCCGCAGAGCGAAACTACGCCGTTTTACCCGCGCAGCCCTTATGCCTGCGCTAAACTTTACGCTTACTGGATAACCGTTAACTACCGCGAGGCATATAATTTGTATGCATGTAACGGAATATTGTTCAACCACGAATCGCCCCGTCGCGGTGAAACTTTCGTTACCAGAAAAATTACAAAAGCCATCGCCGCCATTCGATACGGCTTGCAGGATAAATTATATCTCGGCAATCTCGATTCCAAGCGCGACTGGGGCTTCGCGGGCGATTATGTAGAAGCGATGTGGCTTATGCTGCAGCAGGATAAACCTGACGATTTCGTTATCGCTACCGGCGAAACCTACAGCGTCCGTCAGTTTTTGGAAGAGGCGTTCGGCTATGCCGGCCTCGATTGGCAAAAATATGTCGAAATAGATAAGCGCTATTTCAGGCCGACCGAAGTCGATCTATTGATTGGCGACGCTGCGAAGGCTAAAAAAATCCTTGGCTGGGAGCCGAAAGTAAAATTTAAAGAACTCGTTAAAATGATGGTTGACTCCGATATGGCCGAAATTAAAAAAATGGTCGAAGGCGTTAAAGTGAGTGATTTAAAGTGAGCCGGCTTAAAGGTAAAAAAATATTAGTAACCGGCGGCGCGGGTTTTTTAGGCTCTTTTGTTTTAGAACGGCTCGATGGTTGCGGCTGCGCCGAAATATTCGCGCCCCGCTCGAGCGAGTACGATCTTCGCGATAAAGATTCAATTATCAAACTTTTCAGGCAGTTTAAACCTGAAATTATAATTCATCTCGCCGCGGTCGTCGGCGGTATCGGCGCTAATATGGCCAATCCCGGCTCGTATTTTTACGATAACGCCGTTATGGGCATTCAATTGATCGAATACGCGCGCGTTTTCGGTGTCGAAAAATTCGTGGCGACCGGAACTATATGCGCCTATCCTAAATATACGCCCGTGCCTTTTAAAGAAGAAGACCTCTGGGTGGGCTATCCCGAAGAAACTAACGCACCCTACGGGCTGGCTAAAAAAATGATGCTCGTGCAGAGCCAGGCCTACAGGCAGCAATACGGTTTTAATTCAATATTTTTGCTGCCGGTGAATCTTTACGGCCCGCGCGATAATTTTAATCCGAAAACTTCGCACGTTATTCCGGCGCTCATTAAAAAATGCGTCGATGCTCTTAACAGCGGAGCCGATAAGATAGAAGTATGGGGCAGCGGCGAGGCCAGTCGCGAGTTTTTATTCGTAAGTGACGCGGCGGAGGCCATAGTTACGGCGGCCGAAAAATACGATAAAAGCGATCCGGTCAATATAGGCGCCGGGTTTGAAATTAAAATAAAGGAACTTGTTTCGATAATCGCTAAATTAAGCGGTTTTAAAGGCGGCATTGCCTATGATTCGTCTAAACCCGACGGTCAGCCGCGAAGATGCCTGGATACCGCTAAAGCCTTCGAAGAGTTTGGATTCAGGGCACGGACTGATTTCGAAGACGGGCTCAGAGCCACTATTGACTGGTATAAAAAAAATCAGGTTTAAACATCGAGTTGAATTGAAAATCGCGGGAGGAAATTATGAGCTATAAAATGGGCGCCGGCGGCGCATCGCAGCAGATGATGGAAGAGATAGCGGAGGCTTACAGCCTTGAATTTCCCGATAATTTATATAAATTAATCGATTATTTTTCCGACGATAACTGGTTGATGCGTAAAATAGCCTGCGAGTACTGCGCCCGTCTGGGTGAGCCCGCGCTGTCGTACCTTTTCGATTCACTCACCGAAGTAGACGCTTCGCAGGACCGGCTTTACTGGGGCGTTAAAACTATGACGCGCTTTGTCAATACCGCGCACGCGGCTGCCGCTTCTGATTATTTAACCAGGTTGCTCGGGCATATCGCTAAAAACTACCGTAATGACGATTATAACAAGCTCGTATATTTGATTAAAGCATGCGGCGTTATGAAATCGCAAGCCGCGGCGCCTGAGCTTATCGAACTGCTCGGGCACGATAACTGGATTATCCGAAAAGAAGCGGCTGCCGCGCTTTTGCAGATAGGCCGTCAGGCCGCGCCTTTATTGAAAGAGGCGTTTTCGTCCGGCAATAAAGATATCCGCTACTGGACGGTTAAATTACTCGGCCAGATGCTCGGCGCCGATGCCGTCGATTCGTTTAAAAAGTTATTGAAATCAGAAAAGAAAGACCTGCGTTATTATGCGCTGACCGCGCTCGGCGAAAATGACGGAGAAGATATTATCGAAGAGGTTGTCGGCAGCCTTGGCGACGATTCATGGCTTGTAAGGGCGCAGGCGGCGGAGATTCTCGAAAAAAAAGGACGGCCGGCTATCGCCTGCCTTAAAAAAGCGTTTTCGACCAGCACTAATTCCGACGTGAAGTACTGGACGATTAAAGTTCTTTCTAAACTGCTCAAGGACGAGGCCGTTGAATATCTGCGCCAGATACTTGAAACCGACGATTCCGAGCTTAAATACTGCATTATCGAGGCGCTGTCGAATATGAAATTTAATAAGGCAGCACCGCTTTTGCTTAAACTGCTTGACGATTCCGCGTGGTTAGTTAGAAAACATGTGGCTTCGGCGTTTTTAAAGTTCGGCAGCCAGGCCTCGGCTTTTTTACTCAAAACTCTCGACGGCGAAGAGAATGAAAATATTCGTTACTGGGCGGTTCAAATTATATCGCGCGGCGAGGGTGGTAATTTTGCTCAACTGCTTAAGTTGTTAAAAGACCCGCAGCGCTCTGAACGTACTTTTATTATTCAGGCGGTCCGCGAGTCGAAAAACGATCTGGCACTGCCCGCTCTCGTCGATCTTTTATTAGATCCGCTCTGGACCATCAGGCGCGAAGCCGCTTACGCCATTGCCGAGTACGGCCCTAAAAAAGCCATAGACAGCATTATCGAAAATGCCCGGCTCGATAACGGCGACGTTAAGTTCTGGGCGCAGAAAATATTGAATTCATTCGAAGGTAAAGCCGTCGATATAATAGCCGAACAGATTAAAAACTCCGAGACGCAGGGTGAAACCGATAAATTACAGCGGCTTTATTCGCTTTTAGAACTTATCGACTCTCCGCGCGGCACCGAGATAATAATAAACACCCTTAAAGGTAAAAAGGCTTCTAATAAAGACCGTCTTTGCGCGAGCTTTAAAGAAATTAAAAATGAAAAGTTCGTTCATAACCTTCTTAAAATATTCGATGACGAAGACGCCGGAGTATGCTATTTTATAGCGCAAATTTTGAAGAATATATCTAAAAATATGTATCACGCGCTATATGGCGCGCTCGACGATAAAAACGCCGAAAAACGCGTGTGGATATGCAAGATATTTTCCGAGATTAAAGATCCTTCCTTTATCGCGCCGCTTATGGTTTTACTGTCCGATGATGATAAAAACGTTCGATATGAGGCTACGCGCGCATTGTCTAAATTCGAGTCGGCTGAGGTTTTTGAACGCCTGATTAAACGCTTTATCGACGAAGATGAAGAAGGACGGATTTGTATCATCGAAAACGTTAAAAGCTTAATCGATAAAAATATGATAAATTTATTGACGGAAGCTCTAGACGATTGTTCAGACACCGACGCGTACTGGATTTCGAAATTACTTGTCGAAACCGCAGTGCCGCATCTGGAATTTATAGAAAAGCTCCATGAGCGCATGGATGAAAAATCATCGGCTAAATACTGGCTGAAAAAAATAATAGAACATATCAAAGGTATAAGTTATTTATAATTAATGGAGGAGTAATAATGACAATCGACGCATGGGAATTAAAATCAAACTATTTTAAGAACAAAATTCAATCCAGCAGACTTAAAGCGTTTCAATTGATCGAAAGCGAAACCGGAAACTTCGATACCGACGGCATTAAAGTTTACAGTTGTGAATACGATCAATCGGGTAATATGGTAAGAGAAGCCGAATACGGCCCTGACGGCGAACTCGACTGGATATGCTCTTATTCATACGATTCACAGGGAAGACTTACCGAAGAAACTATATATACCGATGGCAACGTCGTTGAAGGTAAAACCGTTCATACCTATAACGCCGATTCTAAATTGGCCGAAGTGGCCGAATTCGGCGACGAAGCCGAAGCCGAATATAAAACTTCCTATATTTATAACGGCGATAAATTAAGTGAAGAAATCCGCGTCAGCGATTCCGGCGAAAAAGCCGGCTGCTGCAAGCATACCTACGATGCGGCCGGAAATCGCGTCGAAACCGTCGAATACGATGCCGACGATAACCCGGTTACAAAAGTGGTATATAAATTCGACTCCAATAATAACCTCGTCGAAGAAACCATATACGCATGCGAAGATAGCGAAAATCTCGAACTCGACTCGGCTATTCTTTACGTTTACGACGATCAGAAACGCCTTATCGAAAGACAGATCAAAAACGAAGATATGGTTTTTGATAAAATAAACTATAAATATGATCAGAAAAATAATATCATCGAAGAAAACTTCTTCGAACGCGACGATTTCGAAGATGAAGGCTACAGCACAAGAGTCGTTTACGAATACGACGCCGCCGATAACATAGTCAAAGAAACCGAGTACGAACTTAAAGACGGCAGCCTTAAACCTATGGTTTATTCAAAACATGTCTATGAATATCACGCTTAAAAGTTAAAAGTTAATTGTTATATAATTATATAGTTATATAGTTAATAAAATAATCAAAATAATCTTAATTCAAAACACTTAGCTTTTTTTGAAGGGGAGGGAGAAAGGGTTAGCAACCCTTTCTCCCTCCCCTTTACCCCTCCCACTATCCGCAATTTGCCTGACGCTTTTTGTTAGTTTGTCGATAGCTTT
>DIVV01000214.1 GCA_002423385.1 bacterium UBP16_UBA6123
TAGATCGGCACGCCGCCGAGGTTAGCGATACCCGCCATAGAATTTGCAGTGGAATCGCCGGCCTCGACTTCCTGTTTATAACCGGATATTTCATTAAAAACATACTGCAGGCGGTCGTAATCGACAAGATTAAACATTCCCTTTGTAATCGATAACTTTTTCAAAAAATTATCATCGACAGCCACCACTATGTCCATTAAAGGATTTCCGACACCGAATACATCGTATAATTTTGACATTTGATTATCTCCTTCATTATAATTTATATTTTACGCATTTTTTTTAAAACGGAGTCAATATCCGCCGCTGAACCTGTTACATTAAAACCATGAATAAATTCGAAGAACTCCGCACGAGCGCCTCAAACTCTTTAAATTTAAAAGTTTGAACGCCCCGGCCGTAAATATAACAATGGACTTCTTTTTCAAATCCTTCGCNNTACATCGAATAGGCCGAAACTATTTCGCCGTCGGCGCCGTTTAAATAAGTCAAAAAAACGACGGGCTTACGCTCAGATAATAAAGCGTAAGCGGTCGTTTCAGTAAGCCTGCGTTTGACACACACCGCGCCGGGAGCGCTTTTACTATTCGGGACGGAATTTAAAAAAGCGGAAAAAGCCTCTATCACCGATAAATTCAAACCTTTTTTAGAGGCCTCGGCCATAAAATCGTCGTAATCTTTAAGCCTCTGCTCATAAGCGGCGTAACCCGGCCCGTTCTTTATATATAACAAAAAAGCGAGAGTATAAAATGATTTTTTAGAAGCGTTATTAAAGAAAAATTCGGAATTCTCGATTTCAGCCGGAAGCGCTATCTTTAAAAAATCGGCGGCGTTAAAGTCCTTTGATTTCAAGGCGTTTACAGATTTTTTGACAAGCCGTTCGTATAAAAACAAACCGCCTGGAGCAAAACACTCACCCTCGGGGCCTTCTACGATATAGCCACCCTCGACTTCTTTAAGCGCCTTAAATTCGGAGCCGGGAGAAACCGTAATTATGGAATCAGCCGAAGAATAATTCCGCGGATACAGCGGCGCGTACAAAGACGCGGGCGATTTAACTATAAATATTTCACCGCTGTCATCGACGGCTTCTGAAACTAGCGGCTGTAAAAATATTAAAGCGAACAATAATCCGGTTATAAAAAAACGAGATTTAATGATTTTAATTAAATCATATTTATATTTATAATTATAATTTTCGCTCATATTATCTATCATCCGCTCGATTAAATCGATAAAGGCCGCAGCCTGATATGTGTTATAAAATTATTTTAAAAAACCTTTTGGCCGTCAATGGAAATCGATATTAAATAATTTATTTTTAACTTCGGCCGAATCAAAAACTTGCGGCATATTTTGCATTATTTTAATAACGGCCTTTGAATTTTTAGATTCATTATAAAAAAAATCATCAAAAAAGTCAAACAGATTAATTGAACATTCATTTATTAATTTGAGAAGCGCCGAATCCGCGAAATTTTTTTCACTGAAATCGATATTGGATAATTTCAGCGATCGGGCGATATGCTTATAACGCTCCTCGACGGCATGTATATAACCACCGCCGCGGTAAAAATCTTCAAAGCCCGAAACTGCTTCGCGCATATCGTAAAGAGCGGTCCGGGGCTTTAATATAAGCGGATTTATTGATATTTTCAGTTTGGCGTCGCGGCGGTATTTTAACATATGCGAGTTAAGCCGCTCGATGAACGTTATCGTTTCGGCGGCCTCTTCGCCTCCGTTTTTACCGAAATAATCAAAAAGCCCTAGAATAAAATACACTTTAAAACTTTTAATGCCGCACTGCATGGCTTTATCAACATTTTCGAATATATCGGCGTCCGAAAGATTTTTCGAGACCATTCGCCTGATATCTTCGCTGGCGCTTTCTACGGCGACGGTTATATTCTTCTGTTCATTTTCCGAGAGCATCCTTATTAAATCGCCGCTGATTTCATTTAAATATATCGACGACATCGAAATATCCAGGCCTCTATCGCGAGTGCCGCCGTAAAGCGCCATCAGTTGCGGATGCGCCGACACGGCCGGGCCTAGCAGGCCTATTTTATTTGTATGCGGCGCTATCGTTTCGATATAATGTAAAATTTCGTTTACGGGATTATAATTAAAGCGCCCGTAACAATTGCCTACCATGCAGAATTTACATCTTCTGAGGCACCCTCTTACCGTTTCTATAAGCGCTCTCGAGCGAAACTCCGTGTGCGGCGTCAATATTACGGTTTTAGCATATTTCACGGTCCCGGGCGAAACGCATTTGACGGTTTTTAAATTACGCTGCTCCGAAAAGACCGACGGGGCGAAAAAATTACTTTCAACCCCCGGCGATTCTATGATTTCAAGATTGATTTCCGCCGCGCTTTTTTTTTCTTCGGCGAGCCTGATATATTTTGAAATAACGCCTTCGATAGTAATTTCACCCGCGCCTACGGCGATGATATCAAATATTTCATACATCGGAATCATATTTTGAAAAGCAGCGGGGCCGCCGCATATAATCAACGGATAGCCTCCAGCGAGTCGCTCCTGCCTGTCGAAAGGGATTTTGGCGAGCTTGAGAATCCTGAGCACGTTAATAAAATCGGCTTCGTATGAAACGCTGAAAGCGAGTATATTAAAATTAACCAATGGAGTGGCTGTTTCGTGAGAAGAAAGATATTTAGACAAAACGAGCTTTACGCTTTTATTATCCGGCAAATAACAGCGCTCGACGCTAAGCTGCGGAAATAAATTAAGCGACTCGTAAAGAAAGTGAAACCCGAGCGACGACATCGCGGTTTCGTAATAGTTCGCGTAAATGGCGCAAACTCTTATGTGGCCGCTCGAAGGTTTTATGAGGCAAATCTCATCCTGTATGTATTTACGGTTCTGCAGTAAAAATCTATAATCCAATAATTACTTTTTATGCTTTCTTAAAAACGCCGGAATATCTATTTCGTCTTCGGGCTGGGTGACGATAGGCCTTGCCGTCGGCACTTTGGTAATGTTAGATATTTCTTTAGGCTTCGGAGCGACTTTTTCTTCTTCGTTGAAACCGGTCGCAATAACCGTTACCCTTACTTCGTCTTTCATATCTTCGTTTATAACCGCGCCGAATATTATATTAGCTTCGGGCGACGAGTTGTTATATATTATTTCGCACGCCTTATTGATTTCGTATAAAGAAAGATCCGGGCCGCCCGTAATATTAATGAGCACGCCGCGCGCGCCTTCAATTCTGGTTTCGAGAAGAGGGCTTGAAATGGCCGCTTCGGCGGCGCTCGCGGCGCGGTTTTCGCCCGTGCCGATGCCGATGCCCATCATGGCGGTGCCGGCGTCGGTCATAATAGTTCTTACGTCGGCGAAATCGAGATTGACAAGGCCCGGCACCGTTATAAGGTCGGATATGCCCTGTACGCCCTGGCGCAGTATATCGTCGGCTATTTTAAACGCGTCGATAATAGAAGTGTGTTGATCGACTACCTGAAGAAGCCTGTCGTTGGGGATTATAATTATAGTGTCAACTTTTGATTTAAGGTTTTTGATTCCTTCTTCGGCCTGAAGCATTCTGCGGCGGCCTTCAAAGGTAAAGGGTTTAGTGANNCGGTGACAAAAACCATATCGGCGCCGTCTAAAACTTCGGCAATTTTATCGCGGTCTTCTTCCGCGGCTTTCATGCCGATCTGCGCGTTCGCGCCGGCTCCGAGACCCTTGGTAAGCTTATCGCCTATCTGGATCTTTAATTTAGCGTTCGACAGGGCCAGCGCCTGAGCGTCGGTATTTGTAGCAATAAACTCGACGCCGGTTATGCCGGCGTTAATCATCCGGTTTATTGCATTGGAACCGCCGCCGCCTACGCCTATTACCTTAATATCAGCGACCTGTTCCATTGCGTCAAATTCGAACATTACTATTCCCCCTTTATAATATAACCAAGAATATTTACATTTATAATATAATTAATTAAAACTTTACAATCGTTTAAAAAATATCTTTAAAAAAACTTTTGAGCCAGTTTTTAAAACCGTCGTATGCGCTGTTTGATTTCATAAAAGGCTGCCTGTTAAAGTGGTTTTGATACTTGAGCCCGTACATTAAAAGCCCTATGCAGGCCGAAAACGCGGGGCCGTTTACCCGGTCGGTAAGGCCGTTAATATTATTCGGCTTTCCGATTCTAACCGGCAGCTCCAGGCTCTTTTCGGCGAATTTAACGATGCCGTTCAGCAGCGCGCCGCCGCCGCTGAGAACCACGCCAGCGGGTATTTTGGCGGCAGGCCCTATTTTTTTGATTTCGCTTTTTATCATCGAAAACATTTCTTCCATGCGCGGTTCCATAATTTCAATCATCTGTCTTAACTCTATCAGCCGGGCGCCGTCGTTTCCGGCATTAGCCACGCTGATTTTTTCGTTGAGATCGATATCTTCGAGCCATATCGAGCCGTGTTTTATTTTAAGCTTTTCGGCTTCCTGGAAAGAAGTTCTCAACCCTATAGAGATATCGGAGCTCAGATGCGCCGAGCCTACCGGAAGCACTCCGCTGTATTTAACGTAGCCGTTCGAGTATGCCACAATATCGGTCGTGCCGCCGCCTATATGCAAAAGCACTACGCCGAGCTCTTTTTCGTCGGGCGTAAGCACCGCTTCAGCGGCCGCGAGCCCTTCGAATACCGATTCTTTAATTTTCAAACCCGAGCCTTTAACGCTTTTCTGCAGGTTTCGCAGCGCTATGGATGAGGCCGTAATAATATGGGTTTCGACCTCGAGCTGCGAGCCTACCATTCCGGCCGGATCGAGTATGCCATCCTGATCGTCAACCTTATACTCCTTGGGTATTACATGGAGTATTTCGTAATTAGCCGCAAGCTGTATGGCACGCGCCGCTTCCTGCACGCGGCTTTTATCTTCTGATACGATTTCTTTCTGCGCCGGCGGAATAATAATTCTTCCGCGAGTGTTTTGACCCTGTATGTGATAACCGCCCACGCTTATATAAACCGTGTCAATATCGGAATCCGAGATATGCTCGGCATCTGAAACCACCGCTTCAATAGTTTTAATGGTTTCTTCGATATTGATTATCATCCCTTTTTTTATTCCGCTAGACGGCGCAACGCCGCTGCCTAATATGTAAATTTCGTTATTTTCAGAAGCCTCGCCGACTACGACCGCGGTTTTCGTCGTGCCGACATCCAGCCCTACAACCAGACCGTCTTTTAACATCGTTTTATATTTAATCCTGTCATTCAAAATACCTGTTAGTTAATTAGTTATGGGCTTAACGACTACTTCGTTATTGAAACGCATATCGACGTAACTTAATTTCATGCCGTCTTTTTGAAATCTTTCGAGAACGATATTCAACAATTCGAAGTTATTTTTATAATTAATGGCGTTGCCCGGATATATTTTTATACCGTTATTTGTTATCAATACTAATTCATTTCCGTTAAGGCATATTTCGGATATATTCGTCAAAAAAGAAGGAAGAAGGTTTGAAACCCAATTGATTACGCTCTTAATTTTTATTTCAGAGCGAACATTTTCGCCTATATTAGTCGCCGGCATCGCCACGCCGGTAAGTATAGGCAAATCTACCCTCACGTTTTTATTCGAAGCGCTTAAAATATAGCCTTCCGAATCCAGTTCGTAAAATTTACGATCATGAAGCAAAAGTAAAACGCTTTCACGTTCGCTCACTTTTATAAGCACCTCGCCGATACCTTCTGTAACGATTTGAACGTCTTTAATCTTTGGTATCGCACGCAGTTTTTTTTCGGCGGCCCCGTAATTAAGTTTCAAAAAATTCTCCGACAGCCGAAATCCTGAAAGTGCCAGTATTTTTTCTTTTTCAATCGTATAATTGCCTTCGATCGATATTTTTTTTAATTCAAAATATGAAGTTTCAAAAATCAAATATTTAAATTCCCAGATAGCGAGTAAAAATAAAAACAACGTCAGTATCACGACGAAAAAATTTCGCGAGAATCTTAGCAATTTTTTAATATTTATCCATTTTCTTCCGTTCAAATCCATATCTGCACATAAAAACAAAACCTTTCATATTTTTTAAAAACAATTTTTAGAACGCCGCCGATGGTTTTATTAGCTTAAAAGCTTTAAAAATAAAGCGATTACTTAAAATTGTTATTAAACTAAAGAAAGGTACACTTATTAATTATAAATTATTAAAAGACATTATAACAGGAATTTATTTTATTTACAAGAAAAAAAAAGTTTTTTTTATTTTTTATGATTTTAAACCGCCGCAACTTTTTTATTCATGTATTTTTCCTGTAGTCTTTTAACTATGTCGGGTGAAATTGTAGTGACGTCACCCGCGCCTATAGTAAATATAAAATCGTTTTTTTCGGCGATCGATGCCGTATAGCATGCGATATTTTTAATATCGTTGATTATAACTGAATTTTTCTTTCCCATCCGCTGGAGCATATTTAATATAAGCTCCGATGAAACTCCTGAGATCGGCGCCTCTGAAGCCTGGTATATGTCGGTTAATATGACGATATCTGCGGTATTAAGAGCGCCGGCCATTTCTTCATAAAAATGACGGGTGCGCGTAAAACGGTGAGGCTGAAATATAGCTATTATTCTCTTATCGAACGAAGAGCGGGCCGTGTTTAAAACGGCGTTGATTTCCGTCGGATGATGGGCGTAATCGTCAACTACAGTGATGCCTTCGACCTCGCCGATAACCTGAAAACGCCTCTCGACACCCTTGAATTTCAGCAGATTGGCGCGAAGCGATTCGAGCGTGAGACCGAGCGTTTGATTGCATACTATAATAGCCGCCGTAGCGTTCAATGCGTTATGCACGCCCGGAATATTCAGCTTAAAACGTCCGAGCGATTTGGCGGCGTGTTTTAATTCAAATGAAACGCCCATGCCGTTCTGCCGGATATCGCAGAGCAAATAATCAGGCTTGTTGACCTCGTCGGCTCCATAAGTTAAAACCTTTACGCCGGCAGGCATTTTAGACTTTAAACGGTTTATATTAGCGCTGTCGCTGCAACATATTATATAACCGTCATCTTTAATTTTATTAAAAAAATCGGTAAAAGCCGTTTTAATTTGTTCGATTCCGGAATAAAAATCCAGATGGTCTTCTTCGATATTAGTAGCGACTATCACACGCGGAGTGAGATACAAAAAAGAAGAATCGGATTCGTCGGCTTCGACGACCGTATAGGTTCCGCCCCCTAATTTGGCGTTTCCCCCGAAATCGCAGACCTCGCCGCCAACTATTACGGTCGGGTTCAAATCGTGACTCTCCATGAGCATTGAAATAAGCGAGGTAGTGGTGGTTTTGCCGTGAGTCCCTGCCACGGCTATTCCGAACTTATTATTCAATATGTAACCGAGAACTTCGGCGCGCCTGTAGATAGAAATGTTGTTAGCTTTCGCCCAGGCAATTTCAGGGTTGGCTTCGGATATAGCCGTTGAAACTACGATAGCGCCTACGTCGAGGTTCTGAAAATTTTCAGAACGGTGGCCTATAAATATTTTTGCGCCTTTTTTTTCGAGCCTTCTGGTATTGCAGTTGTTCTTGATATCAGAACCCGATATTTTATAATTCAATTCGAGCAATATTTGCGCTATACCGCTCATGCCGGTGCCGCCGACGCCTATAAAGTGAATATATCTGTTTTTATCCATAAAAATTACTTCTTTTCTCCCTGATTTATAAATAACGAACCTTCGATTTCATCGCAAATTAATGAAGCGGCCTCCGGCATAGCCATTTTGAGAGCATTTTCACCTGTTCGCTCAATGAGATTTTTATCTTCGAGTAACCTGACTATTACTTCTTTCAATTCACCGCCGGCGTTTAACCGGCTATCATCGATAATAAAAGCCGCATTTTTTTCCTTAAGCGCCAAAGCGTTTTTATATTGATGATTGTCCGTAGCGTACGGATAAGGCACTAATACTGAGCATTTTCCTCCGGCCGTAATTTCGGACAACGTCGTGGCGCCGGCGCGGCATATTAAAATATCACTAATTTTAAAAGCGTAATATATTCTATCAAGAAAAGGGAATAATTTCAAACATTTATTTTTATTTATTTCTGATTTCTGTAAATACTTGTAATCATTATAATCTCGCTCGCCGGTAATAAAAATTACCTGCAGATCTTCCCGGGCCGTCATTAAATCTTCGATTAAAGAAGCCGCCGCGCGGTTAATTGAAGATGCGCCTATCGAGCCGCCGAATATGAGAATAGTTTTCTTTGAAGGATCAAAACCGAAAAATTCATAAGACTCGTCAGAGCGGGTTTCGATTATTTCACGCCTGACAGGGTTTCCGCAAAGCCTTACGGCGCTTTTAAAAATAAAACGCGTTGCGGCGGCTTCATAACTGGTAAAAGTTTTTTCGGCGAATAAATTAATAAAACGATTACTGAGACCGGCGGCGGCGTTCTGTTCATGCAAAAAAACCCTGACGCCCTTTAGCTTAGCCGCTATAGCGGTCGGCAGCGACACGTAACCGCCGGTGCCCAGAACAAAATCAGGCTTGAATTCTTTAATTATAAGCATGGCTTCTCTTACGGCCCGATAAAGACATAACATTTCTTTAAACGACGAAAAAAAACTGCCGCGCTTATGGCCCATAACCGATATCTGCCTGAAATCGATTTTATTTTCGGGCACGATTTTAGATTCGATGCCTCCCGTGCCTACATATAAAACTTCCGAATCGGGACGCCTTTTTCTGAATTCTTTTATCAGCGCGAGCGCCGGATATATATGACCGCCAGTGCCGCCTCCGCTGAATATACATTTAACAGCCATTTAACTACCTCGAATATCTTGAAATGTTTAATAATATCCCCATCGACGAGAGCGTGACTAATATGGAACTTCCGCCGTAGCTTATAAACGGAAGCGGTACGCCTGTAACCGGAACGATATTAAGCACCACGCTTATATTAATTAACGCCTGAACGAAAACGTAAAAAGTTATTCCAGCCGCGAGTAAAAAACCGAAAAGATCGGGCGCCCTGCGCGCTATATAAACCCCGCGCCATAAAAGCCCCATAAAAAGGAACAGGACCGTTAACGCCCCCAGAAAACCGAGTTCCTCGCATATAATCGCATAAATAAAATCGGTATACTGCTCGGGAAGAGAACTGAATTTCTGCTTCGACTGCGCGAGACCCAGCCCGGTGAACCCGCCGGAACCGATCGCAATTAACGATTGAATTATGTGATAACCGGTCCCGGAAGCGTCTTTGAACGGGTCCAGCCACGCGGTTACCCTTTTCATCTTATAAAGGCTGTTGATAATAACCAAAAAAGCCCCGCCGGCAAAAGTCGAAATAACCAGAGCCAGCTGTCCGAAATTAGCTCCGCCGATATATATCATGAAAAAAGCTATCATAGTAATCATGGAAGCCGTGCCGAGATCGGGCTGCTTTAAAACTAATAAGTTCAAAGGAATGAGCAAAGCGATAAACGGAAGGATACCCGACGAAAAATTATTAATCTTATCCTGACGGATAGAAATCATCCTCGCAAATAAAATTATAACCGAAAGTTTGGCGAACTCCGAAGGCTGAACTCCGAAAATACCTATATTTATCCAGCGGCTGCTGCCTTTAATAGGAGGTAAAACGAGAACAACGATCAAAAGCAATATTACGCCGGCGAAAAATGGAATAGCTATTTTTTTCAAATTCCAGTAGCTTATCTGCGAAAAGATAAGCATGGCGGCAAATCCTGCTCCAAGCGAAAGAAGCTGCTTCTGAAGAAAAAAACCCGATTTATTGGTCATATCCAGCGCGGTAAAATAACTGCTGCTGTAAATCATAACGATTCCAGTGCAGGCGAGCAGAACAATTATTAAAAACAATGCCAGATCAAATCCGGCCTCTTTTATCTTCAACTCGAACTCCCGTTAGTTATAACGCGCATTAAGCGGCAGTACTACCCGCGGACTTCCGGCGCAAAAATTTTGGCCCGTCCGCCTTTTAACTTATTGACTTCGGCCGCAAAAACGTCGCCGCGGTGCTCATAATTTTTAAACATATCTAAACTCGCGCAAGCTGGCGATAAAAGCACTGTATCGCCGGGGACCGATTCGGCGAAAGCCGCCGCGACGCACTCTTCGAGCGTTTCCGCCGTGCATGCGGAATCAAAACCGCGGTGTGCGAGGGCGCCTTTAATTCTATCGCGGACTTCTCCTATAAGAAACACTTTTCGAACGCTCGAATTCAACACGCAGGAGGAAAATGAACTGAAATCAGAACCTTTATCGGAGCCGCCGGCTATCAATATAACCGGCGTTTTAAAAGAAGCAAGAGCCACTTTAGTAGAATCTTCGTTGGTGGCCTTTGAATCGTTATAAAAAGAAACGCCGCCGATATCGGCTATAAATTCGAGCCTGTGCCGCACGCCCCGAAACTTTCTTAAAGTATCGGCTATAACTTCCGGCCCCGCGCCGAACCCGTAATAACAAAGTGCCGCCGCCGCCGCCGCGTTTGAAAGGTTATGAACTCCTATAATTCCTATTTCGGATGTTTTTATGATTTGCAGCGCCTCGCCTGATGGCGTTTTTAATACCAGATAACCTCCGGCGATAAACACATCGTTTACGCCGTCATCAGTAACGCTGAAGGTATAAACCTTCGATTTTATTTTATCTTTTTGACCGAAAACTATCGGATCATCTGCGTTAATAATGGCGCAATCAGTTGTTTTCTGATTTTTAAAAACGCGCATCTTCATTTCGATGTAAGTTTTCATATCATGGTGGCGGTTCAAATGATCTTCGGTAATATTAAGAAGCGCCGCGGCGCGGGGAGAAAACCCCGAAGCCAGCTCCATCTGAAAACTGCTTATTTCAAGAACGGCGGCATCGTCCGGTCTGAGCGCGCCGGCGAATCCGCTGAAAGCCGTCCCTATATTCCCGCCTATATAAACTTTATCGAATATAGCGGCGTTTTTCAAAATTTCATAGACAAGGGTAGTTGTAGTGGTCTTACCGTTAGTGCCTGTTATCGCCGCGTAAGGCGCGCGTGAATACCATGAAGCGAACTCTATTTCTGAAACGACCTTCACGCCTTTAGAGGCGGCGTGAAGAAGAAAAGGCGAATCGCATGCGACGCCGGGACTGACTACTATAAGCTCCTGCGCGGCAAAAGTTTCATTCGAATGATAACCGAGCTCATAACGGACGCCGCCGGAAAGCGAATTTAATTTTTTGATCTGCTCTTTAAGTTCTTCGGGTTTTTTAATGTCGCTGACAGTTAATTCCGCACCGTTGTCGATTAAAAACGCCGCCGCGTCCATTCCGCTTCGCTGAAGCCCGCACACGAGAACTTTTTTCGATTTTAACAGAGGTTTTTCTACAATTACGGTTTTAGCTGATTCGCCGGTCATTGAAACTGCCTTTCATATTTTTAAATTCATTTAAGATTAATCGAAATCAAGCGTAAATAAGCGATAACGATCAAATTCACTCATCGATCAATCGAGATTTTTTTCGATAGTTATCACATTGCCTTTTTCATTAAAATTGATATTATCTGAAAGATGTTTAACTAAAAACAAGCCGCGACCCGACATTTTAATTATATTTTCATCGGAAGCCGGATCGCGCATATTCTTATAGTCGAATCCGCTCCCCTCGTCGCCGATCGTTAAAACTAATTTTTGCTCTCCGATCGAGTATTGCACGGTTATTTTTTTAGAAGGGTCCTGTTTATTGCCGTGAATAAAAGCGTTAACGAACAATTCCGACAATATCAGTTTGACATCGTAAAACAGGTCCGTCGGAATCCGCCGTGCGCTCAACTGCGACAATATACCTTCAATTGTTTCATAAATTTTTTCAGTATTACTGCTTATAATTATTAAATTCATTTCCACCCGTTTCAGTTAATTATAGCTTTAGAAGCTAATAAAGTATTAAGCCCGAGTATGCACAGGCCGGCCAGTATGAATATCATTGTCATAATCCAAAAACGCGCCACCACTTTAGTTTCCGGCCAACCAGAAAGCTCGAAATGATGATGGATCGGACTCATTTTAAAAACGCGGCGCCCGAAAAACTTGAAACTAAAAACCTGTATCATGACCGAAAGCGCCTCCACGACGAAAATCGCGCCAATAACCGCGAGCAGCAGTTCGCTTTTCGTAAAAACGGAAACCAGGCCGAGCGCGCCGCCTAAAGCGAGAGACCCCACATCGCCCATAAAAATTTCGGCGGGCGAAGCGTTATACCAGAAAAAACCGAGGCCCGCGCCGACGAGCGTCGCGCAGTAAACCGTCAATTCACCCGCGCCCCTGACGAACGGAAGACCCACGTGCTTTGAAAATATGGCGTTTCCGGTAAGGTAAGCCACGCCGCCTAAAGCCACGGCGACCAGAATTACTATTCCTATCGCAAGGCCGTCCAGGCCGTCGGTAAGGTTAACCGCGTTAGACCAGCTCGATATTATAAAAGTTACGAAAAAAACGTAAAGCCAGCCTATTTCAAAATCCTGATTGAACACCGGCACGAATATCGTCGAGGGCACGACTTTATTCATATATATCAAAAGGCCGACGCCAACGCCGAGAGTCAATATCAGCGCCATTTTCGCCTTCGCGCTCAAACCGTCCGAACTTTTTCTGCTGAATTTAAGCATATCGTCTAAAAAACCGACAATGCCGAGCCAGACGGTGCTTACAATCATTATTACAACGAACTCGTTGAGCTGGCACCATATTAGCGAAGTAACGCAAATAGCTATCACCATGGCTATGCCGCCCATAGTCGGCCGGCCCGCCTTCTGATAGTGCGATTCGGGACCTAATTTACGGATATTCTGACCGGCCTTACGGCTCTGTATATTTTTAATGACTATCGGCACTAAAAATAAAGTAATCACGAACGATGTCAATATCGCAAAAAGCGTCCTGACCGATATCATCGCCGTAAGCTGCGAAATGGTCCCTGACAGAATATAATGAAACATCTTACTTTTCTCCTTGAAGCGCGTTTAAAATAACTTCGAGTTTCATGCCGCGCGAGCCTTTGATCAATATAAAATCGCCCGGCTTGATAAAATCGTTAACCCGCGCCGAAGTCTCGGAAGAATCGGTGAAATGAAGGGCGTTTTCATGTTTAAAGCCGGCATCGATAGCCGCCCTCATCGTGCTTTTAGATTTATCGCCTACGGTCACGAGAAAATCGAGGCCGCATTTAGCCGCGAGACGGCCTATATCGGAATGAGCACGCGCGCTCCAGTTGCCGAGTTCGAGCATATCGCCGAGTATGGCGACGCGGCGGCCGCCGAATGCCTTGAATTCGGAAACCGTTTCAAGCGCGGATTTCATCGAAAGCGGGTTCGCGTTGTAACAATCGTTTAAAACGGTAACTCCGCCCGGCAGCTTAATAATCTCCATCCGCTTCTGCACGCCGTTGAATTCGTTGAGGCTGGAGGCTATATCGGCCGCCGCAACGCCGAATTCGACCGCAACGCCTATCGCCGCAAGCGCGTTTAAAATATTGTGCCGGCCCGCTAAGTTTAATGAAACGTGAAAAGACGGATAATTTTTAAGGTTCGTTTTTACCAGGCAATCGAAATCATAAAAACCGTTTTCATTTAATTTAACGTTTTGAGCCTGTATTTTAGACGAGCGGTTCGAAACCGAATAACCGACCGAACGGCCTGAATATAACGAGGCCATCTTGCGGGTATAATTGTTGTCGTAGTTAAGTATCAGGCAGCCCTGCGTATCGATGCGGGGCACTAATTCGGCTTTAGCCCTGGCTATATTTTTAAGCGTTTTCAAAAATTCTATATGCGAAGGTCCGACGCATGTTATAACGCCTATGCGCGGCAGAACCAGAGCCGCCAGAGAATCGATTTCGCCGGGCGCGCTCATGCCGAGCTCCACTATACCCACTTCATGGCTCTTATCCAGGCTCATAAGCTGCATCGGAAGGCCGAGATCATTATTAAAATTGCCGGCAGTCTTAAAAACCCTGTAGCGGCTGCCGAGTATCGCGGCTATAAGCTCTTTGGTGGTAGTTTTTCCATTGGAACCGGTCACTGCGACAAACGGAATCGAGTGCGCGAGCCGGTTGGAAAAACCAAGCTGGCGGAGCGCTATACGCGTGTTAGCGACGAAGACGCCGACGGCCTTGTGCCTTCGGGCTATATCTGATTTCTCGAATTTTTCGCGATAATTCGAAGTTAATATAACGGCGCTCGCGCCATTTTCGATAGCCTGCTCGAAATAATCGCAGCCATTACGCATTTGACCATCTATTCCAAAAAAAGTATCGCCCGCCTTTATTTTTCTGGTATCTATGGAAGGCGGTCCGAGCTCGATCGCCCCGCCAGCGAGCGTCGCCGCATTCAATGAAAGAGAGCCGTTGATTTCCTCGAGTAGCTTTTTAGTCAGTAACATAATTCTAATTCTGCCTTTCTATGCTTTTAGATATATTTTTAGAGCTGTTTTAAAAATTTCAGAGCCGTTTCGCAGTCGTCGAAATATTTTTTTTCTTTGCCCGTTATCTGGTATTTTTCGTGACCCTTACCCAGTATTAAAACGATATCTTTTGCTTTTGCCGCCGCAATCGCATTTCCTATGGCTTCTTCGCGGTCGCACACTATTTTAAAAGGCTTCTGGGCCTTCTGCGCTCCCGGAACGATATCGTTGATAATATCCATGGGATCTTCCGTGCGGGGGTTATCAGAGGTAATAATCGTAAAGTCGCTTCCGGTAACCGCGTTATAGCCCATCATCGGACGTTTTTCCCGCGAGCGGTCGCCGCCGCAGCCGAAAACGGTTATAACGCGGGCTGGATTAAGGTCCCGCGCGAGGTTAATAACGTTGAGGAAACTTTCAGGAGTATGTGCGAAATCTACGAAAACATTGAATTTATTATTCAGGCCGGGCGCTTCGACCAGTTCGAAGCGGCCGGGAACGCTGTTTAAATATTGGAGGCCGGCCGTTATTTCGCGAATAGAAAGCCCCGAACAGATTCCAGCGGCGGCCGCCGCCAGGGCGTTATATACGTTAAAAACGCCGGTCAATTTAAGTTTGACGGGTGTTTTAGAGCTTTTATAATTCATGTAAAAATCGACGCCGTTCATTCTGATTTCATTTATTTCCGCATAAATATCGGCGCCGGACTTTTTATCGATAGAGTAGCTAAACACTCGCGCGCCTTCTATTTTTTTCAATTCATGCGCCAGCACGCGGCCGTAATTATCGTCGATATTTATAATGGCGTGTTTTGGCGCTTTTTTACGTTGTTTCGAGCCGTCGGTGAACATTTTAACGAAAAGCGAAGCTTTAGTCTTGAAATAATCGTTCATATCCGGATGAAATTCGGTATGTTCCTTCGAAAGATTCGTAAATATCAAATTATCGAATTCGGTATTTTCAATTCTGCCGAGCTTTATAGCATGCGAAGAAACTTCCATCACCGCTGATTTCAATCCGTATTCAACCATGCTCGAAAGCTGCTGCTGAAAAAAAAGCGGCTCGGGCGAAGTATTCGGCGCCTCGATCTGCTGGCTGCCTATTATATATTTAATCGTGCCGATCAGGCCGCATTCGCTGTATTTTTGCGAAAGCACCGAACGGGCGAAATAAGAAGTGGTCGTTTTTCCGTTCGTACCGGTTATTCCGAGAAGATTAAGCCGCCGCGAAGGATACGAATAAAACGGGCCGGCTATCTTTTTAGTGAACTCATGGGACGACGGCGTAAATATTATCGGAACTTCTATGCCGTTCATATCGATACGCCTTTCGATAACAAGAACTACCGCTCCGTCTTCGATGACTTTTTCGATGTTTTTATGGCTGTCGAAATTATTACCGTGCGAAGCTATAAATAAAGAATTTTGCGTAACTTTGCGGGTGTCGTTGACTATATTTCTGATTATCAGCTCGTCGTCGCGGGCCGGCTCGTAATTAAGAAGCTCTCCCGGGGCGCAATATTTAATTATTTCACTCAATAGCATTGACATTTATATCACCTAGTTTTTATTCATAGAAAAATTGAGCCTGACCGTATGGTTATCTGAAAGTAATTCGCCCGGCAGAGGCTTTTGCTCGGCGACAAAACCGGAACCGCTGAATTCAAAAGACAGATTATAATTTTTAAGTATTTCCAGCGATTCCTTCATCGACTTTCCTATAAGCATGGGCATAAAAAAATTTTTTTCATTTTTCTGGTTGGTATTTAAATCGTCGTTATTTCCTAAATAGGCTATCACGCTTTCGTCGTAAGGCAGAAACTTAAAAGGCTTCGGAAACTGTTTGACGACTAACGGGCCATTGCCTAAAAACTGTATTTTTATTTTATCCTCGTATTTAATCTTCACTTCGTTAACGGTTAAACCGACTATATCGGGTATTTTAACCGATTTTTGAATATCGCTGGCCGATATGAAAGTCTCGATTTTTTTTTCTTCAGGCAGTATGTTGTAATACATAAGTATTTTTTCGGCTACGTTTTTAAAAGCGGGCGCCGCGACCGTACCGCCATGAACGTCTTTAGTACCCGCCGGCAATTCCGGTTCGTTAATGACCACAAGAATCGATAATTTAAAATGCGGTTCGTTGATAAAGCCGAGAAACGACGAAAAATATCTGCCCGCCTCGTAAGCGCGGCCCGTAGATTTCTGGGCGGTTCCGGTCTTACCTAAAATTTCATAACCTTCGACTGCCGCTTTTTTGCCCGTGCCGGTCGTAATGACTTTTCTAAGGGCGATTTTCATTTTTTCGGCGGTTTCTTTAGAATATAACTTAGCGTACGTTTCAATTTCAAATTTTCGTATAGTTTTGCTGTTAGAATCTTCTAAAGCCGTAACGAGTATGGGTTTCATCATCACCCCGTCGTTTAAAACAGCCGAGGCCGCGGATATGAGCTGAACGCCGTTAACGCCTATTTCCTGACCCATCGACATAGAAGGAAGCGAAAGAGCCGACCAGCGCTTTGTTTCCCTGAGAATGCCCGCCGATTCGCCGGCGTTAGGAAGAACATTGGTCGGAGAGCCAAATCCCGCTTTTTTAATGAACTGATAAAACCTTTCCTTACCGAGCTTTCCGGCAATCAGGATCGTCGATGGGTTGCACGAATTCGCGAAAGCCTCCATATAAGTTTGTTTACCGTGAAAGTCGTGGCATTTTATCGAAAACTGATCGTTGAATATTTTAATCGAACCGCCGCATTGAAAAACTTCGTTATCGCCTATAGCGCCCGCATCCAGTGCGGCGGCAAATGTAAATAATTTAAAAGTCGAACCGGGCTCGTAAACGTCGAGCAAAGCGCGGTTTTTTCTTGTTTCGGCCGTGGTGCCCCGTATATTATTTGCGTCATAACCCGGTCTGGTGGCGATTCCGAGCAATTCGCCCGTAAGCGGGTTCTGGACTATTATAAAAGTCGATTTCGGTTTATAAGATTTATAGAGCTGGTCCAATTCTTTTTCGATTATGCTCTGTATGATATCGTCTATTGTAAGATAAATGGACACTCCGCCGAAATAACGCGAATCAGCGTCCCAATTTTTAGCTCCGGCCATAACTTTTGATTCGAACTGTTTTTTTATGGTTCCAGTAATGCCTTTAAGATAGTTGTTAAATACCAGCTCGACGCCTTCCAGCCCTTTATTATCAAGAATTCCATTTCCGTCCTGCCCCACGCAGCCCAATAAGTTAGACGCCAGATTTCCATAAGGATAAACGCGCTTGAATTCATTTTTAAAATAAACGCCGGGAAGATTGAGTTTTTGTATTTCTTCCGCGATTTCATAGCTAATCGCGCGTTTTATCCACACAAATTTAGACTTTCTTAACGACGACTGAAGAATTTTTTCTTTATTTATGCCAAGACGCTTTGAAAGCTCCATGGCCACGCCTTCTGAATTGGTAAGCACTTCCTGCGGGCAAATATAACACGATTTAACCGGCGAGGATATCGCCAGTTTACTTAAATTACGGTCAAAAATCGCTCCTCTTTTTTTCACGACGGGGTAACCGACCGTTTTCTGACCGAGCGCTTTCCATTTATCGTGCTCTTTAACCTGCACCTGATATAATCTGGCCACGACTAACAAAACGAAAACGCCTACCAGAGCGCCTACAAATACTAACCGACTTTTATGGGTTCTTTTTACTTCTATAAAATCGTACATATCGTCTCAAATCACTTCGTTATATCGGACGCGCGGCCGCTTACGATCGAACTTTCCGCGGTCGCCTGCTGCTGTGGCTGAAGCAGGGAAACGTATTCGACCTGCGTCGGAAGATTCATCATCAACTGGGATCTGGCTATCTGCTCGATACGATTCATAGCGGATAGTTTCGCCCTTTCAGCCATTAAATTATCGCGCTCCTTTGATACGTTCTTATATTCATCGCTAAGTTTATTGAGCCCCACCCTGATTTCGACCATTTTAACGAAGGACCATACATAGGCGAGCACCATCGTACACAACAAAACCGCTATCAATATATAAAAAAATACCACATTCTTTTTGCTCTGCGATATTTTTTTTATAGATAGCTGCCTCTTAAGGGCTATATCGTTATTATCTTCTCTGTCAACGGCGAGTTTAATCATTTCAACTCAAATTAAATTAAATAAATTCTATTATACGCATCTTCGCCGAACGGCTGCGCGGATTGCTTCGCAGCTCATCGTCTCCGGCGCACAATGGTTTTCTGTTGACCGGCTTTACCATGGCTTTATGGCCGCAGCGGCACAAAACGATTTCTATGGGGCAAACGCAGCCGCGCGACTCCGTTTTAATAAACTCCTTCACGATACGATCTTCATTCGAATGAAAAGTTATCGTAAACAACCATGAATTTTTGCAAAAACTCGAAGACGTCTTTTGAAGCAGCGTTTTTATGTTTTCGAACTCCGAGTTAACCAATATCCTTAACGCCATTATGGTTTTAGTCGCAAAATCGACGCCCGTTTTTATATCGGGATGACGTTTATAGACTTTTCTGACTATTTCAGCGAGCTGACGACAGGTTTCGATTTTTTTAACGTCTCTGGCTTCGACTATGGCTCGGGCTATTTGACGCGACAGTCGCTCATCGGCAAGCGAATAAAAAATATCGGCGAGCCGCTCCGCCGGAAATTCGTTAACGACATCCGCCGCTGAGATATCGTGAGAATCCGGATTAACGCGCATATCTAAAGACTGATCGTCGTCGAATGAAAAGCCGCGTCCCTTTTCAAAAAGCTGATAATTGGATATGCCGAAATCGGCGATAGCGCCGAATACGCAGTTTAATTTGTCGGGACTTATCAAAGAATCGAATTCGGTAAAATTGGCGTTAATTATAGTCAGGCGGCCGGTTTCGATATATCCGGCGTACCTTGATTCCGCCATGAGGCATACTTCGGGGTCCGCGTCGAAGGCGATGATCTTAAGCCATGCGTATCTATTTAGAAGTGCGATCGAATGGCCGCCAAGGCCGAAAGTAAAATCGACAAAGCTGTCGCGTCCGCAACGCAGGGCTATTTCGCTTAAAATGCCGAATCGCGATAAAAACTCGTCTAATAATACGGGAACGTGGCCTTCACTAAATTGCATGGGTTAATTATACTACAAACAAGCGAATAAATCAATTAAATATTAATTATAATTTATTTTCACGCGAAGTTATAACGGCAATAAATCCGGCTGCGCATAAGAACGTCGATAAAACGGCCACCGAGTTAAATCCTTTCGAAACATCGGCCGCGCTTAATATATAGGTCGAATGCCCGGCCGGATTGGACACCGCAAAAAGCCATTCGAATACGGATATGCCGAGTATGCTGCCGATATTAGTTACCGAAGAATAGAGCGCGGTCGCAAGCCCTTCGCGGCCCGCCGGCGCGTGGCTCATTACAAGCGCGGTAACCGAAGGGAAGAAAAGAGCGAGGCCAGCGCCGAATATTACAAGCGCGAGATTCACTATAAAAAAACTTACCGTCTGATTAAATAAACAAAATAGAACCGTGGAAACCGTTATTAAAAAAAGCGATATGCGCGCTATTAAAGCCGGGCCTTTTTTATCGGAAAGATGCCCCGCGAAAGGGCTTAAAAAAAGCGAAAGCAAAGGGAAAACCATAAGCAATCTGCCTGTTTCGGCCGGCGTCATTTTTTTAGCGGTTTCAAAAAAGAGCGGAAAGAAAAAACTGAGGCCGTCGAGCGTCATAATAACGGCTATAGTGGCTATAAAACAGCCTATAAGATTCCTGTCGAAAAGGACCGAAAAATCTAGAATCGGCTCCGACGCGGTTTTTTCACGCCAGATAAAAAGAGGCAGAAATATTATAAAAACCAGATAACTCAATAAAATATAAGGCGAAAGCCAGCCGTCTATTTTCCCCTGATTAACCGCATAAACAAAGGCCGCAAGAAAAATAAAACAGTAAAGCGCGCCCGGATAATCGAAAGTTAGAGACCTGGGGGCGCAAGAGACCGCGGCCGGCTCATTTTCACCCGCGGCATGGGCCGGGCAAATAACGGCCGAACTGGAACGAAAAATATAAACGGCCGTTAAAAAAGTGATCAGGCAGATCGGAACGTTGACGATAAATATCCAGTGCCAGCTCGCTTTTTCAATTATATAACCGCCGATGGGAGCGCCTAATGCAAAACCTGCGCCGCCGGCCGCCGTTATCAGGCCGAAAGCCTTTCCACTTATTTTTGCCGGTAGGTATTGCACGACGATAGCGCCGTAAGTCGCGGCTATCATGGCGCCGCCGATCCCCTGAAAAAATCTTGAAACCGCCAGAAAATAAAGAGTTTGAGAAACGGCGCAAAAAATAGAGGCTATCTTGAAAATTAAAATACCCGGAATAAAAATATTTTTAGAACCATACTCGTCGCTTAATTTACCGAAAATCAGAAGAAAGCCGCTAAGCGATAAAAGATAGGCCAGCACAATTTTTGCGGTATCGCCCGTTCCGACCTTAAAATAGGAATTAAACGTAGGCATGGCTATATTGGTTATGCTTACGTCGAGATTTATCATAAAGACGCTTACGGCGACCACCGTTATTATAATCACTTCTCTTAAATTCATTAGCGCTCCTTAATTTTGTTAAGCATGACTTTCAACTGATTTGAAAAAATATATTCTAAACTATATCGCCTTTTTTTTCAAGATTTTTCTAACGTGATTTTTCTGGCGTGATTTTGGGACGCGACTTTCTATAAAAGTTTTATGATTAGATGCAATTTTGGAATCATTAAAAGCGAATGTGAAAGTAAATCGAAATGGTGAAAAAAATAACTTTTAACGTTCTTTATCGACCTTTGGTGACCTTCGACAACTTTTATCTTGACAAATAAGAACCGTTTTGATAGACTCGGTTCAATCTTTCGTTGTTATCACTATCTAAATATTCAAAAGGAGAATTATGAAAAAAGTTATCTATTCGCTTCTACTAATCGGAATTTTTATTTCTTTGGGATGTTCATCGTCATCCACCACCGAAGCTCCGACTTCACTGACCGCATATCCCGGCATTTTGGTGTCAACGAAGGCAGACAGCCCCTCCGTTAATGATTCAACCGATAAAATTACCGTCAACTTCAGCGAACAAATCGACGTAAATACCGTCTCAGGCGAAGTAAAACTTTATAGAATCAAAACCGGCGGCGCGGCCGAAGAGATTTTATGCTCGACGGCCTTCGATAACAACATGCCGATGCAGCTCACTATTTCCAGACAGAACGGCGCCAAATTAGCCGAAGGCGAGCATTATAAAATAATGATAGGCGGCAAAATCAAATCCAAAAACGGAATGTCGATGGGAGGCGATTTCGTCGGCTATTTCGCCACTAATTATTCATTCAACCTTAACGCCGAAGGCATAACCGCGTTAAACGGCGAAAGAAATCAGATAATATGTATAAGCGACATACATTTAGGCGCTGACCTCAGCTACAGCGAATTCGACAGAAACGGCACCGGCCACGGCGCCGCGCTCACCGATTTTTTAAATAAGGTCAGGCTCGCTCCGAACGTTAAAGAGCTTGTCATCGCAGGCGACCTTCTCGACGAATGGTTCGTGCCTTCCGACGTGGATACCTATCAGGGAAAAACGCAGTCCGACTTCGTGGCAAGAATTGCCGCGGCGAATAAAAACGTAATAGACGCGTTCAACAACATAATAAAAGACGGCAAGATCAAAGTGACCTACGTTCCCGGAAATCACGATATATCGATAACCGACGCCAATGTAGAAAGCATTCTGCCCGGCATTTCGCAGGCGCGCGACGTTAAAGGCCTCGGCACATATTCTCCGGTCGGCCACCCGGAAATAGCCATTGAACATGGGCACAGATATAATTATTTCTGCGCCCCGGACCCCATTTCAAACAGAGATATAACAAAAACCGATTCAATAATGCCTCCCGGATATTTTTTCACCAGAGTAGCCACCACTTCGGTAGTAGAACGCATTAAAGGCGAGACCGTATCGCAGATTAAACCGCCTGAAATAAAATTAAATTCAACCGACGCCAGCCAGTCGCTTTTATATTACTATTACATGACTTTTAAAGGCATCTTAACCGCCCTGCCGATAAAAGAAGGATTCAACGACAAAATCATTAAAACCAATATCGACGGTTTTACGGCTTCATATGCGCTCAGCGATATATTTCCTTATCAAAGCTCGCCGGACGGCCCGATAGATGTAAACCTCTACAAAGGCGCACAGGACAATTGGGACCGCAGACAGGAACTAAACCTCGTGCCGGTTAAAATACCCGTAAAAGACGCGATTACAAAGGCCGCCTCTTTTACCGACTTAGACGAAAAGGCCGATTCGCAATACTTCAAAAATTCCGCATCTGACAAGAGAATCGTCGTATTCGGCCACTCACACGTGGCGCTCGTTAAAGAATCAACGAATACTAAATCGCAAAAAACCATATACGCCAACTCGGGCACCTGGATAGACCACAATCCTAACGGCTCTGCAATGAATTTTGTCGTAATAACGCCGAAAAAATCATCCGGTTCGACCGCTCAATTCGTTAATCTTTACGCGTATTCCAACAACGGAACTATAACCAGACTCCCGAATCCTCAGGCGATCACGGACCTTAACCAATAATATAAAAATCGAGAGAAAAATCGAGGAGAAATATCAATGAGTAAAGACAACGTAAAAAAGATGTTCGCTAAAATGGAAAAAGACGCCGATTTTCAGAAAAAATACGCCGGGTTAATGGAAGCGCACCATCAGGAAACGGAAAAAGCCCTCGCCGATAAGCTCATTCAACTTGGAAAAACGGCAGGGTTCGAATTTTCGAACGAAGATCTGCACGCGGCGCGCGCTGAAGTTATGGATAACACTAACTCAAATAAAGAACTTTCAGACGACGAGCTGGCTAACGTAACCGGCGGCGGCCTGACCAACGTAGCCGGCGACGGTTATACCGAATTCTCTTACACGTTTAACTAGGTCTTCAGACGACGAGCTGGCCAGCGCAGCCGGCGGCGGGGCTCAAAAAAGTGTAGCTGTAATGACCAGCATTTTTTCTTTCGGAGTCGCCTGCGCGATAACCAGCATCCACTACGATCAAGTAAAAAAAGACCGGAATAATTTTTCCGGCCTTTTTTATTATGATTAATTTTTTAAAAATTTTGATTTATTGACCGTTATATCGTCGCTATGAGTGATTTATCTATGACGCCTTTGCCGCAAGCGATAGTTATTTTGAAGTAACTTTGTATATGAGCAATCTTTCAAATTTATCATCCGAGGCGAACGCATATACATTCCCGGCTGGCGAAACGGCAAAATGTCGCGTCGGCGACGTATTCCAGAGCTGTTTGAACGGAAGAATTTTCGTCCTCGACATTACTTTTCCGTCTTTGCCGAATTTATAAAGCATGGTCTGAATAACATCTTCTCTTATTTTTTCAACTATCGAAGCGTATAGATTTTGTTTCGCGTCCGTTCCGATTATCTGGTAATCATAAGGTTTGGTTTCTTTTATAACCTTCGTAAGCCGCGCGAAAACTTTCGATTTGCGATCATGTAGAGGATCCATCAATAGTATATCGCGGCCGTCTTTATCAAATTCGCCAAGAACATAAAGAAAACCATCTCTATTGACGATATTGCTTATTTCCCCGCCCGCGAGACTTCCGAGTAACTTTCCGGCCGGAGAATAAACGAGCGTTTTAATGCCGCCGCCATCGCGGATGACTACATTGCCGTTTTCCGCTATGTAAATTTTAGAAGGCCGCACCGTTTGTTTTGAAAATTTTATTTCGTTTTTTATTTTACCGTTTTCATTCATTACGAATAAGGATTTTAACGTCTGGTTTAAAAGATATAACGTTTTGCCGTCATTTGAAACCGCTATATCCGAGATATAAAACTTATGTTTTTGAGTTTCGCCTTCGGGATATCTTAAAACTTTAACTACCTTGCCTTTATCGATCAGAAGAACTTTAAAGTTCATTGCGTCAACGATATAAAGTCTTTCATTTTTATCGAGGGCAAAAGAAGACGGGCCACAAGAGAGAAATTTCGGGCCTTTTGTTTCGCCAAGACTTATTTCTTCGCTGCCTGAGCCTGTCTTCAACGAACAAACTTCGCTGGTTTCAAAATCTTTAACCGCCGGCAAAACTGAAGCTCCGGCTGCCGCTCCAACAGGTTCCGCCGCTGTCAGCACTTTTACGTCACCTATTATTATAATCGATAATAAAGTCAATACTATTAAAAAATTACATAAACTATATTTATTCATTCAATTGCCTCCATAAATTTAATCCTTTTGATTTCACCATAAATTATATGTTTATGTAATCCTGGGGATTTACCGCCTCGCCGTTCGCGTCACGCAACTCAAAATGCAGGTGCGGGCCGGTTGTCCATGCTCCGGTATTATTCGTATGGCCGACGATCTGCCCCGGAGCAACTGCATCGCCCGCGGATATCGTTGAATCGAGACAATGCATATATACTGACGAGATACCATTGTCATATTTTATCTTTATCGTATTGCCGCCGCCATAACACCAGTAAACGTCTTCGACGGTGCCATTACCGAGCGCTTTCAAATCGGTGCCGGTTCCGACGCCCAGATCGACGCCGTAGTGCATTGACTCTTCAACGCCCGTGACCGGATGCGTTCTCATGCCAAAAGGACTTGTAATGTCTCCGCCATCGACGGGTCTGATAAAACCGCTCGCCGAAGGCGTACCGGAGGTTGAAGCTATGGCTTGCGCCGGCTTGTCTTTCGATAAATATTGCGTATAAACATAAGCTTCACGATTATTATATTTTATAATCGACCATTCTCCGCTTGTTCCGAGAACTTCAACGGAAGCGCCATTCGACAGTGACCCGATAATATCGCCCCATGGGCCCGTTCTGACATTCAAGGTATCGTTGCCGACATCCACGTATTGATCGCCCGCCGTAGCGGGAGCATCTTCGGTCGTTACATAACCCGAGTGGACATATGCGATGCCGCCGTTATGATTGATTTTATACCAGCAGCCTTCTTTGCCTATAATATCGAGTTTCTGGCCTGAACCGACGGTCCCTATGATCTCGCCCCACGGGCCCGTTCTGACGTTCAGGCAATCAGTCGATACAACGCCGCTCTTATTGTTGGCGGCCGTACTCGCGGCCGCGGCTTCGGCGGCGTTATTTGAAATAGAACTGTCCTGAAGACTGTTTTTTACCTCAGATATCTCGCTTGCATATCCATTAACGATAAATGACAGCATAATTGCGAACATTATAAAAAATGCGGGTAAATAATTCGATATTTGTTTTTTCATAATTTATTCCTCCAATTCATAATTTTTGATTTATAACTACTTTACTACCTTTCATACGAATAAGTTCCGCGGTTTTTATTTTCTTACAGCTCCTTTTTTCAAGCCTTATAAAAAATCTATAAACTTTTTCAACTTTATTACGAAATATATAGAGAGAAATAATAATTTTAAAAATGCGGGTATGATTTTATGATTTATGATTTATACAATTTAAAGACCATTATCAAAGCCGATAAATACTTAAAAGTCACCATTGCGATCGCTCTGGCGTTTATTTTATTCGCCCCGTGCCGCGCGGAAGCTTCAACCGCTCGCGGCGTGAAGGTTCCCGGCGCCGAATCGATTAGCTCATCGGCGCCTGTCGTAGTTAATGTTCATCCGCAGGACGGCGAAATCGATATTACTCTCGACACTAAAATAATGGCCACTTTCAATAAAAAAATGCGCGAAGAGGATATAAACGAGTTCAGCGTAACGCTCAATGACGGAATATCCGATATATCCACTACGGTAAAATATAATAACGACCTTTGCAAAGCCGTAATTTCACCGCTGGAAAATCTTCAGGCCGCAAGAAGTTATTACGTTACGATAAGCCGCATGGTCCGCGATTTAAACGGCACGACAATGGTGTCGGATAAGGTCTGGAAATTTACGACCGTGAAAAAAAACGACAAAAACCCGCCCGTAATAGTCGATGTTTCACCGACCGTATCCGCTGTAAACGTTCCTACCGGCTCAAAAATAGAAATTATATTCAACAAGAAAATGTTCGAACCCAGCATAAACGAAAACACTATTACACTTAAACACGGGCGCGAAAAAATAATCGGCGCCATAAGATACTACGCTGATATTAACAAAGCCATATTCGCTCCTATAAACCCTTTAAAGCCGGATTCGCTTTTCGAAGTAAATATTTCATCCGATATAAGCGACGCTTCGAGAAACAATCTCGCCCGCGCTTATTCTTATACCTTCAAAACGGCTAAAACCATAACGGCTTCAGACTCGCTAGCCTCAACCGGCGACGATTCTCCGCAGGCGCTTATCGAAAGCGCCCCAGAACTATCCGTTGAACATAAAACCACCGAAAACGCCAGAATAAAAAAATTAATGCAGCGCGTAAATAAAGCCGGCGGAAATTCTCCCGATATAGAATCCGCTGAAAACCAGGTCATCGACGACGCCGAAAAACCAGGATATCGCGAGAAAAAAATCGAAATAGTCGAAATGTTTCCAGCGCCTTCTTCCGATATGATCAATATCGATGAAAAAATTAAAGTAAGATTTAATAAAAGAATGAACCCCGGCACTTTTAATATATTCAACTTCGCTCTCCAGGACGGCGAAGAATATATTTTCGGCAAAATCGAATATAATGCCAAAACTAATGCCGCGGTTTTTACTCCCGCCGGCAAACTTAAAACGGGCCGCAAATACAGAATAACCATATCCGAAAAAATAGAAGACATATTCGGTGAAAGGCTCGAGCGCGATTATTCGTGGGAATTTACCACCATAACTAAAGTAGTCACGGCTAAAGTCAAAGATATGTTCAAAACAGCCGACGCCGGCGGAAAAGATACCCTCGGGCCTAACATAATAACTACATCCCCGAAAGACAACGAGGAAAACGTGGCCGCCGCCGCTCAGATCACCGCAACTTTCAACGAAGCCGTTAAAGATTTTTCGCTTAATTCATTCACTTTCAGAGTAATGGACGGCGAAACGGAGGTGCGTGGTAAGATATATTACGACGCATTACAGAAAAAAGCCATATTCACGCCAGCACAGCCTCTCGATGAAGGCCGGGCATATAACGTTCGAGTTACCGGAGGCGTAATGGACCTTGCCGGAAATTACATGCAGCGCGAAAAAAAATGGAAGTTTATAATAGGCAAAAGCTGGAACAAACGCAGCCCTGCCATAGTTAAAATAACTCCCGATAAAGGCGAAACCGACGTGGATATATCTTCGTCGATATGCGTTTATTTCGACAGAAAAATGAAAGCTTCTACAATTACACCGTATTCGTTTTTCGTTACCGATGGAGTTAAATCCATTCAGGGACGGGTAATTTACGAGCAATCATCCGATAAGGCGACATTCGCCCCATGGAGCACGCTCGCGCCCAATAAAATATATAACGTAACCGCGGCAAAAACCATTGAAGACCTCGAAGGAATGGGACTCGCCGAAACCATCATGTGGCAGTTTAAAACCGGCAGCGGCCTCAAAGGACGCATCGCCCAGTCGGCAAACGTCACATCCGTCGCGGCTGAAAGCGACGCTAATATGCAGGTTAAGCTCCAAAAAACGATGGGCTCGGCCGATTTTTCAAATATGAGCTCCGCTTCTCCTGCGGCGGCGGAAGCTGCTGGCGAAAACGGCGGCGCTATGAACGAAAACGAGCCGCAAAAAACCGCGCTTCGCAATTTACTTCCAGCCGGCGACGCCGTAGCCGCAATGTCGGTATCTGACAAAAGCGCGATGGGTAATATCAGCGCCAAACGAGTCGCGGATACTACCTATAAAGGCGAATTATACGCCGACGACTCGCCTGATGAAATGAATAATCGTTATAACAGCTCTGATAAAGGCGCTTACGGAAAGATAAACTCCGCAAGAATCAAAGACACGGTAGATAAAACCGATATAATAGACGAGGCGATGAACGAAACTCTTAAAGACCAGATAGCTAAATTTTTATCGGACGACTATAAAACAGCCAATAAACTCGCCGCTCAGATCGACTCGCTGCCGTCGGTAAATTCTCCTTTAAACGACGCGCACTCTAACGGCACCGGCGTATTAGACGAATCACATCTGCAAAATAATCAAAACTTTATAGAAACTCCGCGCGAGGCGGCAATGTCGTTCGAGCGCGCCGCGAACGATTCGGGGCGGCAGACCGTTAAAAACAATATAGCCGATAACTTCGACGGCTCCAATAAAGTATATTCCCGCCCCGGCGGCATAATAACCGGCCAGGAAATAAACAATCCGAAGTCGGTTTATACCCAGATGAGCAATCCGCCGTCAAAAAGCGATTCCATATATTCGCCCAATCCGGCGCCGACGGCGATAACGACAAGACAGCCAAGATTATCCGACAGCGATGAAGGCCTCGTTAAACTCGAAAAAGCCGAAAGATACGGCGAAGTCAATACGCGAAACCCCGACGTGGAAAACGAAGACGAAAATAAAGACGTTTCAGCCGAACCGGCCGAAGACGCTACTGTAGCGCAGACCGCCGGAAATTCCCCGGCGGCGCAGCCGGTCGAAAACTCCACAATTCAGCAGCCGGCCGGGGAATCGATGAAATCTTTCAATCCTCCCGCCGCGCCTTCGCCTAAAGGCATGATAAACGGAGTGCCTATCGAAGAGATACTGGCCGAAGGTAATTTAGACGCCATAGCGCAGGCGCAGCCCGCCGAAGCCGGCGCAGGTGCGGGAAAAGAAAACGGCGGCGCGCAAAGTAATGCTGGTAATAAAACGAGCGGCTCTTCGGAATTTAAGCAAACCGGTCCCG
This sequence comes from bacterium UBP16_UBA6123, assembly GCA_002423385.1. Lineage (GTDB taxonomy): Bacteria > Muiribacteriota > UBA9980 > UBA9980 > UBA9980 > UBA9980. Next base: position 29,326 of record DIVV01000214.1, read on the forward strand.
GACTTTCCGATGTCGGAATGATACCGCGCGATAAAAAAGCCAGTTTTTTTATAACCGCTATTTACCCTAATAAAAACATGAACGACATCAAGGTAGATTCGAGCATAACGGCTGTATTCAGCCAGGATTTAGACGCTTCGAGCATAAACGGAGCTTCGTTTATAGTAAGCGGCGGAGAAAAAAAAGTGGAAGGTAGAATTTTATATAACCAGCGCATGAAAAAAGTCATATTCAGGCCGGCCGGTTATCTGGAACATGGCGTAAAATACGAAGTAAAATTGAGCGCGGCGATAAAATCATCGACCGGCCAGGCCCTGCTTCCGCTTAACTGGAGTTTTATAACAAGATAAATAATTATTTAAAAAATATAGATATGAATTTAAGTTTCTGATTGGTCAGCTCGTTGAATATGCCATGTGAAGAACCCGAACTGCACATAAATCCGTCACCGGGGCCGACTTCGAATTTCCGGCCGTTGAGTATAGCCGTGCCGCGGCCCTCCGTTATAAAATAAAACTCGTCTTCGCCCGTATGCGTATGCTCCGCAATCGTCGCTCCGGGCTCCATTTCATTTAAGTTCAGAGAATTAAAACGCAGCTTCGACGAATTTTCGTTTAAATAATAACGGGCCACTATTTCGCCCTCGCCGCCGCGTACGTTTTTATTGACGCGGCATTCCACGTCGTCATATTTTTTAATCATTGCCTTCCTCCGTTATTTTCGCTCCGGACAATAAACAGGTTTTTAAAACCATAACTTTGAGATTGAATTATAACAGATAAAAACTTTAAAATCAATAAGCTGTTTAATTAAGCCATTTAATTACCGGCGCATTAAAATTATTGACATCCAGGTTTATATTTGATAAAATTCTCCATCATAATATATACCGGAAAAGAACGAAAATGATAAAAGGAGAAATATAATGGCGCATACAAAAAAAACGCGGACGGGTTTCGACGACGCTTTTAAATTCATTGAAACGCGCGACGATCATGAGATTTTAAAGGCCATGTATGAAGGCGCTCTCAAAATTTATGAAACCGAAAAGATATATCTTATAAACAGAATACAAAAAAAGCGCGCGGTAAGTATAACCATCATCAACGGCGAATTAAGCGATATAACCTCGAGCGCCCGCCGCGGCGCCGGAATACACGCCTTCGACGCTCAGGGCGCCTCGGCTTTCATCTCGTCTAACACCTACCCTGAAATTAATTTTAACGCCGTTTGCGATGCGCTGAAAAATCTCATCAAAGCCTCGTCGGCTTTCGATATCAAAAGAAATACCGATATATTCAGTCTCGAACCCCAGCTTAATATCATCAACGGCGATTACCGCCACCCTTTCGAAAACTATGAATTAAACGATATAATCGAACGGGTTAAAGCCGCCAATAAAAAAAGCTGCGAAATAGACAAAACGCGACTATCAGTAACTACTAACTGCTCGATAGTCATCGACGAATTTATTATTATGCGCTCCGACGGCACTTTTTCTTCTTTCGGCATACCGCGCACCGCGCTTTCAAGCTCCATAACGGCTAAAGACGGCGGAAAAACGGCCAGCGTCGGCGCGCGCCTCGGTTCTTCCGATCTGAGCGTTATTTACGATGAAACCACGCACGGCGAATTTCTCAGCCAATCCGAATTTTACGGCCGCGAAGCGGTAAAACTCTGCTCCGCTCCGTCAATAGAATCGGGAAAATACCGCGTCGTAATAGATTACGCACTCGCTAAAGGCCTCGCGCACGAAGCTTTCGGCCACGCCGCCGAAGCCGACCTTCACAAAGGCTCGATACTATGGAAAAACGAAAAATTTATAAAAGGCGAAAAAGTGGCGTCCGAAAATATCGATATAACCGACGGTCCGATTTTCAACGATTACGCCTGGCAGCCCGCCGGCGCTAACGGTAATTTACGCGCCCAGACCGCGATAGTTAAAAAAGGCGTCGTGGAAAAAAGCCTGTGCGACATATTCTCCGCGCGCGAGGCCGGCGTCGCCAACGAAAACTCCGAAAGGATCGAAGGCTTCGACTGCCCCGCGATCCCGCGAATGACCAATATCAGGCTTCAACATTCAAATCCGATTAAAACCGATAAAAAGTTTTATGAATTAAGCCCTTCAGGAGTCAATAAAATACTCTCAGACAACGGGCTTATAGCCGAAGAATGCGACACGCTCCTTCTGCTCGGCTATAAAGGCGGCCAGGTAAGCCCGGCGGCCGGCGATTTCGTCTTCAACTGCTCGATGATCTATAAAATGAATTATAAAAACGAGCCGCGGCTTTACAAACCGGCTATATTCGCCGGAAAAACCCTGTCGGCGCTTAAAGCCATAATATCGGCGATAGGCCCCGTCAAAAGCGACGCGCTGGGGATGTGTGGCAAAAACGGCCAGGGCGTGCCTTCTTCGGGCGGCTCGAACTACTATCTGGTAATCGATAAAGACGACGATATAACTATCGGTTGATTGAATAAAATACAGTTCAGAGAGGATGAAATGAAAGATAAAGTTTTAACGATATTATCCGATTTTTTAAACAGGCTTAACGCCCATAAAGATTTTACAGCCGAAGATTTCAGGCTCACCGCCGATTACAACGAGTCTTTGACTCTCGGTCAGAAAGAAAACGAACTGCTCGGCCCCTACAACATGCCTTCGATCTCTAAAAGCCTCACGGCTTCTCTTTATATACGCTGGCTCGATAAAAAAGTATCGAACGTCAATTTAAATTACGACGCTATTATGAATTTTTCCGATGAAATCGGCGGCTGGCGTGAAAAAGCCTTTCACGACGAATGGGCGCCGGCGATATGGCACGAAGAAGCCTTCGATAATAACGACGCGCTCAAATATAAAATGTACGACGAAGAAATAGCCGGAATAATCGACGGAAAGGCCGAATTTTTATTCGAAGCTATCAAGCATATCGACACGAAACTAAGACCCATATCAAAGCTGATCACGGTCAACGCATTCGCCACCATCAACCGGCGCTTTATATTTTTAGGCCCGAAGGCCGCGACGCCCGTTTACGATTTTCAATTCAGCCTTGCCGGAATAGCTTTTGAAATCGATAACCAGTATTCAGACTCATTTATTAAAAGAAGAATGTTCACCCTCAAAGATATATCCGCGATAATCGAAAAGGCGCTTAAATTCTATCCTTCGTTTAACTCCTCCGCCGATAAGATAGACATGCTGCCAAAACCGGCCGTTAAAAATATAATCTTAACCCCGTCGGTAAGCGATTCTTTCATATCTAAATATATTCTATCCAATCTCCACGGCAGGCCGGTCGTCGAAAAACAGTCGCGCTTCGCCCTCGATGAATTCAACTCACAGGAAAAGCATTTTCGCGACGACATAAGCATTAAATTCGAGCCCGATTTCGACGAGTACGAAGTTAATAACATACCGCTGACTTATGAAGGGGTTTATTGCGCGCCCGTTTATTTCGTTAAAAACGGAAAACTCCAGACGCCGATACTCGATCTCAAATACGCTAAAAAAGCCGAAATGCCCCCGACTCCTTATTTGAGCGCCGAATCTTTTCTGTGCTCCGAATATAAAATTAAAATCGAAACCGGCGAATATGAATGCGTCGATAACATCTTAAACGATATGCAGGAGGGATTCATAATATTCGACATTCTCGGAATGCACACGCAGGACCACACCAGCGGAGATTTTTCAATAAGCGTGCCGCACGCTTTGATGATAAGCGGAGCGAAGATAGCCGGCATGGTTAAACTATCAATCTCCGGCAATTTCTTCGAAATTTTAAATCATCATAACACTAAATTTCTCAACTGGTACGGCGAAGGCGATTCGTTGCTGCTTAAATGCACATGTTCATAATATCGGCTCATATACGGGAGGTTAAAATTGAGTGTACGTTTTTTTAATCGCTTCAACTTTAAAATAGCCTTATTCTTTATCGTAATCATACTTTTTATTTCCGCATCCGGCGCGACCGGCCTTGCGCAAACTCTTACCGAAGACGAAAAAGCCGCGCGCGCATTTAAATTCGCTAAAGGCCTTTTCGATATGCAAAAATATAAGCAGGCCGCATCCGAACTTCAAAAATTTATAGCTTTTTACGAAAAAAGCCGCTATGGCGAATACGCGCTCTACCTTTTAGGCGAATCACTCTATAAAACCGAAGACTATAAAGACGCCCTCGATAAATACGAGCTTTTTCAAAAAAAATACAAAGACTCTAAACTCGTCGAAGAAGTATATTATTCGTCGGCCTATACTCTTCTTTCGCTCGATAAACCTGAAGAAGCGCACGCTTATTTTCTCAAACTCTATAACAGCCAGAACCCCGATTTAAACCGCGACGCGGTTTATAAATGCGCCAGACACTTAATCGATAAAAAAGAAACCGCCGGCGCCAAAAAAGCCTTTGACGATTATTTCAAACTTATCGGCGCCCGGCAAGACTCTCTCGAAGAAGCCGAATCGGAGCGTTATAAAGAAGCGCTTTATATTTCCGGCAATTTAAGCCTTCGCGAAAAGCGCGAAAAAGACGCCGTCGATTATTACGAGAAATTCCTCAAGTCATTTTCTGCGGACCCTATGGCCGCGCCGGTTTATTACAATATAGGCGAGATTTTATACTCTAAAGGGCAGTATAAAAAAGCCGTCGAAAATTACAATCTGGCAATGGCTAATCTTGAAGCCGAGGGCAAAACCGGCAAAGCCGCCGGCGCTTATTCAGCCTATATTCCTAAAATACACTACTCCTCAGGCTGGTGTTTTTATTCGCAGTCGAATTTTAAAGAAGCCGCCGATCACTTCTCTAAATGTTTCAACGGCTACGATAAATTCGAAAACCGCGCCGATTGCGGTTTGCGCCTTGGCATATCGCTTTTCAACCTTAAAAATTACGACCAGGCCGCCCGCGTTTTTAAAGAAGTTAAAAAAATCAAGGGGCTTTCGGCAAAAATATCCGCCGAAACCGATTATTATCTCGGCATGGCGCTTCAAAAAAACGGATTGTTATCCGAAGCGCTCGATAGTTTTTTAACCGTCGCTGATTCTTCCGATGAAATCGGCGTAGAAGCCCTTTACGCGGGCGCCGTCATTTTATTCGACCAGAAAAAATACGAAGAAGCCATCGCTAAATTCCGCGCGCTGCTGTCGCGTTTTCCTTCTTCTTTGAAAGCCCCGAACGCCGCTTTCAACATAGGCCTGGCCTACTTTAACATGGCTAAATATAAAGAGGCGCGCGAAGCGCTGCTTAATTTCACCAATAATTTTCAATCGTCAAATTACTTATTCAGAAGTTATTTTAACCTCGGCGAAATATCGATGATCGAAAAAAGTTACGAAGAGGCTATAACATGGTTCGCTAAAATACCTTCCGGCGACAACATTTGGCTGGAGGCCGATTTAAAGATCTGTGACGCGTATTTCGCGCTCAAAGATTTTAAAAAATTATCCGAAAAATACCGGCAGATAATTACGGCAGTCGATACGGCCGCGGCGGATTCCGACTATATAGTGCCCGCGCTTTTTAAAATGGGCAAAAACCTCGCCGCGCTCAACGAAAACGAACTCGCACGGCGCGCCTATGAAAAGATAATACAGCTTTCTAAAAGCCCGCGCAACCTCTCCGACGCTAAATATAGGCTCGCACTGATATACTTCGAGACTAAAAATTACGATAAGTGCCTCGCCGCCTGCGACGAGCTTTTAACTCAAAAAGACGTAAACGGAAACACTTTCAGCCTTTACGAGCTTCGCGATTTAAAAGGCCGCGCTAAAAACGCTCTCGCCGATTACGACGGCGCTATAGCCATATTCGACGAAATACTCTCATCGAGTGACGCGCCCGAGCATATCCGTCTTCAGACGCGCTTCAATAAAGCTATGGTTTATAACGATAAAAAAGACTATCCAAAAGCCGTCGAAAATTTCGAACTGCTCGCCTCCGACGCTCAGGATATCGAGCTGCTCGCTAAAATACATTACCTGCTCGGCGACGCCTATTACGCGATGAATAACACGGAAGAGGCCGTCAAAAACCTTCTTAAGGTCGAAATATTATTCAAAGACACCGCCGTCATAAATGATGCGCGGCTTAAACTTCTGGAAATATACGTTAAAACCAGACAAAAAAAAGACGCTAAAAATCTCAGGGCTGATATAATGAAATCTTCAGCGCCTAAAGCGATTAAGGACAGGGCAAATGAGCTTTTTAAAAAATAATCCGAAAATTAAAACGATCGCCGATAACGCCGCCGATAAACTTTTACGCCTGTCGGTCGCATTTTTTTCACGGTTCAATATTAAAACCATATCTAAACTTAAATTTATCGGCGCGCTTTTTTATTATCTTCTGCCCCTGCGAAAGCAGACGCTCGCCGATAATATCAAAAAAGCCGGAATCTGCTCTACAGAAGCCGAAACCGAACTTTTAATCAAAAATATCTATATCGCTCAAACCCTTAATTTTTTTGAATTTTTATGGATGGGTAACCTCCAGCGCACTAAAAGCCTGCGCGATAATTTCAGGATACACGGGCTGCACCATCTTCGTAACGCCATTTCGGGCCGCGAAGGCGGAATCATTATATCCTCGCATCTCGGTAACTGGGAAATGCTCGCCGTTATAGTCGGAAAATTAGGTATAGACCTCAGCATCTTAATAGTGGAACGCGATATTAAAATACATAAGACAGTCAATGAATTCCGTTCGGTAACCTCCAACAAGCCGCTCGACCGCAACCACGCCGCTCTTAAATGTATGCGCCTGATTAAAAATAAAAAATTCGCCGGTATCGTTTCCGATCAGCATACCGATAACTCCGGCGTTAAAAATAAATTTTTCAGCCTCGATTGCATGAGCACCTCCCTTCCGGCCGCACTTTCAATTAAAGCGAACGCCCCCATATACGGGGTTTTTATGATCCGCTCCGCTGACTGCTATACGCACGACATTTACATAGAGGCCCCCATATACGCCCGCGACTTTGAGGCCGGCTGCACGAAAGACGAAACGATAACAAAATGCACGCAGGCAATAACCGATATGATTGAAAAATACGTTAAAATGGCCCCCGAACAATGGTTCTGGTTCCATAAACGCTGGCGGGTGTGATATACATGAATAACAACTCCGTCACAAGCGACGCTAATCCGATAGCCGGCCGTAATGATTTAAGTATTTCATTCGTTTTTATCACATTTAACGAAGAAAAAAATATCGGGCGCGCGCTCGAATCAATTAAAGATACAGCCGATGAAATTATAATTCTCGATTCAGGCTCAGCCGATAAAACCCTCGAAATAGCCTCGAAATACGGCGCTAAAATCTATCATAATAAATTCGCCGGCTTCGCTTCGCAAAAAAATAAAGCCATTTCATACGCCGGCAAAGATTATATATTCATTCTCGACGCCGACGAGGAACTAACACCCGGCCTTAAAGACTGGATAGCCGCCTTTAAAGCGTTAAAACTCGAAAGCCGCTTTTACGAAGCCGCCGGTTTTTACGCGCCGCGTAAAAGCTCCTTTCTCGGCCGCTGGATTAATTATTCCGGCTGGTTCCCCGATTATACGCTGCGCCTTATAAAACGCGGCGCGGGCGCATTCAAAAAAGCGCGGGTGCATGAGTCACTCGAAGTCAACGGCGCCGTCATTAAAATCGACAAACATAACTATATGCGCCACTACACCTACGATTCGCTCGAACAGTACTTCGATAAGTTTAATTCATATACCTCTTTAGCCGCACGCGATCTATTGGATCACGGCGCGAAACCTTCCGCCGCTAAAATATTGTTCAACCCGGTTTTTGGCTTCTTAAAACAGTATTTTATAAAGCGCGGCTTTCTCGACGGGTTCCACGGCCTCCTGCTGGCGATACTTTCGGCGTTTTACGTTTTCGTTAAATATTGTAAACTTTACTTTCTGGCGCGCACTGTTGACGAAATCGATAATAAATAAAACGACATAACACGACACGACACGATTTATGATTTGATTTATATCGAATCGGTCAATTGATAAGTTACGATTTTTATTGATGATTTTAAGTTACGACTTTTTCTATTTTATGAATATTAATATAATTAAACACGCTTCATATAAAAAAATATTGGTGCGCTCCACCAACTGGCTCGGAGACGCCGTTATGAGCACGCCCTTTATCGATTTACTCCACAGCCTCTTCCCGGAGGCCTTTATCGAAATTTGCGCCCTGCCATATATCGCGCCGGTATTTGAAAATAATCCCGCCGTTAATAAAATCAGTTTGATCTCACGCGATAATGGAATCAAAGCCGCCGCCGCCGCTATTAAATCATTTATGCCCTGGCGTGAGCTCAAATACGACCTCGGCATTTGCCTGCCTAACTCCATCGGCTCGGCGCTCGATCTTAAAAAAGCCGGATGCCGCGAAATTTTAGGCTATAACCGCGGCGGGCGCGGCTTCATTCTATCTTCGAAAGCGCCTGTCACAAAAGAAATTTTATGCATACACGAAATTTATTATTATATGAATCTATTGAGATTTTTCATTAACGACGACACGCAACCCGCCATAAACGAAGTTTTCGGCGGCATATCAGGCGGCCTCGAAGCCGCCTATAAATTATACCTTAACGCTTCCGAAATAGAAAAAGCACGCGCCCAATTAGCCGACCGCGGCATAATCGAAGGGCGCGATATAATTCTCGGCATTAACCCCGGCGCCTTTTTCGGGCCAGCCAAACGATGGTTCACCGACCGCTACGCCGCAACAGTCCGCAGCCTCGCCTCTAAATTCGATAATCTTAAAATAATGGTATTCGGCGCCGCCGCCGAAGAAAAAATCGGCGAAGAAATATGCGCCGGCCTGACCGGCCGCGCCTTCAATATGTGCGCTAAAACCTCAATCCGTGAGCTTATAGCCCTGATATCACGCTGCTCGCTATTTTTAACCAACGATTCCGGCGCCATGCATATAGCCGCGGCTTTCAGCGTTCCGATAACGGCCGTGTTCGGCCCGACCGATCATAAATCAACCTACCCGCTTTCACGCGATTATAAAATAATAAGACGCGAAATAGAATGCTCGCCCTGTAAAAAACGAATTTGCCCCGAAGGCCACCACCTGTGCATGAAAAATATAGACGCCGAACTCGTAATCCAAAGCCTTACCGAAGATATAGAAAGGATTAAATCATGTCAAAAATAGCCGTTTTTATCGACCGCGACGGAACCATGTCCGAAGAAGTCGGATACGTCAACCACCTGTCGCGCTTTAAACTTTTAACCAATACCGCCGCCGCCGTTAAACTGCTCAACGACGCCGGCGTGCTGGCGATAGTCGCCACCAATCAGGCCGGAGTCGCCCGAGGCTACTTCGAAGAATCGATGATAGCACACGTTCACGAAAAACTTCGCGCCGAACTCGCCCACAACAATGCGAAATTAGACGCGATCTACTACTGCCCGCATCATCCGTCAGCCGGAAAACCACCCTACCGCGCCGAATGTAACTGCCGTAAACCGAAACCCGGCATGATACTCAAAGCTAAAGACGAACTTGACGTCGATCTTAACCGCTCTTATATGATCGGCGATAAAATATCCGACGTCGAATTCGGACAAAAACTCGGCCTCAAAAGCATAATGGTAATGACCGGCTACGGCATCGGCGAATACGAACACCAACGCCAGGACTGGAAAGTGACCCCGGATTTCATGGCCGCCGACCTGCTCGAAGCCGTTAAATGGATACTCGATGATATTAAAACAAACGTCGGCAACTCAAAAAAATAAAAATTCATAATATATAATATATAACATGTGAAAAAAGAAAGCTCCTTCACATTTCCTTAACATGCCGGTAAAAACAAATTTTAAAAATTTTAAAAAAAATTANNCGCTTTATTGTTAGTTTATCGATAGCTTTTTCTTTTTCTTCTATCTTTTTCTTTTTCTTCTATCTTTTTCTTTTTTCCTGCCAGCTTGACTGTTTGCATGTGCGCGCACGCGCGCACATGCGGTGCAATAATGGCATCAATGCGACCTGGCTGAACGGCTCACGGGAAAAAACACCGTAAATCAAGTCTGATTATGTCAAGTCAAATAAATTAAATTCGATTATTTAAAAATATCAAGTTTTATAGGATTTTTGGTGATATAATAAAAATTGTTACGCTTTAAAGCATTACCGCGAGCATTATTGTTAAGTTCTGGTGGTGCGTAAAATCGTACGCCTTCGCGCGCGTGCGCGCGGAGGCAAAACTAACGAACGGCATAAAAGAAGTTTATGGCAGGACAGGAAAATAGAGAACAGAGAACAGAGACAATATAATAAAAGGAATTTTGTGAAGAAGTTATTAAAAAAAACTTCGAAGCCGGCAGCA